>URAI01000003.1 GCA_900545725.1 uncultured Eubacterium sp.
GGATATCCTGGCAATTGGTCTGCCTGTCGGACTTAATAATTCGCTGTATTCATTAGGACATGTTGCATTACAGACCTTTAATAACTCCCAGGGCGCCGTATTTATGGCAGGGGGTGCAGTAGCAGGAAGAATTACGGGCTGCTCCAATATAGCAATTACCGGCTTGTCTTCGGCAGCCACTACATTTTCAGGGCAGAATTACGGTGCAAAAAAATATGATAGAATTAAGGAGGGACACTGGAAAATTCCAATATGTTCCGGACTTATTACCCTTGGCTGTGGCTTATTTTTCATTATGATACATAAACCGTTGATACGTTTCTTTTCATCAGATGAAATGGTGCTGATGTATGCGAGCAGACATGTTGTTGTCATGTTGCTTTCCCAGTGGTTCTATGCCATTTTTAATTGTATAATATCTATTGTAAATGGAACAGGAAGGGTGCGTTATACGACCATTGTTAATATTCTGATGCTTTGGGCAGTCAGAATTCCAAGTGCATATATTATTAACAGATATTTTGATGGAACATGGGTAATGCTGTGTTTTCCAATATCTTTCAGTTTTGGAATGTTTGCAATGATAGGTTATTATCTGTTCTCACCGGCATGGAAGGAAGTTATGAGACTTGCGGGAGAGAAACAAAATGAAGGCGAGAAGAATCTGGCGTAAAAATATGTGATGCAGCACAGACGGCTATATGGTCGTTTGTGCTGTATTTTTTGTGTGAATAATTCATTTTGGATAATTTCCCTCTACGATAGCCATGCTAATCTGTCCGTTATCAAGTAATTTCAGGAGTTAAAGTGTATTGCCATAATGAAGATAATTACTTCTTTATGTTTTTCATTATTTTTTATTATTAGAAGGTATTTACACAGAATTTCACCAGAATGTGTGATAAAATATGTTCTGTAAATCATTCACAGTATTATATTTTGAGGAGACTTGGCAATGAACAATCAATATTTTCATTACCGGGTGGTAGAAATAACAATTACTAATTGCACAGGGTTAAGAAAATGATAAAATCTACCGATACATTTCACAGATAATTAATAAAATAATACATAAGACAGATTAATGACATAATAATATGCCATTTTGATAATAGGAAAGCGAGGCGGCAATCATGCGTATTGATGCTTATAATGCGATAAGTCAGGTATATCAGACTAATAAACAGACAGCTTGTAACAGGAATAAGAATGTTAAGGATACAAGTGACAGAATAGAATTTTCCGAGACAGCTAAGACTTATCAGACTGCTAAGACGGCAGTTGATACAGCACCTGATATAAGAGAAGATAAGGTGGCACATATTAAGGCTATGATGGCTGCAGGAACATATAATGTAAGTGCGGCCAAGATAGCAGATAAGCTTATTAATAACAAGTCAACATTGACATTTTAAGTACGGAGGGATATATGGCAAGTTTAATAGATTCATTAATAGATATTCTGGATTCAGAGAATACCGAATATGAGAAGATGCTGGATATATCCATGGAAAAGACAGATGCTATAGTCAATAGTGACATTGACAGACTTCAGGACATATTAGTTAAAGAACAGGCGCAGATTGATGTTCTTGATAAGCTTGAATTACAGCGCCGTAATAATGTAGGTGACATATGTAAGGTGCTCAATTTATCACCTGAGGGAATAAGGGTTAATGATATAATTGAGATATTAAGAAAGAGACCTAAAGAACATGATGCATTGTCAGAGGTACATATGAAGCTGAAAAAGACAATAGACAGTCTTGTAAAGATTAACGAGAATAATAAGTCACTCTTAAAGGAATCAATGGATATGATAGAATTTGAGATGAATCTTGCAAAGAGCATTATTCTCGGACCACAGACTAACAATTATGACAATGCAGCATATGAGCAGGGAAGCGCATCTGTATCAGGACGATTTGATGCGAAGCAGTAGAGTGTATCTGGTATCTCATCTGTGATGCCTAATTTCTCTATAGGGAGAGAACAATACTGTTTGCAGCAGGAGTTCAATCTCCGGCTGATATATATGTTCTACGAGAGTAGTTTGAATCTAATCTATATATAATATAAGAGTCTTCAAAGGATGTGAAGATTGCCAGGGCTTACGGACGGGCAACCAGGGCAGATAAGGAGTAGTAATGGCTAATGGAATGGGCAGCTTGTATATAGGTGTAAGCGGTTTGCAGTCGGCACAGACCGCCCTTAATACAACAGCACATAATTTATCTAATATTAATTCAACAGGTTATACAAGACAGCAGACAAGTTTTGCAACAGCGACATACCTTCCGATAGGAAGCGGTCTTAGCACCAAACAGTATGGTCTGGGTGTAAAGATCGAAGATATAAGACGAGTGAGAAATGAATTTGTAGATGATGCATACCGCTCATCTAACGGACGACTGGGTTATTATAAGAGCCAGTATGAGGCAGTAGAGGAAGTTGAGGAATTATTCGGAGAACTTCAGGGAGTTACATATCAGGAATCTCTTAATAACCTTAAGGAAGCAATCAACGAGCTTAGCAAGAATCCTACAAGTACAACTGCAAGAACATCAGTTATACAGCAGGCAACGGCATTTATGACAAGATCTGATACAATATACAAGCAGCTCAATGCTTATCAGACAACACTTAATGCACAGGTAAGTAATCTGGTCGATAAGATTAATTCTCTGGGTGATGAGATTAAAGATCTTAATAAAAGAATCCTTGATATCGAAGGTGCAGGTGTTGAGAGTGCGAATGATTTAAGAGACCAGAGAGATAATGCACTTGATGAATTAAGTCAATATATTAATGTTGACTATTATTATACAAGCGAGGGCAAGCTCGTTGTCAATGCAGAGGGTACACCATTTGTAACAGAAGGACTTGTAAACCATATGTCAATGAGAATAAGCAATGACAGAGGTTTATTAATACCGACATGGCCGGCATTTGATAATAATGATGTATTTAATGAGGATTTATCTAAGGCTAATAATTATAATAATACAGACTCAGGTAAGCTTAAGGGAATAATTATTGCAAGAGGTAATGGCTCGGCAGATTATACAGATGTTCCGGTTAAGCCCAATGCAGCAGATTATGATGTTAATACTCCACAAGGAGAAGCAGCATATAATAGTGCGATGGAGGAATATCAGACAAAGCAGGATTATTATAATAAGTATATCGAGCCATCAGCAATATTAAGTGCAATGTCAGGACTTGATAAGCTGGTAAATGGTCTTGTTGAAGATATCAATAATGTACTCTGCCCTGAAAAGACACAGACAACTACAGATGCCTTACTTGATGCAAATGGCAATGAACTTACGGCAGTTAATTATAAGTATAATAATTCAACACATGCTGTATTATATAATCATCAGGGTAAGACTGTTAAAGGTGTTCTTGTATCAGGAGAGGGAGAGAATGCAGTATACAGATATGATTCAGCCGAAAAGCTTTATACAGATATGAATGGTAAGCAGGCAGAGCCGGTAGATGAATATACATATGCATTTCTTGATATGGATAAGACCTCATATGGAATGGATGCAGATAAGACAGTAGGCTGTGAACTGTTCTCAAGAAATGAAACGGAAAGATATATAAAGACAACAGATGCAGATGGCAAAACTATCTATCTGAGAAATAATATCAATAAAAGAGGCGATTTATCATTATATACGCTTGGTAATATTTCTGTTAATCCTACAGCTTCACAGAATATTGATAAGATACCGCTTGTGACAAAGGACGGTAAAGAAGATTTCTCAAAGGCACAGGAGCTTGTAGATCTTTGGGATAAGAAATTTGCATCACTTAATCCGGAAGATTATTCAATAACTAATTACGGTGATTTTTACAGTGATTTTATTGGTGAATTTGCGATGGTCGGACAGGTGCTTGATAATTACACAAGCAACCAGCAGAAGATGGTAACGGGTTATGATGACCAGAGACTGCAGATATCAGGTGTTGCTTCTGATGAAGAGTTAGAGAAGATGATTAAGTATCAGCAGGCATATAATGCAGCTTCAAGATATATTAATGTTGTTGATGAGATGACAGAACATCTTATAACATCACTTGGAAAGTAAAATAATATATTATACAATTTATGAAAGAGCAGATAAAGAAGAGCATTAAGGATAAATTACTTTTGTTTATGGCTCGTATACATTTGCATCTGGCAGATTAAGTCAGGACAAATATAGAAAGGACCGGATATGGCATCTACATTTTTTGGATTAACAATAGCATATACAGGACTTCAGGCAGCTTCAACTTCTGTCAATGTTACAGCCCATAATATAGCCAATATTAATACAAAGGGATATTCAAGACAGACGGTTACTGTTAAAGCCAATGAAGCGATAAGAACACATGCAAGATATGGAACACTTGGTGCAGGTGTTGATGTTACAGATATTAACCAGTTAAGAGATTCTTATTATGATGATAAGTATCGTAATAACGAGGCTTTATATGGTGAATATTCTAATAAGTATAATTATATGACACGGATTGAAGATTATTTCAATGAATTTTCACTTAAAGGGTATTGTCAGGAATATAACGATTTCTATGCGGCTGTCAACCAGCTTACACTTACGCCGGGTGAGAGTTCTGCTAAGAATGCATTAATTAATAAGGCAACAAGCCTTGCAAATTATTTTAATACGCTCTATACCAATATGCAGAATGTGCAGAAGGATATTAATAGTGAGGTTAAGTCACAGGTTGATGAGATTAATACCATTGCACAGAACATTGCAGCACTTAATAAGCAGATTAATCATATAGAGGCATGTTATGGTAATGCTAATGATTTAAGAGATCAGCGTAATGTACTTGTTGATAATCTTTCTAAGATTGTTAATACATCAGTGTCAGAGACAAGTATAGGTAACGGACTTACAGAATACAATGTATATATTAATGGACAGGCAATAGTTAATTCTTATGCCCATCGTTCCCTTGAGGTTGTTGCAAGAGCAGATGGCAACAAACGTAATGAATCAGATGTTGATGGCCTTTATGATATACAGTGGGAAAATGGCGGAAGCTTTAACATATACAGCAGTTCACTTGGAGGAACATTAAAGGGACTTATAGATGTGAGAGATGGCTGTAATGGCGGCTATGAGCAGATTGCTGTAGATGCAGACGGCAATGAGGTAACAGACAGCGATGGTAATAGAACACTTGAGGTTGTAACAAAGGAAGGAAGCAACGTTAATTATAAAGGCGTTCCATATTATCTTTCACAGATTAATAAGTTTGTACAGATATTCTCAGATTCTGTTAATAAAGTTATGACATCAGGATATACAGAAGATGGACAGCCGGGTGAAGCATTATTTAAGGCAGCAGGCACAGGCGTTATGAATGCGCAGAATATATGTGTAAACAGAAACATAATAGATGATAATACAAGACTTCCTGTGAAAGCTACGGCATCGGCAGGTGAGTCGGATGCGACACTTATGGAGAAGATAAGCGCATTACAGAGCCAGAAGATATATAACGGTGGTACAGGTGCATATTTCCTTGAAAGTATGGTCAGTGACGTATCTATTGATTCAAGTAAGGCAACTAACATGCAGATTAATTATCAGAGCCTTAAAAAGACTATAAATAATCAGAGACTTTCAGTAATGGGTGTTGATACAGAAGAAGAGGCTATGGATCTTATGAAATATCAGCAGGCATATAATCTTAATTCTAAGATGATGTCAGTGATGAATGAATTATACGACAGGCTCATTAATCAGACAGGATTATAATTAATTATTAATAGAAAGGATAAGCTGTAACAGCAGGTGTTAATATATGAGAATAACTAATCAGATGATGATTAATACAAACATGGCAGATATTCAGACTAATAAGCTGCTTCTTAATAAGTATAATACACAGATGTCAACACAGAAGAAGATTAACAGACCATCAGAGGATCCTATTATTGCGATAAGAGCATTACGTTTAAGAACAAGTCTTGATCAGGTATCTATGTATCTTGACAAGAATATCCCTGATGCAAGTTCATGGCTTGATACGACGGAGGGTGCATTAGATGAAGGTAATTCAATAATTACACGGTTATATGGATATTGTGAGCAGGGTGCTACTGATTCATATTCTTCTGAGCAAAGACAGACTATCAGTGAGACACTTAGTAAGTTAAAGGAAGCATTTTATGCAGAGGGAGATGTTGAATATGCCGGAAGATATGTATTTACCGGATATAAGACAGATACACCGCTTACATACCAGTCAGATGACGATGCTAAGAATATAAGCTATACAATTTCACAGGATTTTAATAGAAGTTATCTTACAACTAAGAAAGCATATACTAATTCATATACTAATGATGATATTATGAATCTTAATCTTCATAAGGATGCCGATGGTAATATTGTAACTCCCAATGTAAAGACTGTCCATACATTAAGGACAGCATATACCGGAGTACATGATACAGGCTTTAATATGACATATAATAATACGGATATTAAGGTGTCAGAGGATGGAACTTCTGCGGTGGTTACAACTTATGAACTTGATGATGATGGCAATATTAAAAAGGATGACAACGGCAATCCGGTTGTTAAGGATACACAGACGGTAACAGGTGATGCTGATGGAAAGTTTACATTTACAGATACAGAGGGTAAGCAGGTAGTACTTGGAACGACTAAAGATGATAATGCCATACCGGAAGATAATGAGATAATATTTAACAGTTCAACAGGTGAGATTATTCTTGGAGCTGATATTTATTCCAACGTATATGAGAGTAATAAATTCTCTGTTTCATATACTAAAGACAATTTCCAGAAGGGGGATCTTAATCCTACGATGTATTATAACTGTATTGATAATAATACAGGTGTTACATATGAGAAGAAGGATGAGGCAATTGAATATAATGTCAACTACTCACAGAAGCTAAAGATTAATACACAGGCAGATGAGGCATTTAATATATATCTTGGAAGAGATATAGATTCTCTTGTCACTTCTGTTAATGATGTACTTGATATTGAGGCACAGATATCACAGGTTAAGTCAATGATGAGTGAAGAAAGATATAGTGATAAGACTTCACAGAGTACTCTTAATTCGATGCTTGAAGGACTCAATAAGCAATATGACCTTGCAAAGAATAATATGACTGAGGCATTTGAAAATGGTGTTAAGCAGATGAAGTCATATCAGCAGCAGAATTCAGTTGCTAAGGCAGATGTAGGTAACAGAGAGTCACGACTTACATTGACAAAGAGCCGTGTTACAGAGCAGAAGACTAATTTTAAGTCACTTAAGTCTAATAATGAAGATATAGATCTTGAAGAGGTTGTAATCGGTTATGCATCAGCCGAGCTCGTATACAATGCTTCACTTTCAGCAGCAAGTAAAGTAGTTCAGCAGACACTTCTTGACTTCTTATAAGATATGCCGATTAATATGTTATAACATTTAGATAGTATGGAGCCAGAGATTAACTGGTTTCTGTTTTCTAAAATTAAAAATATCCATGCATTTTTAAAGTTGTATAAATTGTTATAAGCTGCATGGAAATGCAAATTAGAAAATAAGCTATAATCATGATATTTATATCAGATAGCGGAAAGGTGCGATAATCAGTGAGAATTAATACAGAAAAGTTCGGAACTATAGATATATCAGATGATAAGATTATTACATTTGACAATGGAATAATAGGTTTTCAGGATTATAAAAAGTATACACTCATATACGATGCAGACTCAGAGGAAAAGTCAGATTCGGCCATGATGTGGTTACAGTCAATGGAAGAGGCTGCATTTGCACTTCCGGTATTGAAGCCTGAATATGTGAAGCCTGATTATAATCCGGTAGCAGATGATGAGATGCTTAAGTGTCTTGGAAGTGATGATATTGATAATGCACATCTGTTAATATTTGTTACAATGACAGTGCCACATGACATTACAAAGATGACATGTAATCTTAAAGCACCGATTATTATTAATGCAGATACATTAAAGGCAGTCCAGTTGATTGCTGAAAATGAAGATTATCTTGTGAGATATCCAATCTATGACTATCTTAAGGAACAGTCTGGAAAGGATGGTGAGTAGATATGCTTGCTTTATCGAGAAGAAAAGACGAGGCGATTATAGTTAATGATAATATTGAGATTAAGGTAATTGACATTAAGGGAGATCAGGTAAAGCTTGGAATATCTGCACCTAAGTCAGTGCCGGTATATAGAAAAGAAGTATATATCCAGATACAGGAGGCCAACAAGGAAGCGGTTACCGCTTCACCCGATGCAGAGAGCCTTAAGAAGCTGTTTAAGAAGTAATAGATTGTATGTAATATGCGGTAAAACATGGAAAACAGCTGGCATAAAGGGTTAATTTTCGGTGTTTATTTCCGATATATTTCTTGACAGGGTTAATATTGGATAAGTTATACAGCTTATCTTTTAAAACATAAAGCTCATAAGTGAGTCTTATTTTAGCCGAAGGCATTATAAATAAGCCTTGAACAGCCTGGTATAATACAGGCGTAAGATTCCTATAACATTTATATGTATCAGGAATTGGTTAATTTAATAATATTACAATATTAGAGAAAATTTTTATTATTTCACACGGAGGTGGATACAATGGGAATTGAAGCAGTTAAGGGAGCAGTAGGAGCTCACAATTTTCAGAGTCAGGCAGTTACAGCCGCTAAGCCGGTTGAGAATGTTGCTAAGACAAGTTCAGCATCAGATGCAGTCAGTGTGACAGCAGACCAGCAGACACAGGTGGTTGCTAAGACAAGCGAGGGTGCAGCTAATAATGGTGGTCAGAATGGTAATCAGGAGGATAATAATTCTGGACAGCAGGCTCAGGCAACAATGCAGGATATTAAGGAGATTAATAAGCTTATTAACCGTAACACTGTTGCAGAGTTTGGTTATAATGAACCGACTCACAGAGTAACAATAACAATAAAAGATAAAGAAACAGATGAAGTTATCAAAGAGATACCATCAGAAAAGGCATTGAAGATGCTTGAGAAAGCATGGGAGATTGCCGGTATTCTTGTCGATGAGAAGAGATAATAGTGTGAAAAATAATGCCGATGCGGTTATTTTTTACATGCCTATTTTTTCTGAACAAATCAAATAGTCCTTGATGGCAGAAGAAAAATCGCCTGTGCGGATTTTTTCTTCGCCTCTTTGCAACGAAGTTGCTTAGAAATGAGGATTAGTATGCTGTCTATGTCTGGTACAGATATACAGACAGCCGGTCTGGTAATGCATAAGTAATGCAGCCGTACATTGACTTGATTGTGTTTATGTATGTATTTATGTATTTATTTATGTACTATACCGGGTGTTATAACAGCATATCATATAAGTTAGAATGGAGGAATGAAATATGCCTATAAGACTTTCAGGTATGTCATCAGGGCTTGATACAGAAGCATTGGTATCAGCACTGGTGTCCGGATATAGAACACAGAAGGATAATCTTGTAAAGGCACAGACAAAGCTTCAATGGAAGCAGGACAAGTGGAATACAATGAATACCAAGATATATTCATTCTACACAGGTTCATTAAGCACATCGCGTTTTTCTAAGAATTATAATCTTAAGAAGGCTAAGATATCTAATTCTAATTATGCCTCAGTTGATGCATCAACATCAGCAGTTACAGGTACACAGAGCCTTAAGGTTAAGAAGCTTGCAACAGCAGGTTATCTTACAGGAGGTGTAATCTCTGCTGATAGTTCTAAGACAGACAGTACTAAGATTAAGGGTGATACCAAGCTTAGTGAGATTAGTGGAATGGGTTCGGGTTCTACAGGTAAGCTTGAAGTTACTGCTGAGGGTAAGACAACAAGCATACAGTTATCTGATGATATGACAGTTAATAATCTTATCGTACAGCTTAAGTCGGCAGGTGTTAATGCCAGCTTTGATGAGACTAACCAGAGATTCTTTATAAGCTCTAAGACATCAGGAACGGAGCATGAGTTTTCGCTTACAGCCTCGGATGCTAATGGTAAGACAGCACTGTCTGCATTAGGGCTGGCTGATACGTCAATTGATAATATTGATAATATAATTGCACCATATAAGAACATTGTAAATAATAAATCATATGTAGATGATGCAGCTAAGAACAGATATAATAGTGATGTAAGTTCATTTAACAGTAATGTAGGTACATATCTTAGCAATATTAAGTCTGCAACGGAAAGCCTTACGGTTGATAAGTATAAAGAGGAATATATTACAGGGTTTATGAATACGGCAGGCGAGGATGGTTCAGGAATAGCAGCAGCAAGGAAGAATCTTTCAGATGCTATGTCGAAACTAGAAGAGGAACTTAAAGATGATACCCTTTCTGAGGATGCCAAGGCGGAAAAACAGTCAAGACTTCAGGCTATTAAGGGAGTTATAAGTCTTACTAATGATACATCAACTTATGATACAGCTAAGAAGCTTCAGGAATCTAATGCAGCTGAAATTAAAAGTCTTGAGTCTACAATTGAAAGTAATACTAAGTCTATTACCGATATGTATAAGGAAGCCGGCTTTGGTGATGCATCAGATACAACATATACTATAGATAAGACTAATGGAAAGCTCATTATTGCAAATAGCACTATGGCACAGTATGTAGGAACTGATGGTAAGATTGATACTGAAAAGTATACATACGATATGGCAGCAGCAGCTACATCAAGTGATGCCTCTTCTAAGATTAACAGCTATAAGACAGAAGCTCAGGAACATTTAGATTATGCGGATAAGATGGTTAAAGCATATGAGACAGTAAAGAGTGCAACAACTGATTCAGACAAGACAACAGCAGAATATAAGGCTGCACTTAATACATTGGGAGTATCATCAGATACATCAGGAAGTTCAGCCAAGAGAATATATGCACAGGATTCAGAAATTGAACTTAATGGTGCTACATTTACTAATAATACTAATACATTCTCTATTAACGGACTTACTATCACAGCAACAGCACTTACCGGTGATAATGAAGTAACTATATCAACTGAAAATGATGTGGATGGTATATATGATTCTATTAAGAGCTTTATAAGTGATTATAACAGTCTTATAAAAGAGATAGATACAGCTTATAATGCTGCAAGTGCCAAGGGATATGAACCGCTTACAAGTGATGAGAAGTCAGCAATGACAGATGATCAGGTTAAGGAATGGGAAGACAAGATTAAGACTTCACTTCTTAGAAGAGACGGTACATTAAGTTCAATATCTAATATGATGAAGACAGATATGCTTAGATCATTTAATATTAATGGAAAGGCATATTCATTATCAAGTTTTGGCATATCTACAGCAGGATATTTCTCATCAGGCGATAATGAAAAGGGTGTATTACACATTGACGGTGATAGTGATGACAGTACATCGGCTTCTAATGAAGATAAGTTAAAAGCGGCTCTTGCTAATGATCCGGATGCGGTTATATCATTCTTCTCACAGCTTGCAGATAATCTGTATACTGACTTAGGTAAGAAGATGCAGGGTACAGCGATGAGAAGTACCTTTAAGGTATATAATGATAAAGAGATGGCTAAGGAATACTCTGATTATACAACTAAGATTAAGGATAAAGAGACAGAGATATCTACATGGGAAGATTATTATTTTAATAAGTTCTCTAAGATGGAATCGGCTCTTGCAAAACTTAATTCACAGCAGTCATCTTTATCAGGATATTTTGGATAAACAGGTATATTAAGTCTGAAATGCATAGTTGTGCAATAATAATTGCATTTTAAACTTTTGATATTTACATAATACAATGTTTTATGAGTTATAAATAAGAATATAGGATATACTATATCAGAATATTATTATAGTAATATGTTATAATATAACACATTAAGATACACGCAGATAATTATTCATAATAATTGTTTGCGTGTATGTTGATTATGCGATATAATATTGATAAATATTCGTATAAAGAGAAAAGAGGGTATATACATGGCTATTAATCAGCAGGCATATGCAAAGTATGGGAATAATAAGGTGCTTACAGCATCTCCGGGAGAGCTTACTTTATTATTGTATGAAGGAGCTATTAAGTTTTGTAATATAGCTATTATAGGTGTTGAACATAATGATATCCAGAAGGTTCACAATAATCTTAAGAAAGCACAGGCAATAATAGAAGAATTAAGGTCTACACTTAATCATAAGTATCCTGTTGCCAAGGATTTCGATAAGATATATGAATATATATACAGCTTACTGGTTGATGCTAATATTTCAAAGAAGACAGAAGATATAGAGGCAGCACTTGTTGAGATAAGAGGCATGAGAGATACATGGAAGCAGGTAATGCAGAAGACTAAGTAATTGACGATATATATATTTATGCTTTATTAATAAGCAATAGTGTGAAAAGTATAAATAAAGATTAGTATATGCGCATGATACAAGAGCAATAATTACCTGTATTATAACTAATAATTTAATTGGTATGTTATTATATATAACATAGAAGGTGAGTGCTTTAATATGACAGATAATTATCTTCAGATGATGATAGAGAGTCTTGTAATGAAAAGAGATATATTACAGGAGATATCAGAACTTAATATAAGTCAGGCACAGATGGCATCAACTGACGGTGCAGCCTTTGATGAACAGGCATTTTATTCAAGTATAGAACGAAAAGGTCAGCTTATAGATAAGCTTCTTGAACTGGATGATGGATTTGATGCGTTATTCCAAAGAGTGAAGGACTCGATAGGTAATAATAAGCAGTTATATTCTGAACAGATTAAGCAGATGCAGCAGCTTATTAAAGCAGTGACCGACCTTAGTGTCAAGGTACAGGCACAGGAGGCAAGGAATAAGGTTACAGTAGGCAGGAAGTTTGCCAGAATGAAAGCAGATGTGCAGACGGCGAAGAGAAGTACCAAGATGGCGAATGCCTATTATAAGGTACAGAGTAATATCGACTATACTCCACAGTTTATGGACAAGAAAAAGTGATATTACGGGAATTATAGTTTAATTATAAGAGATGTCTTAATACTTTACCAAGGTTATAATTAAGGAAGACAGTCTGATTATAAAAAGAAAAATAAAAAAGTTTATATTCGGACTAAAGTTTATAAAACAATGTCCGATATAATAAATAGCAATAACAAATATATGTTATTGAACTAATCAAATTATTGTGGCAGGGAAGCCACAGGATATTCAAGGAGGAAAATATTATGGTAGTACAGCATAATCTTGCAGCAGCCAACACTAACAGACAGTTAGGAATTATCACAGGCGCACAGTCTAAGTCAACAGAGAAGTTATCATCAGGTTACAGAATTAACAGAGCCGGTGATGATGCAGCAGGTCTTTCAATTTCTGAAAAGATGAGAAGCCAGATCAGAGGTCTTGATAAGGCATCTTCTAATGCACAGGATGGTATCTCAATGATTCAGGTAGCTGAGGGCGCTCTTAATGAGACTCACTCTATCTTACAGAGAATGAATGAATTAGCTACACAGGCAGCTAATGATACTAATACTTCAACAGATAGAACAGCTATCCAGGCAGAGGTTGATCAGTTAACAAGCGAAATCGACAGAATCCGTTCTACAACACAGTTCAATACAATGAATTTATTAGATGGTAAATTATCAGGAAAGAAGCTTCAGGTAGGTTCACTTGAGGGTCAGTCTATTTCTATTTCTGTTTCTAATATGAACGCATCATCACTTGGAGTTAATTCATTAAAAGTTTCAAGCTTTAGTAGTGCAGGTAAAGCAATGACATCTATTCAGAAGGCTATTGATAAGGTATCTACACAGCGTTCTAAGCTTGGTGCTATTCAGAACAGACTTGAGCACACAATCAACAACCTTAACACAACAAGTGAGAATACTTCTGCAGCTGAGTCACGTATCCGTGATACAGATATGGCTAAAGAAATGGTTGAATACAGCAAGAACAATATTCTTATGCAGGCTGGACAGTCTATGCTCGCACAGGCAAATCAGCAGAATCAGGGTGTTCTTTCACTTCTTGGTTAATTTTAATTACTACTATGGTAAGAGAAGAGCTGTCGCGAAAAGCGACAGCTTTTTCTTTTTAAATAATGATATTTAATAACAGTATAATTTTTAGACTATAATAATTGACATTTTTTCAAGTGCTATTGGATGGCATAAATGTTTATGTATTATTAGTTTGTGGAATTTTATTTGAAGGGAATCAGATAAATGAACGTGCCAAAGGATTTTTTTAAGGGAGAGATTCGTAACAGTTTCTATGTTGAGAAACTTATGAAAAAAACATGGGCGGCACAGCTTGAGGTGCTGCATGATGTTGATACATTATGTAAAAAACATAATATCCAGTACTTTGCTGACTGGGGGACACTGCTTGGAGCGGTAAGACACAAAGGATTCATTCCGTGGGATGATGATATGGATATTACCATGAAACGTGAAGATTACACCAGATTCTGCCAGATAGCTCAGGAAGAATTAAAGGATAATTACGAGATTGTTAATTTCCATACTGATGAGGGATGGAAACATATGCTGGCGAGAATAGTCAATGGAAGAGAAATAAGTTTCGATGAAGACAGGCTTGAAAAGTTCCATGGCTGTCCTTTTGTCGTGGGAATAGATATATTTCCATTGGATTATGTTGCACCCACACAGGAAGAAGATGAGCTGCAGTGCAGGCTGATTGCAATTGCCACGCTGACTGCCGGGGAATTGGAAAATGGCAATGCAACACAGCAGGAACAATACGAAGTTATAAAAGGTATTGAGCAGATGTGTGGTGTTCATTTTGATGTGAACAGGCCATATCCGGTACAGTTAAGAGAACTTGCGGAAAACTTAAGTATGATGTACACGGAAGAAGAAGCAACACATATTGCGCTGATGCCTGATCATGCAGGCTCAAGACCAACGGATGTATATCCAAAGGAGTATTATGAAAGCGCTATTGAAGTACCTTATGAATATACAACAATTCCTATTCCGGTTGGGTATGATAAGATATTAAGGCAGAAATATGGTGATGATTATATGACTCCGTATATTGGCGGCGGAAGTCATGATTATCCTTTTTATAAAGAACAGTTAAATATGATATATGAGGCAAATGGAAACCGATGAAAAAAGTTATAACATATGGAACTTATGACTTGTTTCATCAGGGACATTATAATCTGTTAAAGAGAGCCAAAGAGTTAGGAGATTATTTAATTGTTGGTGTTACTACAGAACACTTTGACGAGGCAAGAGGTAAGGTTAATGTAATAGATCCAATTATGGAAAGAATTGAAAATGTCAAAAAGACAGGCTTTGCTGACATGATTATTGTTGAAGACCATGATGGACAGAAGATAGAAGATATACAGAAATATGATGTTGATATATTTACAGTGGGGTCGGACTGGGTTGGTACATTTGATTATCTTAATTCATTCTGTAAGGTGGTATACCTTGATAGAACACCTAATATATCATCAACAATGTTAAGAGCTTCCAAGCATAAGATTATAAGGCTTGGAGTTATAGGAACGGGAAGAATCGCACCGAGATTTGTTACCGAGTCGAGGTATGTAAGCGGTATTGTAATGACAAGTGCATATAATCCGGTTGATATACAGGGATTGAATATGTTTTGTGATAAGTATGAGATACAGCCATATAGCAATGACTTTGATGAGTTCTTAGAGGATATTGATGCAGTGTATATAGCATCTCCTAATGAGACACATTATAAGTATGCCAGATTAGCACTACAGGCAGGAAAACATGTCTTAAGTGAAAAGCCGGTAGCATTTACTAAGAAAGAGAGCATGGAACTTTATTCCATTGCAAAGAATAATAAGGTTGTACTTATGGAAGCTGTAAAAGCAGCATATTGTCCAGGATTCCAGCAGTTAATTAATGTAGCTAAGAGTGGAAAGATTGGGGATATCAAGGATGTGGAAGTATGTTTTTCAAGACTTGCAGATGTTAATTCCAGAGAAAGAACAGACAGCGAGCATGGAGGCGCATTTCTTGAATTTGGACCGAGTACACTGCTTCCTGTAATTAAATTATTGGGTAAAGATTATGATGCTGTTAATATAGACAGTATAGAGGATGAGAATGGATTAGACCTATATACTAAGATTAATATACGATATAAGGATGCAATGGCTACAGTAAAGACAGGGGTTGCTGTCAAGACAGAAGGACAGCTTGTAGTATCAGGAACTAAGGGGTATATAATTGCTCCATCACCGTGGTGGCTTATGAAACAATTCGATGTAAGATATGAAAATGCATCATTAGTAGAGCATTATGAACCAAGATTCCAAGGTGATGGTCTGAGGTATGAAATAGGTGAATTTATATCTAAGATTAATGGCTTTGGTGGTAAGGATTACAAGCTGACGGCTGGTGAATCTATTACTATGGCTGAGTTTATAGAATTATTTATGAAACAAAGAAAAAATAAGAAGTAAATATATAGGCTCAATATTGAAAAACTTATAGAGAATATATGTAAGAAGGGATTGGGAATATACAATATATTAATTTAGAAAGGCTGGAAGATGATTAAAACAGGTATAAAATATACACATAAACTTGACATGGAAGCTGCAAGAAATAATAATTTTAATATATTTGAAGTGGATTATCAGGATGTAGATTGTATTAATGACAGATATCATAATTCAATCAATATAGATGGAATATATATTTCATTAGAGAAGCTGGATAGCGATATATTTATGAATGTTATGAATAAGGCGAGAACTAATAATTCCAGATATGTGGTTATAAGTACTATTGGCTGTGATGAGATAAATAAGCTGTATGAAATTGCAGATAAAAATAAAGATATTATAAAAGAATATGCGATAGATATATATATTGAAAATAATTATATAGTTAAGAATGACAGATATCTATATGGTCATTTTTCAGATTCTACAGATTTGAATAGTGTTGTTGAATACTTAAATGATATAACTGCAACCAGTCTTTTTGGCGTATGCATAGATGTTGGGTATGCGAATATTATAGGTATTAATATCAGATCTCTTATTGAAGGAGTAAGTAGTAATCTGAAGCTTATGCATATGAATGATAATGACGGGGAACATGTGCAGTTTCAGATGCCATATACCTTTACGACAGGAAGAGGAACATTATCCACTGACTGGTTCAGAATAATAGGTTCGCTTGTGCGGATGAATTATAAGGGGAAAATTGTATTTAATACAATAGGGACATTTGAAAGGACTCCTGTTGAATTACATGCGGCGATGTTTGGGCTTCTAAAGGCTATGGAAAAAGAGTGGGATGAACAGTTTGAGTTTGAAGATAAGCTTAAAAGAGCTAAGCATATAATATTATTTGGTGCCGGAAAAATGGCACAGAATTATATGGAGGAATGGGGCAGCAGATATAAACCGGCTTTTTTTGCAGACAATAATAAAGACAACTGGGGTGAAATACGAATGGGTGTTGAAGTAAAATCACCAGATGAGATAAAGAATATACCAGAGCAGGACAGACTGGTACTTATATGCAATCTGTTCTATGATGCCATAGGCGAACAGCTGGATGGCATGGGAGTAGGGTACGGCTGTTACTGGGATCACTATTATTTGTAATTCGGAGGAAAATATATGCATATTGGAGTACAGACAAAAGGAATAATACCTGAAAAAAGTATAGATAATGGATTTGCGATGATAAAAAAAGCCGGATTTGACAGGGTTGATTTTAATCTGGACTGCTTTCTTAAGAACAGCGATTTGTATGAGGGAAAGGTAAACGCTTTCTTTGATTCATCAGTAGATGACCTTATTACTTATTTTTTGCAGTATAGAGTGGCGATGGAAAAATATGGAATAAAAGCTTCACAGATGCATGCACCATATCCTGTAAGAGTTGAAGGCAGAGGCAGACAGAATGATTATATGCAGGGGAATGTTATTCCTAAATCATTAATTATAGCTGAAGCACTTGGTGTTCCATGGGTTGTAATACATCCATTTAAGATGCAGTACATTTATGGGAAAGATAAGGAGAAAAATACCAATATAGAATATTTTAAAATGTTAATTCCAATGTTAAAGCAATGCAAGGTTGGGATATGTTTTGAGAATCTGTACGAGGGTATAGGACAGAGACTTGTTGAAGGTGTGTGTGCAGACCCAAATGAAGCCATTGATTATATTGATACATTAAATGAGTATGCCGGAGAGGAGTTATTTGGATTCTGTCTTGATATGGGACATCTCCAGCTTGTAAGAAGAGACCCTTATGATTTTATAAAAAGAATGGGTAACAGACTTAAAATATTGCATCTCCATGAAAATGATGCTGTTGGAGATCTTCATCAGATGCCATATACATTTGGGTTGTGTGATACACAAGGGCAGGATTGGAATGGAATATATAAGGCTTTAAAAGAGATTGGTTTCGATGGGACACTTAGTTTTGAAACATTTCCATGTATAAACAGTTTCCCAAAGGGAATGAATGAACCGGTATTAAAGACTATATATTCTATTGGCGAATATATGAAAGAACAGATATGTGGATAAATTATGGCTGTTTGTTTCTGAGCAGAACAAATAGCTTCCGAAGACGGAAGAAAAATTACCTGCGTGAAGTTTTCTTCGTCTCTTCACACAAATTGCTCAGAAATGAGGATTGATATGAGAATTGGTATTATAGGAACAGGAAGAATAGCCCAGAGGTTTATGGATACAGCATTACAGAACCTTGATGTGAAAGTAGTATGTGTATATAATCCACATATAGATAGTGCGCAAAAATTTGCTGACAGGAATAATATAGATGTTTATACTGATGGTATAGATGAATTATCAGAACTTATTGAAGCAGTATATATAGCATCACCACATGAAACACATTATGAATATACAAAATATATGCTTATGCAGGGAATACATGTGCTTTGTGAAAAGCCAATGGCACTAAAGAAATGTGAAGCGCATGAGTTGTTTGAACTTGCACAACAAAAACAGCTTGTTTTGAAAGAAGCGGTTAAGACGGCATATTGTCCTGGCTTTAATGAATTGTTAAATATTGCACAAAGTGGTAGAATCGGAAGAATTGTTGATGTTGAAGCGGCATTTACAAGATTAACATATATTAATACAAGAGAGTATGAAAATCCGGTATATAATGGCAGTATGTTAGAGTTTGGTAGTTATGGGCTTCTACCGGTTGTAAAACTTATGGGTACAGATATCAGGGATGTACAGTTTAAGTCTGTGAGAGCAGAAAATGGAGCTGATATATATACTAAGGCAGAATTGACATTTTCTGATGGTATGGCAACAGTAAAAACAGGACTTGGTGTTAAGTCAGAAGGACAGCTTCTGATATCAGGAACAAAAGGGTATATATTAGCAGAATCTCCATGGTGGATGACAAAGAAGTTCGTTGTAAGATATGAGGATAGCAGCAGGATAGAACAATATAATTATCCGTATGAGAGTTCAGGACTGCAATATGAGCTGGCTATATTTGTATATGAGATAATTAAGAAGAGGGAACATGATATATCAGACAATTTGAAAAATACTGATGAAAGCCCTTTAGATACAGCATCAGAGTCAGGTGTATTATCAATAGGGATTATGCCGGATGAAAGTATTGCAATGGCAGGTGTTATGGAAAGTTTCCTTGAGTGGAATACGCCTTTATGGAAGAAGAAGAATGATGAGTTTTTAAAACATGCAGAAACATTGGACCGCCCTTTTATATGGGCTCACAGGGGATGCTCCATGAAATATCCTGAAAATACACTTGAGGCTTTTGAGGCGGCGGCTAAGATACAGGGAATAAAGGGGATAGAGCTTGATGTGCAATTTACAAAGGATAAGCAGATAGTTGTATTCCATGATGAGAATGTAAGCCGTGTAACAGATGGAGATAAGAAGGTATGTGAGTATACATTAGAAGAATTAAAACAGCTTAATGTATGTGAACAGGGGATAAGGATTCCTACATTACAGGAAGTATTAGACTGTTTAAGACCTTATTGTGAAAAAAATGGATTATTGATAAATATTGAGCTTAAGACAAGTGTGATAAGATATGAGGGCATAGAGACTGCGACTCATAAACTTGTTAAGGATAATAAGATGGAAAAGTATATTGTATATTCATCATTTTTACCTGAATCAGTTGCCATGATGAAAGATATTGCACCTGAATGTGAGACAGGAATGCTTGATGTATCACTTGAAGAGTGCATAAAGAAAGCAAGACAGACGGGAGCAGAAGCACTTCATCCATATATTGGTGCCATGGATTGTAAGATACCGGATGATATGAGGGGAAAGAATATAAGAGCGTGGAACTTTAACGAGCCCTTCTATAAGGATGGCAGAGAACTTAGAGATGTTCATTTTGACAGATTTAAGGCATACGGAGTTACAGATGTAATTACTAATGTTCCTGAACTGTATCTTAATATAAAATAAAAATTAGTATAATAAAGGTTTATTCATTTAACAGATTATCAGTTGACTGACTGTCAAAAATAAAACAGCTATGAATATCGTATGTACAGGAAGTGTGGTTATATACTATATTCATAGCTGTTTTATATGTTATATAGAAGTACTGAGTTTTTCAGTTAAGAGCATATCAAAGTCGTTATCGGAAAGAGCAAGATTATATTCTTTTTCAATGACTTCTTTTAAAGCCTGCTCCTGTTTTTTATAAAATGGATAATCATGTGAACCTTGGCATTGAACAGGTGTCATATAATCATCGCCATATTTTGTCTTTAAAATATGGTCGTATCCACAGGGTATTGGAATTGATGTGTATTCAAAAGGCATATTAATGGAAGTATTGTAAGCATCTATAGGTATGTGATAATCCCACCCGCCGGCAAGGTCAATCATTGAACATACTTCATTAGAGTCGGCTGCAGTATACATCTGTGATACCATGTCTAAAAGTTTTTTAAGTTCATGAAAAAGATTATTTTCTTTGTTGAAGCTGACATTAAACATAAGTTCAAGTTTTGAAGCGAGTTCAATAATATTGTCATCATAAGGAGGCTTATCAGGGATACTTGAGGCAGCAGTGAGAATCAGATTAATGTATTCAAGCTGCTGTTTCATTTTATTCTTATCTTTTGGAATATAGTCAATTGGAAAGATATCTATTCCTACAACATATGGACATCCGTGAAATTGTTCAAGGTATTCTTTTGAAAAATTCATAAACTGACCGGTGATAATCCTTGCCTTTACATTGTCATGCATAGGATTATTATAAAGACTTTTTAATGTATAAAAGCCTGAAAGTTCGCTGTCAGCTACATTTAGGAAACGGTTATAGTCGTTACGCAGCATTCCTATATCAAGATCGTCATCCCATGGAATAAATCCGTGGTGGCGGATAGCACCCAGCAGAGTTCCCCAGTCAGCAAAGAATGGGATGTTGTGTTTATGACATATTCTTTTGATTTCTTCAAGGACTTCAATCTGGGCAGCCCAGGCTCTTTTCATTTTTTCTTCAATAAAAAAATCGCAGCGTGTTTCGCCGCAGTAGTAATCTGATGGTATATTTAACATGTGTATCTCCTGAATTATGTGTTTCATTGTTAATTATAGGGACTATTGATTATTCATTTAATTATTTGGAAACAAAATTAATATATTTTATTATCTTATAAAAAATAAAAGATTTCAACAGATTTTAATAAATAATCAGGTCAGAAAATTGCACAATGTTAAGTAAAAACTTATATAAACCGATACTATAAACATGTATAAAATACAGAGTTTGCAATATGTATGGATGGTAATATAGAATGGATTTAAGAGCGGGATATATATGCGAAGAAACATTAAAGGAAGAAGTTATATGTGACTTTAATGTGTCAGAAGAGATGAAGAGAGTATGGCAGCAGAGGTTAAGGTATTAGAGAAAGTTATAGAAATATGTGAAAGACACAATATAACGTATTATGCAGATTATGGAACACTGCTTGGAACTGTAAGGCATAAGGGTTTTATTCCGTGGGATGATGATATAGATATATGTCTTAAGAGAAATGATTATATGAAACTTATAGAGTGCCTTAAAGAGGAACTTCCATCAGGATATTGTCTGAACAGTTGTTATACCATTGATACACACAGACAGCCCTGGAGCAGTGTGACTAATTATAAGAGTGTTCCGGTGCCTCATGGCATACAGAAAGAATTTTATGATTGTCCGTATGTTGTAGGTATAGATATATATATGTTGGATTATGTACCAAGAGATAAGGAACTGGCAGAACTTATGATAAATATGTATGAAATGGTATATGACCTTGCACAAAGATATGAAGAATATGAGCAGAGTGCAGAACTTGAACAGTATGTATGTGCTGTAGAAGAATTGTGCAGTGTTAAGCTTATAAGAGATAACACATTAAGAAATCAGCTTCTAAGACTTGATGAAAGAATAGCTTCGATGTTCAATGAAGAGGAATGTGATGAACTTACTCTTCTGCCAAGAGTTGTCCAGGGAGATTATGGATTCCGATATGATAAACATTGGTTTGATAATATTATAAAAATGGAGTATAATGGTCTTAAAATCAATGTTCCCTGTGGATATGATAAGATATTAACAGCTTATTATGGGAACTATATGGAGTGCGTGCCAATGGTAATCGCACATGACTATCCATTCTTTAAGGTACAGAAAGAATATCTTGAGCAGAATGGATTGAGTTAGAATGTGTATTAAAGGTTAAGAAAAGATAAAATATGTCGATATATTTTATATAATTAGGAATTATAAACGTGTAAATGTTTTGATTTACCGTTGCTTTGCGAATGGAGTCGCTTTAATATATCATAGAATTGTTAATAGAGTTAATATTACGATTAGTGTATAAGCCCTGCATTTGTATGCAGGGCTTTATTTTTGTGTGGAAGAGGTTATGTAAATGGAATGTGTACTTACTGAAAGATATCGTAATATGTTAAATGGAATATGTAAAATGTATTAAGAGATATTCTTAAAGGTTTTTATTTTGATAATGATTTTGTTGGTGGGAAAGAGATAGAGCTGGAAATATAGTATTTATAAAGTGAAAGGAAAAGAAGTGGAACATACAGTTGCAACAGACCCAAAAGAAATTAAATATATAAAGAAAAGATGCAGAAAAGCATTTCGGGAAAAATTATGTTTTCATATATGCAGAGTATTTCCGATTAAGAAGAATCTTATAAGTGTATGTACATTTGAGGGAAAAGGTGGATTCGGATGCAATGCAAAACCGCTTGTGAAAAAACTGCATGAGATGAATCCAAAATACGAGTTTGTATGGTTTGTTAATGATGTGGACAAAGAATTTCCTGAGTATATCCATAAAGTGCCTAATACATTGTGGAGTAGGGCATACTGGCTGACAAGATCTAAAGTGTGGATTGATAATTATAGAAAACCATTTGGAACATGCAAGCGTAATGGACAATATTATCTTAATGTAAACCATTACACAATAGGAATTAAATGCACTGGATTACTGCGAGGCAAAGGATTCTCAGAGATGGCATATCTGGTAAGCAAGAATGATTCAGATATGATTGACGATCTGGTTATTGATTCAGACTGGTGCGAGCAGAGTTTTGACAAGGCGTTGGTGTATGAGGGAACATATTTAAAGACGGGAGCACCGAGATGTGATGTCTTATATGGCGACAGAAGCGAATTTAAAGAAAGATTTCACAAGAAATATAATCTTCCAGAAGATGCAAAGGTAATAATGTTTGCACCAACATTCAGGGAAGGTGCTAAGAATGGTGTCCGCAGTGTTTATTCTGAAATATGGTCAATAGATTTTAAGAGACTTATAGATAATCTCGAGAAAAAATTTGGTGGGGAATGGTATGTGTGTATAAGGGTTCATCCACAGTTAGCACCAACATTTAGCGAATATAAGAATCCAGATGTACAGAGCAGGCTTATTGACGAGAGTCAGGCGGATGATATGTATGAGATACTTGCAGCTATGGACGCATACATATCAGATTATTCAAGTGCATGTTTTGAGGCAGGTTTCGCACATATACCTGTATTTATATACGCGGATGATATAGAAAAATATGCAAAAGACAGAGGAGCTTTAATGTGGAATATAGCCACAGACCCAAGGCATGATGTGGGAAATAATAAGAAGTTCACACCTAAGATGGATGTGAAATTTCCATTTCCAATAGCTAGTGATAATGAACAGCTTGAAGAAGATATTATGAAATTCCGACAGGATGAATATGACAGCAGGCTTGATATATTCCATGAGAAAGTCGGACTTGTGTTTAATGGGAATGCAAGCGAGAAACTGGCAGAAGCAATAATAAAACACGGTGGTATGTGACATGAAAAAAGTATCAATAATAATTCCTGTATATAATACAGTATCATATCTGAGAAAATGTCTAGATAGTGCAAAGAATCAGACATATACAAACCTTGAGATAATATGTGTTGATGATGGCTCTACAGACGGGTCAGAGAAAATTGTAGATGAATATCTGGATGATGAAAGATTTGTGATAATCCATAAAAAAAATGGTGGAGAGAGTTCAGCAAGAAATACAGGATTGTTAAAGAGTACTGGTGATTACATAGGCTTCATGGATTGTGATGACTGGATTGAAAAAGATATGTACGAGACGCTTGTTGAGGCAATAGAGGCGAATGATGCTGATATGGCTGCTGCAAGCTGGTTTAAGTCATATGATGATGAAGAAAAAGAGGCTATAAACTTAAAACCAGTAGATAAAGGCGTCTTTAATAGAGATAAATTATTGAGATACATATATGAAAGAGATACATATCAGGGCTTTGCTTATATGTGGGATAAGCTATATAGTAGGAAAGTTCTCACAGAAACTAATGGAGAGATGCTGTTATTTGATGAGAATATACAGTTAGGTGGAGATGTGATATATCTTGCAAAAGCTGCCTTGAATTGTGAAAAATCAATCTATATTCCAAGAGGAATGTATCATTATTATCAAAGAAATAAATCAGGATGTCACACTGAGAATTTAAAAAAGAGATTAGACTGGATAAAATCATATCTTATTGTTACTGATATGTTTGAAAAGAATAATGTACAGGATGATGTGCTTGGATACGTAAAAAGATTTCTGGCATATCACAGCAGCAATGTAGCAGAGCTGGCATTTAGACAGAAAGACAGCAAGACATTGTTATATTGTCAAGATATAATGAGAAAGTATGAAGATTATTATGTATCATTAAATGAGGCTCATCCAGAGAGAATATCAAAATACAAGGGAATTTTACAATACAGGTAGAGGAGAAAAATATGGCAGGAGCAAAAATCGCATTATGTATTCCAACCAAAGATAGATTTGAGTGTATAAAAGAACTACTTTTAGACTTTCCAAGGATTAACAATATATGTCCTATGGATGTATATATATACGACTCAAGTACTAATGATGTTGTCAAGTCATACATTGAATCATATGACAAAACGTACAATATATATTATAAAAGGATTAAAGAGTACCATGATGCAGATGGAAATGTATACAAAGGAACAGATCAGGCTGCATTAAAGCTTTATGATATATATTCAGAATTTACTGGAAGCCACAAATATGATTATGTATGGGTGAGTGGAGATAGTATCAGATTCTCAGATAAAATTTTTGATGAAGTAAGCAAATTGGAAAATGATTGTGATTTAATTACTGTTGTCACAGATAAGCTCAATGAAGTTGTATATGCAAAGCGTCAGAATGTGATATGGGATAACGCGGAAGAATATGTAAAATATAACACTGCAAATAATACATTATTTGGAAGTGTATTAGTCAGTACAAGAGCGTTAGAATATATAAAATGGGATGAGCTTTCTATATGGTATAAAAACACAAAGTATTTGTCATTTGCCTACATCAGGTTGTATGCAGAGGCAGCTATACAATCTCCAAAATTTAAAGGAATATCTATATTTGATGAAGACGGAATTCAGAGGTCAAAATATAAAATAGGTATAGGCTGGCAGAATAATTTCTTTGATGTATTTTATGAGTGCTTTATCAATGTCATAAATAGTTTTCCGGTTAATGAAACATATAAAGAGTATATTAAAGATTATTTCTATAAAAACAATATACTGATAGATGAAAAAGGTCTCGAATATATGCGTATAAGAGGAGACTTTGACATGGAACAGCTAAAGAAATGGAAAGAGTATATAGAATATTCGGTTCCTTATGCTGCTGCGAAGAAGATAGCTGATACACCTTTAGATGAAGTTGTTCAAAAGCAGAAAAAAATGAAAAAAGAATTTGTAGATTTTTTGAATTCACACGAAAAAGTATACATATATGGTGCAGGATATTTTGGAATGAAATATCAGGCTATTGTTGAACATAATGGACATAAGATAGATGGGTTCATTGTGTCAAAGAAGGGAACTAATCCAGATTTTATAGATGGATATAAAGTACTTGTATATGATGATATCAAAGACAATATGGATGGTGCAGGAATTATTCTGGGATTAAACCAGAACAATGCTACACAGGTTAAATCTATAATCAAAGAACATGTTCAAATGCAAGATATATATGAGAATTATGATTATCAGGTATATATCTATATGTAATAGAGAAAAGGATAGCGATGAATATACTGGTTTTAGGTGGAAATGGATATTTAGGCAGTAAGATAGTAAAGCAGTTGGTGCTTAAAAATTCACATGTATTCAGTACAATTAGAGAACAATCAGATTTATCAAGACTTAATGATATAAAAGATAATATTAATTTTGTGAATGCAAAATATCAGGATATTGATAATATGCTGTCAGACGTAAGGATTGATTGCATAGTTAACATGGTTTGCGATTATGGAAGATGTGCTAATATAGATATGATTCATTCCAATCTGATGTTTCCGCTAGAAGTGCTGGAGCTTGCAGCAAAGAACAAAGTTAATAAATTTATTACTGTTGGTACTGCATTACCAGTGGATTTAAACCTGTATAGTTTCTCTAAAAATTCATTCTCTGAGTATGGCAGATTTTATACTGAAAAATATGGTCTTAATTTTATGGATTTGAAAGTTCAGATGTATTATGGCTCGGATGAACCACAGGATAGATTTATTCCATCTACAATAAGTAAGATGATTCGTGGAGATGTTGTAAATACAACATATGGAACACAGCTTAGAGATATTATAGCGGTTGATGATGTTGTTAATCTGATTATAGGAGTTATAGATAGAGAATTCAGTGGATTTAATTCAATTGATATTGGTACAGGAATAGCTCCAAGTATAAGTGAATTAATAGATTTTATCTGGGAGAAAACAGAAAAGAAATCTGTTGTAAATAAAGGAGCTGTACCAATGAGACCTAATGAGCCAGACTGTATAGCGGACGTGAGCGAAGTGTTAAGAATTCTTAACTATAAACCAATATACTGGAAAGATGGCATAAGCAAAATGATAGACGAAATAAGGAGAGGTATCCGATGAAGTGGACAAATAAAGGCCATGAATATGATGAGATGTACAAAAATATAGAAAAAAAGAACAGATATTATTTATTTGGAGCAGGAGACTATGGACATCAGTTTCTGGCGATGTTCAAGGATGAGATAAATATTGCTGGCTTCATAGATAACAGTGCTGATAAAATCGGAACAACAATAGAGGGGATACCATGTTATGCGTTCAATGATATTAATTTAAAGGAAGACGAGGCTATTATATTGACAATGTCGCAGATTGCAAGAGTAAGGCCTGTAGAACAGTTATTAAAATCAGGGAAAGTACATAATGTGGATTACTTTTTAATAGAAGAATTCATATCAGTGTACAACGTGTATAAGTATGATAAGGTATATTTTTCAAGCATATCTTTTTTACCAAGTACAATATGCAATCTTAACTGCAAGCATTGTCTTAATTTTAATCCATATGCAAAGCAGTTTTATGTGAGAGAATGGGAACAGCTTACAAAAGATGTGGATTTATTTTTCTCATGTGTGGATTACATTATGCTGTTTCATGTCAGTGGTGGAGAACCAATGCTATATAAGCACACAGCAGATTTGATAGAATATATTGATAAGAATTATGGACATAAAATCGGAACATTGAGAACTGTAACTAATGGAACAGTTGTACCGAAAGAGGAAGTACTTGAAAAGTTAAGTAAATGCAATATTGAGATAACTGTAGATGATTACAGAGAGGCGGTTCCAAGATTTAACTGCCGTTTTGACCAGTTAATAGAGAAGCTTGAGGAGTATAATATCAAATATTATATTAATAAAGCAGAGTCCTGGATTGATCTGGCACCAGATACAACAGATTATTCAAAGCTTCCAGAAGAAAAACTGATAAAACATAGAGATAGCTGTAGTCAGTCATGGGAAGAATTACGGGATGGCAAGATATATAGCTGTAATTATGCGGCATACGCAACAGTTGCAGGAATTGCTGGCGAGCAGGATTTAGAGGAAACATATAATCTTGAAAAATTCATACCAGAGAAGAAAAAGGAACTTGTAGAATTCAGACTTGGATATACAGAGAAGGGATATACTAATTTCTGTAAAAAGTGTCGTGGATTCACACCAGAAAATAGTGACGAAGTTGAGCCAGCATTACAGAAGGCGTTGATTTAATTATTATACATATGAAAGGAAATAGCATTATGGAATCAATTGTAAATTATATGGAGCCAAGAGCTATATACGAGAAGATAGGAACAAATGCATCTGAGTTATCAGAAGCAGAACATGGATTTATATGTGGTTTGATTAAAAAATATAAGCCTAAAAAGATAGTAGAGTTAGGTGTTTCTGGTGGTGGTACAAGTGTACTTGTTCTTAACTGTTTACAAAAACTGGGATTGAATGATACAAAAATGTATTCTGTAGATTTATCTGAGACATATCATTTTAATCCAGATAAAAAATGTGGATTCCAGATCGATGAGGCAAAGCCTTACCTGAAAAATATCGATAATCATAAACTTATTCTGGGAAAGATTCTTCCAGAAGTAATTGAAGACATTGCAAAGGATGGAAAAATTGATTTTATCATTTTAGATACGACTCACTATCTTCCGGGTGAGCTGATGGATTTTGCAATAGCAATTCCTTTTTTGGCAGATAATGCTGTTGTTGTATTAGATGATACATCATTCTGGTTCGAGGGGGAAAACAGATGGGCATTTGCTACAAAAGTTTTATTTGATTTATGTATATCACCTAATAAGTATTATGCTGAAACACCAGATGGCTTTTCAAAGATTGTAGGATTTACAATGCCAGAGAAAACATCTTTATGGAAGAAGAATATATTTGATGCTTTAAGTATGCCATGGCATTATTTTGCTGACAGCCAGATTAAAGTATACGAAAATATTGTTAATAAATACTTTGATAAGGATATTCAGGACAGCTTTAAAAAAGCGGTTGATATTAACAGGATAGCAATAAATAAAAAAGATAATATTAAAACAGAGATTAAGGATGTTATGAAACAGTGTAAAGAGTCAGACAAGAAATATATATATGGAGCAGGACAGAGAGGAAAAGCATTACTATATTTCCTTGAAAGCAATGGCATTGTAATTGATGGCGTTATTGTTTCGGATGATAGAAGCACGAACCAGACAATAGATAGTAGTGTTCCTGTAGTACATTTGGCAGATATAGCAGGTGATAACAACTTAATTCTTGTAGCAGCAGCAGATGAGGAAATCAGAGATAACTTGAACAGCATGAATATAGAGTATTATGATGTACCTAACTATATTTTCCCATTTGTAAAAGAGTATTATGAGATTATGAGATAAGATGCGGGAATTCTTATGATAGATGTTGATTTATATAAAGAATATATTACTGGCACGCTTGATGACTGCATAAAGCAGAATAAAAGAAAGTTTGTTTTATATCCTAATGGAGAGATAACAAATATAGTTAAACAGGTGCTTGATAATGTATATAATATTACTCCGGTTTTTATAGTTGATAATTATAAGTATGACCAGAAGAACGTGTTTAACTTTGAAAAAGCCGTGCAGATGACAGATGTGGACATGTATTATCTGGTGTGCAGCGATAATGATCTGTATTATGACAATATAAGAAATACACTCAGAATGTATGTTAAGGATGAACAGATAGTGGATTTATTTCCAGATATTAATACCCTCGAATGTACGGATAATGCATACAGATTATTGCAAGAGTTAGATGATAAGATAGCAGATAGGAAGATATAGTATGTATATTACTAATATACAACGATTTAGTTTAGATGATGGTCCGGGAATCAGAACTACTATATTTCTGGCTGGATGTAATATGAGGTGTAAATGGTGTCATAATCCAGAAAATCTTGAAATGCACAAGAAACGAATTGAACCTGGTAAAGATGGAAGTGTAATTGAAATCTTTAATTCCAGAGATATACCGGTTGAAAAAATCTTAGAAGATATTATAAAAGATGAGAAATACTATGCTAAATCAGGCGGCGGCGTGACAATATCTGGCGGAGAACCATTATGTCAGTTAAATGAAGTAAGAGAATTATTGAGATTATGCAAAGAACATAAAATTAGTACAGCTATAGAAACGGATCTGAATTATAGATATTCAGATTTAGAACAGGTATTGCCATATACAGATTTAGTAATAGCAGATTGTAAGGCAGTGACGGAAAGCATACATGTTAATTGTACAGGTGTAAGTAATAAATTGATATTAGATAACATCAGCAGGATGTCATCTTCTTATATAAGATTTTGGATTCGTGTACCAGTGATTCCAGAGATTAATATAACGATAGAAGAGATACAGCACATAGGAGAATTTCTTGCTGATAAGCATGCTGAGATTATTGAACTTATACCATATCATATGATGGGAATTAGTAAGTACAAGTTATGGGGTTATGACTATCAGCTTGATGATGTAAAAGTACCAGATTCCAGATATATGAAGACGTGTTATGATGTTATGAAAAAAATATGTGGCAATGTAATCTGGCAGGAGTAAAGAATGCACATGGATGTAAGAGATTATTTTTTTGAAGTAAAGAGTAATAACAGATTAATCAGCAGAATTATAGACAAAGAGTATAATTCAGAGTCTGTAATTATTAAGAAAGCATACACATTTGCATTAAAATTATTAATGCAGCCAGTTGTTTTTGATGATTCACTTAAGGTAGCAACAAATAAACTGCATATAACTATGTCAGATACACAGTGTGCAGAGCAGCTGGATAGAGAAATTCAATATATGCATGAGGAATATCCGGGCAGAGAGCAATTATTTAATGATATAAGTATAGCAAAAGAAATTGGTATTATACAGAGATGGTCTGGTGGACATACAAGCGCATCAATTGATTTGTTGTTTAAAGAAGGATTTGAGAACAGAATAAATACAGCATATAAATTATTACAGAATGAAAAAGATGATAAACGAAAAGAGTTTCTGCGAGCTGAACTTATAGTATTACTTGCTGCACAGAAACAGATTATTCGTTATTCAGATGAGACTTTGAAATTATATCAGAAGTCTAAGGATGAATATGCTAAAATCCAATATCTAAAAGTGGCTGATGCATGTAAGAATATTGCGTATAATCCACCAGCAGATTTTTTTGAAGCAATTCAACTGATAGCGGTTACTCATGATTTCTGTAGTGTTGAAGGTAACGGAGCAACATCACAGGGGATGAGGATAGACCAGTCACTAAATCCGTTCTATGTATCAGATATAGAAGCTGGCAGAATAACCAGAGAAGAAGCTCTTGATATAGTATGCTCATTATGGAGAATATTTGAATCTTATGGAGAAAGATGCGCTAATCTGACAATTGGCGGATGTGACCAATATGGAAATGATTGCAGCAATGAGATGACAATAATATGTATGGAAGCATCAATGAAAGTGAAGGCAGATGTTCCTTTGATTACATTGAGAGTTCATCCAAAGCTTGATGACAGAGTGTGGAATACAGCATTAAAGCTTGTAAAGTCAGGGCAGGGATTCCCGGCATTCTATAATGACAATGTTGCTGTAAAGGCAAAAATCAATTCTGGGGTATCACTGGAAGATGCCTATGATTATTCGACTCTTGGATGTGTTGAAATTACAATAGGTGGAAGAGAATTTTCTAATACAGAAGAGGCAAGAATCAACTGGCTTAAAATCTTAGAATTGCTTTTATTTAATGGAAAATGTGCACTGACAGGTAAAGAATGGCATTTAAAAGAAAATCATGTTGTTGAGGAGTTTACAACTTTTGATGAATTATATGAGTGGTTCAAAGAAGAGTTGAAATACACAATAGACAGGGTTGGTGAATATATTGATATGGCATCAGTTATATATACACAGCACTGGCCGGTTCCATTTTTAAGCAGTATCACAATAGGATGCATTGAAAATGCGAGTGATATAACAGAAAACGGAACAAAATATTATAATTTATCAATAAATTGTGTGGGAATGGCTAATACGGTTGATGCGCTTGAGGCTGTTGAAGAATTAGTTTATATAAAAAAGACAACAACAATAGAAGAGATAAAGAAGGCATTAGCGGCGAATTTTGAGGGATATGAATGGCTGAGGCAGGAAATGCTTCAATGTCATAAATATGGCAATGATATAGACCATGTTGATAATAAAATGAAGGATTTAATGGAATTGTTTTCATCACATGTTCACAATATGCATATTGTCAATAGAAATGGAAAGTTCCAGTGTGGATTCTATTCTGTAATGCATCATACATTGCTTGGCATGAAAACAGCAGCTTCATGTGATGGAAGGTATGCCAGAACATCTTTATCTAATTCACTGTCTCCAGTTCAGGGAATGGATAAAAATGGTCCGACATCCGTTATGAATTCAATCAATAAGATTTCAATGGATTATATGGGAAATGGTGGTGTCTTAGATATGAAATTCACACCACAGTTTCTTGAAAAACAGAATCATCTGATTGCATTAAGATATCTGATTGAAACTTATTTTGATGAGGGCGGATTAGAGGTACAATTTAACGTTGTAAGTAAAGATACCTTAATTAAGGCCCAGAAAGAACCGGAGAAATATGGTAGTCTGGTAGTCAGAGTTTCTGGCTATAGTGCATATTTTGTAAAGCTGGATAAAGAGCTGCAGGATGAAATAATTATGAGGACAGAGAATAAAGTGGTCTGATTAGAGTAAAGAGGAAAATATATGAAGAGATTATGTATTTTTTGTTTTTATGACAGCAAAGGTATAGTTGATAAATCTGTTGAATATCTGCTTGGCGAGCTGGTATTAAACTCTGACAGGCTGGTTATAGTTGTTAATAGTAATATAGAAGATGACAGCAAAAAAACACTTGAAACTTATAGCAAAGACGTAGTTGTCAGAGAGAATGCCGGATATGATGCAGGAGCTTACAAATTCGCAATATTTAAATATCTGAAAATTGAAGAAATAAGACAATATGATGAATTAATATTGTGTAATGATACGTTCATAGGACCTTTTATTCCGCTCAAAGATATATTTGATACAATGGAAAAAAGAGAATGTGACTGGTGGGGAATTAATGGTGTAGATTGGACATTTATGCCTGTTATCCAGTCGTATTTTCTTGCATTCAACAAATCAATTATTCAGGATGATAAGTTTTTTAAATATTGGCAGGATAACATAGATGAACATACACATTGTCTGGAAGATGTGTATGCACAGTTTGAAACAGGATTATTTTATTATCTGACTCAGTTAGAAAAAAAGAAATATTCCGTTTATGTGCCAGAGAACAATTGCAATATTTACACAAGTGTTAGTATTTCAATAAAGAAATATGGAATTCCATTGATTAAGAAAAAAGTGTTGAAAAAATATACTGATAATCAGGATGATATAATGGATTCGCTCAAGTATTTGTGTGATATGCACTGTTATCCGGTTGAAAATATTATAGATTATATTCAGAGATTTTGTGATGTGAGAATTACAAAAGAACAGATAGCAGAGTATGTAGTAGATAAGGTTTATATAAAAGATAACCCATATGTTGAGCTGGAAACTACAACTGAAGATATGAAAAAGAGCATAGATGAAAGTGAAGGATTTTATATATACGGATGTGGTGTCTGGGCAAGAAAGATATACTGGAATCTGTGTAGAGATAATAGTAATTTTAAAGGTTTTTTAATATCAGACATTGAAAAATTCGGACATAAACAGTTGTATGGTTTCGATGTTATGCAGATAGACAAAGTTAATATTGATAAGGATGCAGATATAGTTTTAGGCGTTAACAAGGCAAATGCAATAGACATTACAAAAAAGTATCTGACTGGTATTGATAAGAGAAGAGTTGTTTCATTGTTCCCAGATACTTTGGCTGGGATATATCAATAATATAATGTATCAGTAATAATGGAATTATAATGCAGAAGCTGTAATAAAGGAGCGCATATGAAAAAAATAGTTATATGGGGAACAGGACAATATGCATCATACATATTTAAAGATATATTGATGAATAAGTGTTTTTTTGAAGGCTTTGTTGATAATAACAACGAGAAACAGAATAGGCTTTGGGAAAATCAATATAGAATATACTCATTAGAAAAATCAATAGAGCTGGATATTGACTATTACCTGATATCAGCTATGTATTATAAAGAACAGATATTGTCGCAGGCTCAAAGTTTAGGGATTGAGAATAAATTAATATGGTACTGGCATGATGATTTGAGTCAGTATGAATTTATTAATAATACTTCATATTTGAAAGAAAACATACTTCTGAAAATAAAAATAGATAATTTACAGCGACAAGTGGACAATGCGCCATATGAATATGGTAAATCTCCGGTTAAGATAAGACCTGCAAAAGATTTATTGGAGAAGATTATTGATAAAAAGTGTTCTTTATGCAGATTTGGTGATGGAGAATTTGATATTATATTAAACCAGAATAGAGCGTGGTTTCAAAAATATGATATTAAAATGGCAGAAAAACTGGAAAGCATTTTAAAATCAGATAATGAGAAAATCCTCATCGCAATTGCTGATAATTATGGAAATTTAGATAAATATAACGATAGGGCAGCAGATGTAATAAGACAATATATGACTAAGGAAAAAAGACAGGAGCATATGAGTCTGCTGGATTTGTCAAGGGAATATTATGATGCATATGTATCGAGACCATATATGATATATAAAGATAAAGACAAAAATGCGTCTGAAATTTTTAATTTATATAAAAAGCTGTTCTGCGATAGAAATATCTTGATTATTGAAGGAGAAAATACAAAGACTGGTGTTAACAATGGGTTGTTAGATGGTGTACATTCAATAAAAAGAATTTTATGTCCGGATACAAATGCGTATAGTGTGTATGATAAAATTTTAAATAAGGCAATAGAGTCAGCAATGTCTGATGATTTGATATTAATTACATTAGGACCAACAGCTACTATATTAGCATATGATTTAGCGATGCAAGGATATCAGGCTATAGATTTTGGACAGGTGGATAATGAATATGAGTGGTTTTTAAGACATGCAACGGAGAGAATAGTAATAGAGGGAAAAAGTGTGTCTGAACTGGCATGGTATAGAATACCTGAAACACAGATATATGATGATAGGTATGAAACGCAGATTATAGCACATGTAGAATAATCATATAAAGGAGTGATATATATTGTGGAGAAAGTAATAATATTTGGTACAGGAAAAAGGGCACAGTGGATTTTTAACTATCTGGATAAGTATAATGAATTTGAGGTTGTAGAAATTTGGGATAATAATGAGAAAAAAACAGGTAAGAGTTGTGAAGTAAATGGAAAGAATGTATTAGTCAAACAACCACATTATGAAAATAAATATAATATAATTGTTTCATCTGATGTTTATTATGAAGAGATAACTAAACAGTTAATTGAAAATTTATCGATAGACCCAATATATATAAAAAAATTCGGATATGTATTTAATAATTTTAAGACCAAAATTCTAAAGAAATATAAGAACAGTGATAATGTTGGAATAAATAATATATGTCAATATTTGCAGGAAAATGAATTAGATGTTTTTTGTGGACAAATAAGTAATAATTATCCATTAGATATATTTGAAGTGTACAAGGATAGTGGTAATGGATTATTATATTCGTTTTGGCAAGGAAAAAAGATTTATCTAAGTTCTGTATATAAAGAAACTAATGATGCCAAAGCATATCTTTGTTCATTATGCAAGGAACAGGATGTTAATTCTCCACATTGCTATAACATAGATAAATTAGATTTTGATAATGCAGATATTTTTATTGATGGAGGAGCAGCGGAAGGATTTTTTGCTTTACAGGTTATAGAAAAGCTAAAGCATGTATATCTGGTGGAATGTGATAAGGAATGGGTTGAAGCACTTAAATGCACATTTGAGCCATATAAGGATAAAGTTACAATTATAGAAAAATGGTTAGATGAGTCAGATTCAGAAAATACTGTATCAATAGACACGCTTGTTCTTAATAATAAAAATATAGATAAAATTATTGTGAAGATGGATATTGAAGGTAAAGAAACAGATGTCATAAAGGGTATGGAAAAACTTATTGATTCTGATATAGATATGACATGTGTTGTATGTACATATCATAAGTCAGGAGACGAAGATATAATACATGATTTTTTTGAACAGAGAGGATTTAATATAACATTTGCTAATGGATATATGTTTTTCCCATATGGTGAAGTAATTGAACCAGAGTTAAGAAAAGCGGTTTTGACTGCAAGAAAAAATAAATAAAAGCAGGACATTAATTATGATAAAAGATAATTTATATTGGGATTATATTAAAAAAGTTTCATCTAATTTAGAAAGCAGAATGCCAAGGGAAAAATGTAATATTTTAATATCTGGTGTAAGTGGAATGATAGGTGCTGTTTTAACGGATATATTATTATATTCAAACAGAACATATGGCACGCAGTATAATGTAACTGGTATTGGAAGAGATAAGAGCCATGCTGAAGAGATGTTTAGTGAATACAAAGATGATGATGGTTTTCAATTCATCCAACATGACATTAATAATGCAATGACAGAAGCCGGAACAGTTGATTATATAATACATGCGGCGAGCAATACACATCCAGTTGATTATAGCGGTGACCCTATAGGTACAATCACAGCTAATGTCATAGGAACTAATAACTTACTGGAATATGCTGTATCGCATGGATGCAGGAGATTCGTATTTTTATCATCTGTTGAAATATACGGAGAGAATAAAGGCGATATAGAGAGGTTTGATGAGACATATAATGGCTATATTAACTGTAATACATTAAGGGCGGGTTATCCTGAAAGCAAAAGAACAGGAGAGGCATTATGTCAGGCATATGGCAAAAAGTATAATCTGGATTTTGTCATACCAAGATTATGCAGAGTCTATGGACCAACAATGTCATTGAGAGATAGTAAGGCTATAGCACAGTTTATAAAAAATGCAGCTAATAATGAAGATATAGTATTAAAGAGTGAAGGAAAACAATTATATTCATACATAGATGTTTTTCAGGCTGCATACGCGGTATTATTCATAATGTTAAGTGGCGAGAATGGCAATGCATACAATATATCAACAGATTCAGGAGAATGGTATATGCGTGAGCTGGCAGATATGATAGCTTCACATGCTGGCAAAAAAGTTGTATTTGACTTGCCGGATGAAAAAGAAAAAGCAGGATTTTCAACTGCTACTAAAGCATTGCTGGATAATAATAAATTGAAAAAGCTTGGATGGCAGGAATGTTTTGGGTGTAACGAGATACTGGATTATACTATAGATATAGTGAAAGCAAGAATGATGAGGTAGATTATGAATGTAGCGATAATAATTGCTGGTGGTGTGGGTTCACGAACAGGTAACAGAATACCAAAACAATTTATAAATGTTAATGATAAACCTATAATTATATATACACTGGAACAGTTTCAAAAACATAAAAATATAGATGCTATTGAGGTTGTCTGCCTTGATGGATGGCATGATATATTACGTGCATATGCTGAACAGTATGGCATTGCTAAACTTAGGTATATAATATCTGGTGGAACAAGCAGTCAGGAATCAATTAAAATCGGTCTTGAAAACCTTAAAGGAAAGCTTAATAAGGATGATGTAGTTGTTATACACGATGGAATACGTCCTATGGTAGATGCAGATATCATATCATCATGTATAGATACATGTGTGGAAAAAGGCAATGGGGTGTCAGCATTCCCAGTATATGAGCAGATATTCGAGACGGATGATGACGAGACAACTGATAAATATATACCAAGAGAAAAGCTTAGAATTGTTCAGACACCACAGGCATATAGATATGGCAGAATACTGAATGTATATAATTACGGATTTGAGAATAATATTGGCGTTCATGGTTCTTCATATGCTAATACGCTTATGGCAGATGTTGGGGAAAAACTATATTTTTCAGAAGGGTCAACTAAGAATATTAAGATAACAACAAAGGATGACATAGCAATATTTAAGGCAATGATAGATATGCAGAAAGCATAAGTAGGAGATAAACAATGATAAATGTTATAATGCCTGTTTATAATGGTGAAAAATATCTTAGGCAGTCAATAGAGAGTGTAATACAACAGACATATAAGGATTGGGAATTGATAATTGTAAATGACTGTTCAACAGATAACTCAAGGGATATTATGCAAAGTTATGCAGATGCTGACAGTCGTATAAGAATAGTTGATAACAGTAGCAATTTAAAACTACCAAGGTCATTGAATGCAGGATTCAGGGAAGCCAGAGGTGAGTATCTTACATGGACATCTGATGATAATCTGTATAAAGCTGATGCATTGGAAGAGTTATCAGGTTATTTAGATCATAATCCTGAGATTGGTCTGGTATATTCAGATATGGATTTTGTTGATGCTTCATTGAATTTTATAAGGGAGCAGTGTCTGGAACCAGAGATGCTTCTTTGTGCAGATTGCGTAGGCGCCAGCTTTATGTATCGCAGGGAAGTCCTTGACAAAGTTGGGGAGTATGACCCGGATATGTTTTTGGTTGAGGATTATGAATATTGGATTAGAATAAGTGAACAGTATAATGTAGGACATTTAAATAAAAACCTGTATACATACCGAATGCATGCCAGCAGTCTGACTGGGACAAGAAAAAATGATATTAATAAGCAATTATACCGATTAAGAAAAAGGCATATGGAATATTTAATATCAAATGTAACAGGAAAATATAAAGAAATGCTTTTCTTGGAAATGTTAACACAGAATACAGATGATTATGAATCTCTGTCAGCCAAATTCTGGGAAAAAGATGAAGATGTAAACAGATATGAATGGGTAAGGACATCTGATAAGATAGATAATGATAAAAGTATTGTTATTTTTGGAGCGGGAATAATTGCCAACAGAGCAATCGCTTATTTTGGAAAAGAAAGAATAGAGTGTATTATAGATAACAGTAAAGACAGGATAGGTGCGAAATTACAGGGGATAGATATAGTATCATTGGAGGGGTATATCAATGATATGAGTCGTGACAGAGACAGCCAGATAGTGATAGCTGTTGGAAGTAATTATGCATCGATAATAGCAGAACAGTTGAAAAACAATGGAATCTCAGAATTTTGCTGGTTTAAGGCTATAGAAAATTGTGTTAAGGAGACCATATGATGAAAAGAAAGATATTATTTGGTGCTGGAAAAATTGGAGATACAGCATATGAGTTATTTGATGAGGGACAAGTTGCATATTATGTTGATAATAATGCAGATAATGTTGGCAATACTAAAAATGGTGTTGAAATTATAAGTTTTGAAGAGTTTATAAGAATACATAAGGATTATGATATTGTGGTATCTGTGGGAAAGAATGCTGCATTAGATGTTATGAAACAATTAAAAGATGCAGGCATTGAAGAATTTACTACATATCAGGAGATTGTGACTAAGCTTAAAAGACCACAGAATAAGGATATTAATTATCTTGAATGTTGTGAAAGAGCAAGAAAGTGGATATATAATAACTCAATTAAAGGAGAGGGAATCATTAATAATACAAGATTGCCAGAATCATATCCAGAAGTTACTGGTTATTATATCCCTACGCTGATTAACTGGGGTGAACGTGAACTTGCCAGAACATATACTACATGGCTTTGTAGTATACAGCATGAGGATGGTGCATGGTATGATACAGAAGGAAAGGCACCTTATGTATTTGATACAGCACAGATTTTAAAGGGACTTTTGGCGGCAAAGCAGCTTGGAATGGATGTTGATGATAACATTAAGGCTGGCTGTGAATGGATTATATCGAATATTAATGAGGAGGGAAGACTTACAACACCAACAAATGATGCATGGGGAACACCGGGAATATGCTCTGAGCTTATACATCTTTATTGTTTATCACCATTAATAGAGGCGGGTAATATATACAATAATAGATATTATATTGATATGGCAGATAAGGTGGCAAAATATTATATAGATAACTATAGGGAAGATATATTAGGTTTTGGCTTTTTATCACATTTTTATGCATATGTTATGGAAGCGTTATGTGATATAGGACAGACAGATTTAGCCAGAGAGGCCATGCATAATATGGAAAGATATCAGCATGATAATGGAATGATTCCTGCGTATAAGGATGTCGAATGGACATGTTCAACAGGAATGTTCCAGCTTGCTATCACATGGTATAAGTTAGGAGAACTTGAAAAAGGAAATAAAACATTCGAATATGCAATGCAGCTTCAGAATGAATCTGGTGGCTGGTATGGCAGTTATACAATGACAGATAATCCTAATCCATTTGATAGAAAGGAATGCCCTGATTATTTCCCACAGAGTGAGATAAGCTGGGCTGTGAAATATTTCTTGGATGCACTGTATTATAAGTGCAGATTAGAGTTTGAGACACAGGCTCCGCTGTTTAAGAGCAATTTGGCAAAAGATGATGGAAGATATCAGGTTATTTTAAACCAGATAAAGGGGTTAAAACGAAATGGATTGAAAATAGCTGATGTTGGTTGTGGAAAGGGCTGCTATATAAAGAATCTTTTGGAAGATGTTTCAGATGCACAGTATTTTGCGATAGATTTATCAGAAAAGGTTATGAAGAATATTCCTGAAAATGTAGAAAAAAAGCAAGGAATATTAACTAATATACCATATGTAGATAATTCATTTGACGTTACTTATACGACAGAGGCACTTGAACATGCTGTATATACTGATAATGCATTAAAAGAGCTTATACGTATAACAAAACCGGACGGAATTATAATTGTCATAGATAAGAATAAAGAGAAACTTGGTGCTCTTGACATTGATAATTGGGAGCAGTGGTTTGATAATGATTTCTTTAGTAATATTGCTAAGGATAATGGCATGGATTTAGAAATTATTTCGAATGTTTCATATGAAGAAGGTGCAAGTGATGGATTATTTAATGCATGGATTTTAAAGGGAGGGATTAAATAGAATGAAAGATACTGATAATTTAGTTGATTATGAGAGAATAATTAATATTAATAGAGCACTCATGTCACGTATTACGCCAAGACCGTCATTGTTCTTTGATATTGAGGTGACGGAGCATTGTAATCTTAATTGTAAATCATGTGGTAGCTTTGCACCATTAGCAGACGAAGAATACATAGATGTAGATGAATTAGATAGGGATTTAAGAAGATTATCAGAGTTGTCAGATGGAGAGGTTCATCATATAAATATTTTAGGAGGAGAACCATTATTACATCCTGAAATTACAAGAATTGTAGAGCTGGTCAGACACTATTTTTCATATGGAAATATATATCTGGTGACTAATGGTGTACTCTTAAACCGTATGGATGAGAACTTCTGGAAAGCATGTAAGCAGTACAATATTGTAATTGCACCAACTCAATATCCTATTAAATTAGATTATGAAGAGATAAAAAACAATGTAATAGCGCATGGTATACAATATAAAATCTTTGGTCATGCCGCCGATGGATGGTATCATACTGTTATATCAGAGAGCGGAGATAAAAATGAGATTCAACAGTTTTTGCATTGTTCTAATGCCAATAACTGTACTGTTCTTGAACATGGAAAATTATATCCTTGTCCAAAGGCTGCCAAGGTAAGACATTTTAATAAAGCATTTGGCGATAGATTTCAGCAGTCATCACATGATTATATAGATATATATAAGGCAGAGAGCTTAAAAGAGATAATGGAATTTCTTAGTAAGCCAATTCCATTTTGCAGATATTGTGATACATTTGCATCTGAAAAAATAGAATGGGGTGTTTCACATAAAGAGGATTCAGAGTGGACATAGAGGAGTACTATGGAAAACGAACATATTATATTATTTGGGGCAGGTAAAATAGGCAAAGAGGCATTAGATATAATTGGTTCAGATTATGTGTATGCTTTTTGTGATAATTCTGTAAAAAATGGTGAATGTACTGAAAAGTATGGGAAGAAAGTTATTTCATTAGATGAGTATTGTGCATCGTATAGTGACAAAATTCTTGTAATAACAGCTTCCAGTATTAATACAGTGCAGATAGAAGAACAATGCCAAAATAAAGGGATATATGATTATTTTGTATATGATGATCTTGAATATTATGGATTAAACCATTATGGAGCAGATAAATTCATAGAGATATTTAAGGATAAGGCAAGCCGTCTGTTTAGGATGAAACAAATTGCCAGGGATTATTTAAAAAAATATGGCGGAGCATGTGATTTTAGTGCGGTAACGGTTGAATTTTATCTTGTTGATTCATTTGAAATAGAACATTTTATTCCATTTTATGATGCATTTAGAACTAGAGGGATTAATGCATATTTTGTATCAGAGCCTGAAAGTATTCATGTTGTAGGTAATTATTTTGATTATGATAAGGCGGTTGGAATATTAGATGAAAAAAATCTCGAATATCATACAATGAGGGATGCCTATGCTGATATAGCATTTACTACCCAGGCAGTCAGAAATCTTGCCAGATATAGTAAGAAAACAATTAAGATTAATCTTCAGTATGGATGCTCATTATTAAAGAATGCATTTGGGGCATCAGAGGAAGGTACTGCCGGATTTGATTATAAGATGTCTAATGGACAGTTTGACCGTGAATTATGCTGTAGGTATATTGATTCGGACAGAGCATATGATATTGGCTATCCTAAGTATTATGACATTGCAGGTAACCATATGACACGGGAACGGGTGAGAGAGGAATTAGGTATCAAGACAGAAAAGAAAATTATAGCGTATCTGCCAACATGGGATGAAAATAGTTCAATACCGGTTTATTATAATGAGTTAAAGAGCCTGAAAGATACGTATTATATTGTTACAAAGCCACATCATTGTACATACAGACTGGACAGTAAGAAGGATGACCTGAATAAATTATATGAGATTTCGGACATGGTTTTGCAGCCGGAATATGGTCTGGACAAGTTTATGTTTATTGGTGATTTAACCATTATTGATGCAAAATCAGGGGCGACACTTGAAGCAACATTTCTTAATGATAACATGAAGATGGTGTGGCTGATGGTCTCTAAGGATGTGAAAAATCTATTCTGGCAGGAAATCAATAATATTGTTGAACTTGTTGATAACAGGGATGATTTAGTAGATGTTGTCAATAAAACAATGGCAGAAGATGATTATATTGAATATAGAAAAGAACACATTAATCACTATTTTTCCAAGTATGATAGAAAGCATCTTGAAAATGTATTAATGAAGATTATTAGCGAAAATAATTTATTGTAGAATGGATGGTGTTGTATGCCAAAGATATCAATTATTGTTCCGGTATGTAATGTTGAAAAATATCTGTCAAAATGTCTGGACAGCATTGTGAATCAGACATTAAAGGAAATTGAGATAATATGTATTGACGATGGTTCTACGGATGACAGTGGAGCTATATTAGACAGTTATTCACAAAAGGATTCAAGAATTAAGGTTATACACAAGAAAAATTCGGGATATGGTAATTCAATGAATGTTGGCATGGATTGTGCTGATGGGGAGTATATCGGAATTGTTGAGAGTGATGATTGTATTCTGCCGGAAATGTATGAGGAATTATATAAAGCTGCCAAAGAATCAAATCTGGATTTCGTCAAGTCAGATGCAGTTTTCTGGTGGGAGAGAATCGGTTATTCTTACAATGTCCATTATGATTATCTTAAGGGATATTATGATAAAGTACTTATGGGCAATGACAGGCATGTGTTTTATAAGTTTCTGATGAATATATGGACGGGGATTTATAAGAGTGATTTTTTAAAAAAACATAATATCAGATTTAATGAAACGCCTGGGGCATCATATCAGGATAATGGTTTCTGGTTCCAGACAATGACATTTGCAGACCGGGCTATGTGGATTGGCAAGTCGTATTATATGTACAGACAGGATAATCCTATGGCATCAATTAAGAGTGAGGCAAAGGTGCTTGCTATGTCTAATGAATATGATTATATAGAAAGAATATTGAAAGATAAGAATGCCGGCAGTGATAGTGTTAAGGAATGTAATTATTACAGACTGGCTAGAAATTATGGAAATTACTATAGAATTGCTGATGAATTAAAGGAAAATTTCTTGAGTTATGTTCTGAAAGACTATGAAAAATATGGGAAAGACATAGAGGATGAACCATATTTAATAGAATGGTACAGAAAGATAGCAGAAAATCCTATAGAATTTTGTAAGTCCACCATTGATATTAAGAACAGCAATAAGGCTGTTCTGGAAAAAGCAGAGTCTATAGTGATATATGGAGCTGGAAAAAGAGGACAGTATATATTGAGGCATCTGTATAATATTGGTGTCTATGATAAGATAACTAATTTTGTTGTGTCTGGTAATGCGGGTATGCAGTGTATTGGCAGAATAGAAGTTATCAATATATCTGAACTGGTAGATAATGAAGATGATAATATGCTTGTAATTATATCTGCATCAAATGCAGATGAAACATATAGAATTATGGAAAATATACTTTATCAGTATAAAATTAATAATTATATTGGAAGTGATGATATAATTAACAATTTTTATTCCATTTGTTAGGGAGAGGGATGTTATGAGAAATATAATGGTTGTTTTTGGAACCAGACCAGAAGCAATAAAGATGTGTCCATTGGTTTTAGAATTGTGTAAGAGACCAGATAATAATGTGATTGTGTGTGTTACTGGACAGCATAGACAGATGCTTGATCAGGTGCTTATGGATTTTAATATTATACCTGATATAGATTTGCACATTATGAAGGAAAAACAGACACTGTTTGATATCACTATTAATGTAATGAATGGAATAAAGGATGCTGTTGAAAAAGTAAAACCAGATATAGTTCTAGTTCATGGAGATACTTCAACAACATTTGCAGCATCACTTGCATGCTATTATATGCAGATTCCAGTTGGACATGTTGAAGCTGGACTCAGAACATATGACATATATTCTCCATATCCTGAGGAGTTTAACCGACAGGCAGTTAGCATTATTTCTGAGTATAATTTTGCTCCTACAGAACGTGCTAAGGAGAATCTTATAAAAGAGGGTAAAAATCCATCAAAGGTGTATGTTACCGGGAATACTGTAATTGATGCATTAAAGACTACAGTGAAAGACGATTATTATCATAGTGAATTGGAGTGGGCTGGCAATAACAGGCTGATATTGATTACAGCACATCGTAGAGAGAATATTGGTGAACCTATGCACAATATGTTCAGGGCAATCAGAAGGATTGTTGAAGAACATGATGATATAAGGGCGATATATCCGATTCATATGAATCCTGTAGTCAGACAGATAGCGGATGCAGAATTGGGGGATTGTGACAGAATACATATTATAGAACCGCTTGATGTAATGGATTTTCATAATTTTATGAAGAAGAGTTATCTTATTCTTACAGATAGTGGAGGGGTTCAGGAAGAGGCTCCTAGTCTTGGAAAACCAGTTCTTGTTATGAGAGATACAACCGAACGTCAAGAGGGGATTGAAGCTGGGACTCTGCGACTTGTAGGAACTAATGAAGAGAATATATATAATAATTTTAAAAAATTGATAATGGACGATAAAGAATATGCTAAGATGGCGCAGGCAAAAAATCCGTATGGGGATGGACTTGCAAGTGTGAGGATTGCGGACATACTTGAAGATTGTTTTAGTTATTACAATACATAGCTAAAGCAAAGTTTGATGTATATTTTTCAATAAGGATGGCATCAGAACAATTTGTTAAGAAACAGAATATATTAAAAAGTGTGACATGGTAGAAGTATAAGTTTATTCGGAGGAACTTTGAAAAATTAACAGATTTATAGAAGTGATTTTATATTTATATCTATAAATGAGCAAATATAGAAAATGCACAAAAATAATCTCTTTTTATCCGTGACCTAAATACATTACAACAAATTATGTGATAAATGTTTTTATATTACGGATAAATTTGTGCAATATTTTAAATTTGCACATTTATAGTTTATATTATAAAAGTCATATAAACAGTATTCACGGAGGAATAATATGTTACTAACAGCAGATAACGACAGTAATGAATTAACAGCAGAATTTTCCAAGGGTGCATTGGTATGGTACAATTTTAAAAACAATAGCCATATAATGTATATATATAATGATATTCCTGACGATGGAGTTATAGATTTTTTAAAGAGTAAAGGCTGTGTGGATACATTTCATGTTGGTGAAGATTTATTGAATAAATCGGACATTGATTATAGTGTGAAATATGACTACATAGTAGGAATAGATATATTAGAAGAGTGCAGGGAAGTTAAAAGATTATTAGAAATATGTAAGCTTTTATTAGAGTCTGATGGAAGGCTTATTATTGGAGCAGAAAACAGATTTGCAATTAAGTATTTCTGCGGAGATCGGGATCCATATACCAATCACAGCTTTGATGGGATTGAACATTACAGGAGAATAACTAAGCAGGATGAGAATGATATTAAGGGAAGATGTTATTCTAAAAAAGAGTTATATGATATGCTGGCAAGTAATGGCTTTGGATATAATAAGTTTTATTCTGTAATGCCGGATTTAAAGGAGGCACAGCTTATATATGCGGATGGATATAAGCCGGTTGAAGAGCTTGCTATGAGATATTTTCCTTTATATAATTATCCTGAAAGTGTGTTCCTTGAGGAAGAATATTTATATACTGACCTTATTAAAAATGATATGTTTCATATTATGGCAAATGCATTTTTGATTGAATGTAGTATGGATAACAGTTTTGACAGTACACTTCATGCTACGATTTCACTTGACAGAGGTAAGGAAAATGCATTGGTTACAGGAATAATTGAACAAGATGGAGTTAAAAGCGTATATAAGAAAGCAGTTTATCCAGATGGTGTTAAGAAGTTAAAAGAGTTGAAATATAATCTTAATAATCTTAAGGATAATGGAATTAATGTCGTTGAATCAGATATAAAAAACGATACTTTTATTATGCCATATATAGATAAGCCTATTGCCATGAATAAATTAAAAGAAGTGGCAAAAAAAGATAAGAATGAGTTTTTCAAGGCATTAGATGCTATGTATGAGCTTATATTAGCTTCATCAGACCATAATGGCATATTATCTGAAAAGGATAAGAATAGTGCAAATGGCAGAGATATGGGGGTTATTCTTTCTAAGGGATATATAGATATGGTGCCTCTTAATTGCTTTTATGATGAAAGTGCTTCTAATCCAAAGGATAGATTTATTTACTATGATCAGGAATTTTATTATGAAAATTGTCCTGCTAAGGCTGTGTTATATCGTTCAATTTCAATTATATATGATGGAACTGATAAAGAATTTCAACAGCTTATTCCAATGACGGAAGTGCTTGAACGTTATGGCCTTTGTGAATGTAAAGATATATATGCACGTATGTCATCGAGATTTACAGATACACTTAGAAATCAGAAAGCGCTTGAACCTTTTTATAGAACCAGAAGATGTGATAAGAGAAATATCTATACTAATAGAGAGATGATTAATTATAGTGCGAAAGACTATAGAAGAATATTTATAGATATATTTGATGGTCTAGATGATAGGGCAGATAATAAAAAGCTGATATTATTTGGTTCGGGATTATTTACACAACGATTTTTGAATACGTTTGCCGGAGATTATAATATTTATTGTATTATTGATAATAACAAGGATAAATGGAACACTCAGATTGATGGGATACCTGTTAAAGCACCGGATATTTTAAATGATATACCTGAGAATCAAAGACACATTATTATATGTATTAAGAAGTATTATGGTGTTGCTAATCAATTAAGAAATATGGGAATTACAGATTATCATATATATGATCCTGCCAACGATTATCCTAATAAGAGGAGAGAAGCTGTACTTAAACGTATTTCGGATAGTAATAAAAAGTTCGCATATGACGATAATATTAGTGGGAAAAATATTACAGATACTTTTTCAGATGATACATCAGACACACATAATAATGCAGATACGTCAAAACAATATAATGTTGGTTACATAGCTGGTGTATTTGATTTATTCCACATAGGTCATTTAAACATGTTTAAACGTGCAAAGGAACAATGTAATTATCTTATTGTAGGTGTTGTGTCTGATGAGGGTGTAAGGCTTAATAAACAGGCAGAGCCATATGTACCATTTGAAGAACGTATTGAGATGGTGAGAGCTTGTAAATATGTAGATGAGGCTGTAAAGCTTCCGCTTGATTTTGCAGGAACAAGAGATATGTTTAAAATATATCATTTTGATGTCCAGTTTTCGGGAAGTGATTATGAGAATGATCCGGCGTGGCTTACTGAAAAAGAATGGCTTGAGAAGAATGGCTCAACAATGGTATTTTTTCCATATACTAAGAGTACAAGCTCTACTAAGCTTAAGAAGGCGATTGAGGTGAGAACTAAATAGCTATTTTACGAGTTAGGAGAAGTTATGGAGAATATTGAGCAAATAGTAACTATATTAGAACACTTTCAAAAAGAACAGCAAAAGATGAAAAATGATATTGATAGTTTGTATAACATAGTTAAAGAGTGCCTGTCGTTACAAAAAAATAATACATTGGACATGAATGAAAGGGTACTTCCGGCGTTAAGAATTATGATAGATGGAGTAGGTACTAATCTGAAATATGAAATTGTAGATTACATGAATAAAAACAATGGGATGTTTTTTCCAAAGATTGAATCACATGAAGATACAATTAATAATATTGTTAACGATGGGAAATCACTTGCCAGATTTGGTGATGGCGAATTTAGTATAATAGATGGAATGACAAGGTGGACTTTTCAACAATGTGATAGCAGATTGTCAGCAAGATTATTACAGGTATTACAATCCAATAATGATAAGCTTATGATAGGGATAGCTAATAATTATGGAGATTTAAGTATATATACAAATGAATCAAAATCAGAAATAAGAGCCTATATGACAGAAGATGTAAGAAGAAGACATGAAAAGCTATTGGATAAAAACAGAGTTTATGAAGATGCTTATATTACCAGATGGTATATGATGATGGATGATAAGGACTCAGAAAATCCAGCTAAGAGATTAGCTAATCTTAAGAAGATATGGAATAATAGAAATGTTATTTCAGTAGAGGGAGAATTTACGAGATTAGGTGTGGAAAATAATCTTTTTGATAATGCATTATCATTTAGGAGAATTATTGCACCAGGAAAAGATTCTTTTAGCCGATATGATGATATATTAAATGCATGTATTGAATATGGCAATAAAGACGATTTATTTTTATTGGCAATTGGTCCATCATCAGGTGTGCTTGCGTATGATTTGGTTATTAATGGATATCAGGCGGTAGACGTTGGACATATTGATTTGGAATACATGTGGTATTTATCTGGAAGTCATGTTAGAATAAGTATTCCAAGTAGATATAATAATGAAGTTGATCCAGATGTTGTTCCTGGACCTGTACAGGATAAAAAATATTATGAACAGATTATATGGAAATATACATAATCTTTAACATATATTGAGGACTGCAATCAATATAAGCAGTCCTCAATATTTTTAATAATTTTAAAATTAATTAAATACAATATTAAACATTTCATTAAGTCTGACATCATAAGTGTGATTTTCTTCTATCTTTCCAAGACCATTTGCAGCAATTTGTTTTCTTTCATTTTCATGCGTCAGGTAGTAGCTGCATTTGTTAATGAGGTCGTCCTTAGAGTCATATAATACCATATCCTGTCCGGGCGTGAAATGTTCATAGAAATCTTCCTGATAGTTAGAAAGCAGGAATCCTCCGCATCCCATAATATCCATACATCTTAAAGGTATTCCAGAACGTATTGAACGCAGGGATATATTAAGGTTGATTTTACTGTTCGCAAATACATATGGCATATTATTGTAATAATCTACAGGTCCCCTGTTATCGATATATGGCATGTTGTCTGTTGGATTAGATGTATATAAGGCAACATTGAATTTATCAGAAAGGGCTGAGAGCAGTTCATAACGCTCCATTGCAGCCAGTTTTCGTGCGATAAAATAGTATGCATATACATATGTATCTGTTTCCACACCATCTTTGTTAGGTGTAAATGGAACGGCTTTTCGCATCTCTTCTAACACATTATCTGTTAAAAGTTCCTCTATAAAATAATAGCCATATACATTTAACTGTGCTTTCATGATACCATCCAGATATCCCTGTGTGTATGGTGATGTTGTTTTAAATTTATCAAACAGATTATGTTTTTCATTATACATAGAACCGACAAATGATACATCAGAGCTATAACTGCTGTGTATGTTCAGGGACGATGATAATTGTCGTTTAAGTCTTTTGCTATTGACAGCAAGTGGCATATAATATACGGTATTGATACCGGCTTTTTTTAATTCGTTATATTGCATCTTATCAAATATAAATACATAATTGCATGGATTTATTATCGTGCATGAGTATAATGTGATAAGAGGACTGTCATATACATAGGAAATATATGGAATATTATGTATGTTACAGTTAGTTGATACAATAGGGTTGTAGTTAAAGGTAAATACACAATCATATTCATCGGAGATTTCTTTTTCAAATATCTGGTTAAAGTCTTTATTTATACGGTTATATATAAGTTCTGTGCTTATAACCTTATATGTATATCCAAAAGAGTTAAATGTTTCACAGACATCTTCAATTCCAAAATTCTTGTGTTCAAATATTAATATTTTCAAAATGTACTCCTGTTTTTGTTATGACTAAATTTATGTGTTTATTCAGACTGTTCAAATGCTTTTTCTATTATCTGAAACATTCTGATATCATAGTTATGTAATTCTTTAACTTTGTTAAAACCATTCTGTGCAATTGATATACGTTCTTCTTCATGTTCAAGATAATATGAGCATAAGTCTCTTAGCTGGTTAATATCGGAATACATAACGAGATCTTTACCATCTTCGAATATTTCAGGTATTTCTGACTGATAGTTGGTAATTAAGAATCCGCCACTGGCTAATACGTCAAATATTCTTTGTGATAATCCGGAACGTATAGATTTTGCTGTTATGTTAAGATTGATTTTGCTTTGATTAAATATAAGTGGCATTTCCTCATGTGATTTTGCAAATCCTTTGTTATTAGCATTAGGCATATGTGAAGTATCACTTCTGGTATATATATCAACATTGAATAAATCGGACATATATTTTAGCGTTCTGATTCTTTCCTGTTCAGCAGCTTTCACACTAATGTATTGTAAGGCAATTATATTTTTATAATCAGGCTTAAAACCGGTGGACGTATTATATATCTGAGGGTTATATTTTAAAAATGTCTGTATAAAGTTATCGTCTATACAATCAGCAATAAAATTGTATCCGTATACTTTAAGCTGTGCCTCTATTAAACCATTGGCATAACCCATCTCACGTTCTGGCAGGTTGATTGTATTGAATAGACATTTTTCCTGATAGGTTGAACCGATAAAAGATATATCACTTTTATACTTCTGCTTCACTTCTTCTGAGGAATTATTAATTGTATCCTGTATTCTTATTACATTGGCAGCCAGTGGTATATGAAAGATATGTGATGGATTGATATGAACAAATTCATTATACATCTCTTTATCAAACATAAATACCCTGTTAATATTATTGGCAAGAGAGTCATAATATAGCTCAGTTAATGGACTGTCAACTATCAGTGAAATATAAGGGATATTTATAATTTTGCATAAATCGGACATCCATGGAAAGAAATTGATTGTAAATACAAATGAATAATTATTATTTAGTAATTGTGGAGATACAATTTTTACACATTCTGATGGTGTGAGATTTTTGTTGGTAACTTCTACGGTTTCTTCATAAACTGAACAATTAAGTCTTTTTAAGGAATCAATAATGTCTGGCTCACATATGCTGCCATATCTGTATATGTATACGTTCATTTTATGCTCCATTCTGATTTTATTTGTATATTATTGTACGTTAATTTATATGGCTTTGCAATGTCAAATGTAATATTTAATTAATACCCGAAGAAAGAGAATACAGGGTATCGGCAATTTCGCTGTAACCGGTATTTTTTAAATTGTCAGTTATAAGAGCTAATGTATAAGCTTTGTTAATAGATGAATGTTTTATAAGTGATAACAAAGCGGCAATGGATAAAGTATTTTCTATTAATTCATGGCATATACATTCAAGAGCATTTTTTTGGTTAGTGTCAAATTCAATATTAAGTAGAAGAAATTTATGGCGCCGTATTTTTTGTATTAGTTCGTCAATACTGCTTACATCTAAAAGGAATAATGGGGAATCAGAGGGGTGTGAAAATTCGTTAAGAGAAATATCAACTCCTACGATGCAATATGCAATATCATTTTTAGAGTGAAAAGGATTAAGAATACTTTTGTATTGAAAAAAGGAACACATATTATTAATGGCAGTATAAGAATTATATGACAAAAAAGTATTGATTGAATTCCTGAGAAGAATAAGGTCATTACCATATGTCTGTTGCCAGTTCTCCTGTTGTTGTATTAAGGATTCAACATATTCCTCTGTATCTTTATTAATCATAGCTTGTCTCCATTTCCAGATAAGTATATTGTTATACATCAGTTAAGCATGTCAGAATATTCTTTCATAAATAACTTTCTTGCAGTATAGTAATTAGTATAGTCAGGAATATCGTTATCATGAAAACACCATGGCTCTGACATAGGTGGAATAATTACATTGTAACCTGCTTTTCTGAATTCAAATGATTGGGAAATATCATAAAAATCCCAATTATGAAAAATATCTTCTCTCCATGGAATATCATATTGTGTTGCAATAAAAATTCCATCTACGGCTTCTACTTTTTGACTTGACCGTGTTAATTCAAGTTTATTATATGAGGATGAATATATGCTGTTTGAGTATAGGCATCCATATCGGTGTCCATTCCACATTATGCAAGTCTTTGGAAGTTTTTCAGAACCAACCAGACCAATCATTCCATTTGCAGGATTTTTAAATTGTTCTAATATATCGAAAAGTAAATGTCTGTTAATAATAAATACATCATGATGCATATAAATCTTATATTTAGCATCTGAAGAATGCATGCCTTTATTATAACCCTGGGTCATTGAAGGTGCATTATGTATAACCTTTATATCAATGGAAAAACCATCAGGAATTATTAAGTTATTAATATAACGTAGACATTCGGTTTCGTATTGAATATTATTTGAACATATTATAAAGCAAAACTGTTGGTTATTCATATTAATCTCCATTCCGCAGGAATTTTTAATACCAGAGGAATCGCAAGCCAAATATCTGATGTTGCAGCTGGTGTTAAAAATCGAATTTTAAAGTCATTGGATAATTAAAAACAATATATTAATAATAGCATATATTGTTTTTAATTCCAACATATCAAATTGTATTTTAAGAGTATATCGAATAGTATTTTAAGAGTATACGTTTATAATAGGTATATAAATTTAAAAATGATTTTAAATTTGCTAATACAATCCTTCATGGAGTATAATAACATTAAAAAGGGATATTTTTGAACATGATGAAGAAAGAGAACTAATTGCCAGAAATGGTCAGAAAAAGATTATTGAAAAAAAAGCATTAATACACTAAAATTATAGATAAAGTAAAATCAGCCAAAAATAAAAAGCCGTTTTTATACGGTGCAGGTAATACTTATGGAGGAAAATATGCAGGAAATAACTTCATTTTATAAATTATTAACAGATAATGCAGATAAATATAAAGATAGGACGGCAATATTATATGATACATATGATGTATCCTATAATAATTTTATGGAGGATGCTGTAAAGAAAGCCATGCATCTTAAACAGTATGCGGGCAAGAGAATAGCGTTATGTGGTCCGACGTCATACAGATGGATTGTTAATCTGTTTGGTATTGTTATGGCAGGCAAGGATGCGATTCTTGTAGATTTCTTTCTGCCACATGATGAGAGAAGCAGCCTTTTAGAGAGGATTAAGACAGATTATATATTATCATCGACTAATCAATATATACTTGCTGATGAACATGCAATTATAATTGCAGGGGCAGATCATGATGATGAAGTTGATATACAGGATTATGATAAGAATACAAGAGAGGGTAATATCTTATTGTTTACAGCAACTGCGGATGAATCTGATAAAGCGGTAGTTCTTACAACATCTAATCTTTTAAATACGGTAAAAGCCATAAGCAGCCGATGTAAATGTGACAGTGATGACAGGGTTCTTGCACAGACTCCGCTTCATCATATATTCGGACTTGCGTATAGTCTTTTATGGCCCCTGACAAAGGGAGCATGTATATGTGTTGGACGTGGGTTAAGACATATTGATGCTGACACATATTATTATAATGCGACAATACTTCCGGGAACACCATCCATGATTAAGTATCTTAAGAAGGTTAAGGCATTTAATAAGGAATTGAGAACTATTATAATTGGTGGTGCAACATGCCCTTACAGATTATTTGAATATCTTAAGGATAGGGATTATGAAGTATATTCAATATATGGAATGACAGAATGCTCAGGATGTATTGCAATAAGTAATCACATGGATGGTTCATATGATATTTATGACGGAACAGAAGTGACTCTTTCAAAGGATGGGGAGATTCTTGTGAGCGGACCGTGTGTGATGGCAGGATATGATAAGGATGATATAACTAATGATAAGGTTATTACAGACAATGCATATCATACTGGAGATTATGGACATTTCAGCCACGATGGAAGGCTTGTTCTTGATAGAAGGAATGCCGGGATATTATTGCTGCCAACAGGTGAGAAGATATGCCGTAAGGTAGTTAATGAAGAGGTTACTTCAATTAATGGAGTTGCAGAGAGTTTCCTTGGATTGTGTGACGATAAACTGACAGCAGTTGTTGTCCCTGTTAAGAAGAATATCCGATATGAGACAATGAAGCGTAAGATTGACAGATATAATGAGAAGAAAGGTTTCAGATGGGAGATTCAAAAGCTTATACTTCTTGACAGACCATTGCCTAGATTTGAGGATGGTTCATTAGATTTTAATGAGATTGAGGATATAATGATTAAGCAGTAACATATATGTATTCATAAGAGTAAGTTACAAGTGCAAAGTTTTAATTATTTGAATTAGATGATAATATGTCTTGTTATGAATATTAATATGATATTTTGAAGAATGGAGATTGTCTTGAATACAATATCTACAGATAATACAATTTTGATGTTTACCACGAGAAGTCTGTGTTATAACAGTGCGGCATTTTTTATATCAAGACTATCTGATGCATTTGAACAGCTTGGATTTGATACACAGATATGTGAACTGGATATGGCAGGCGGTTTGGGTAAGATTAATCATATACAGGCAGATGAACTTAAGCTGGAGAGCTTTATTGGAAAGAATTATAGAGCTGTTATAGATTTTAATTCACGTCTGCCAAGAATGGTTTTAGATGATGGAAGCTATTATCTTGACCATATAAATGCACCATTTTATAACTATATCCTTGATAATCCGTTGTATCATCATAGCACGTTGTCGTGTACACTGAATAATTATAATGTGGTATTAGTTGACAGAAACCATTGTAATTATATAAAGGAATATTATCCACATATTAAAAATGTCATTTTTTCAGTATTGAGTTCTGACAAAGCTATGGCATATACGGAATATGATAATAAGAAAAATGATATAATATTTCCAGGAACATATAGAAATCCTGCCGGATATCTGAATATGATAATGTCAGCAGATTATCTTTGTGAAAACGAGAAGTTAAGATATGATGCCGATGCCAGATGCGCCATTTCAGATATTATGAAAGCAATGCTTGAGATGATGAGAGAGAATACGGCAATTACAATGTGTAATGCTTTAGAGACAGTACTTAATTGTACAAGCTGTTTGGATTTTCATAGTGGCATATATTCCGGGAATGTGATACATAATATATCTGTTGAAACAAAGAATGCAGACAATGAGCATGGCTGCAGATATTATTCATCAGGGAAGTCTGTATATACGTTTACAGAATTGATGAATTATGTATATCCGGTTGAGATGTATCTTAGGAATTTTTATAGAGAAAAACTTGCAGATGCATTTATAAAAAATGGCACACATCTAACGGTATTAGGTGACTGGTGGGACAGATATGATAAATCGGACAGTCCTTATATAACATGGGAAAGACCTGTCACATTTTCAATGTCATCTTCAAAAATAGCTCAATATGCGGTTATGCTGGATTCTTCTCCATTTTTTAAGAGTGGGATACATGACAGGGTCTTTGCTGGAATGGCAAATATGACGGCAGTAGTAACAGATTACAGCGTGTATAAGTCGGATGGTCCATTATCAGAATGTGTCAGACTGTACCAATCTGATGGTTATAATAATTGTGTAGAGATATCAAAAGAATTGTTGATAAATAAAGAAAAAAGATACAAGCTTGTGGATAATGCATATAAATTATTTAATAAGGATTATACATGGAGTTGTACGGCAAAGAGGATTGCGCAAGTTTTTTAATATAAGAGGCTGGTTTTACAGTCTGTTTTTGACCACTTAATAATATTATTAATGCCTGCCAGCAGTATATGTTACTGCTGACAGGCATTTTTTAAAAGAGGTATCTATGTACTGTTATCTATAAGATGTATTTATTGGCTGTATATTTTTAAAGTTCTGTTATTATTGGTATAAGTTGGTAATATCTTTGTTATTATAATCATCAGATATATCCATTAAACATCATTCCTGTATATGCTGACAGATTATAAGGGTCATTGACAACCCTTAAAGGATTCTTATATGCAATTATCTTATTATTGACGTAATCCATGGGATTAAATACAATATCTTCGGCTTTATCCTGTAAGGCATCCTTAAAGGATGACAGACCGGCAAATATATCATTAAGTGTTCCACTGTCGGCCGCATTTGTTATAGTATCCTTATTAATATCTATATGACCATCTTCATTTACATTAAGTCCTGTAAGATTAAGCTGTGAGCTGTATGTCTTTGCAAGATTAATAAATTCCTTACGAAGCTTGGCGTTTCCGGCAAACTTATCATTGTTGCTGTTATTAGATACAGATAGTAAATGATTATATCCTGTTACAAGCTCATTTATACTGTCCGTAATTGAGTCTTTATCAGTCTGCAGGCTGATAGTTACAGGTTGACCGTCAGTGGTTTTGTTAAATGAGAGCTCGAATTTCTTATTAATGGATATATCATTAGAAGTCGATGTATGTTCAACTCCATTGATGGAAAATTCAGCATTCTTAGGATATTGTGATACTCTGTTAAGTCCGAGGGTGTTAATTAATGTCATACTTCTTGCATATACAGAATTATCTTCACTATAAGTATCATAAGCATCATCATTGGCTTTGATTGAGAAGATAACATTCTTATTAGTATTACTTATACCGGTAGTATCAGATTCGATTGATAAAGCTGTGTTGCCGGTACTATCGGTAACAACCTCACAATTAAGACCAATATTGGAATTATTAAGAAGTCTTGATATTTTATCCTGTATATCTTTTGTCGTTTCTTTTTTATCAACATCAAATTCAATCTCGTATGTAAGATTGCCAATATTAACATCAAAGGAATAATTTCCGGTTTCGATATGTTTTGAATCAGGAGCAAGAAAATTGCTGATATTAATCTGGTTAGTGGCAAGTTCAGAGACATTAATATCAAGTGCTTCAATTGAGTCATCATCAGGACTTCCTATATAAGCGGCTTCAACAGCCTCAGGATCACTTGAAGAGGCTGCCTTTCTGTAATTAATAGAGCCATCCTTATCAGTAAGGTCATTGGCAATTATTACAAGCTCTCTGGCATTTTCCTTAAGATCTATGGCATATTTTTGTGCATCTTCGGATGTATCGAGCTTGTAGACCGGAGTCTGGCTGTTAATCTTCATAACCTTACCAGACATAGTCTTAAGCTGTGCTTTTGTATGTGATTCGTATTTTGAATTATATTTATTACCATAATGTGACAGATAATAAGAATAAACATTGCTTATCATTAACAGTAACCTCCTTGTCCTTAGTATTATGTAAAATGCAAAATCCTTTTTGCATATGTTGTTTCTTTATTAATATACACCTGATTGTATAGTTACAGTATATAGTTTTGCAGTAAAAATGTCACTAGCTAAAATCAACAAAAATAATTTTTAAGTAAAATAAAATTGTAAAAAAAATAAAAAAATTGTCTTAAAATGAAATTGTATAGGAAAAGTGTTGACTTACACAGAGAAACTATGATATATTAAAACGGCTATGGAAGCGGTCTTTTTTTTATGCCTAAAAAAAGCCAATTGGTGTAAATATCTTTGAAAGGGACACAGGTATGCAGGATAACAGCTCCTGTATAAGGCATATAATCCTGTTGTTGTAAGATATTTATACACCTACAAATATTAAAAAATTGGAGGTGGAAGTTGTGCGCGTTAAGATAACATTGGCATGTACTGAGTGTAAACAGCGTAATTACAACATGACTAAGGAAAAGAAAACTCATCCGGACAGAATGGAAACTAAGAAGTATTGTAAGTTCTGTAAATCACACACATTACACAAGGAAACTAAGTAGTTTGTCACAGTGAGGTTAATATTATGGGTGAAACTGTTAAAGAAAAAAAACAGAAAAAAAGCTGGTTTAAAGGCTTGAAGGCTGAGTTCGCTAAGATAATTTGGCCTGACCAGAAGACACTTACAAAGGAAACTGCTGCAGTTGTGATATCATCGGTTGTAATCGGTGTTATCATTTCAATCGTGGACCTTGTTGTCCGCTTTGGTATCGAATTCTTGGTAAAGTAAGGAAAAGGTGATTAGATGGACGAAGCAAAATGGTATGTTGTTCATACTTATTCAGGATATGAGAATAAGGTTAAGGAAAACATTCAAAAGACAGTTGAAAACAGAGATCTTTCTGATCAGGTGTTAGAGGTTATTGTTCCACTTGAGACGGTAGTTGAAGTAAAGAACGGAACTAAGAAGCCTGCTAAGAAGAAGATGTTTCCTGGATACGTCCTTATCAACATGATTATGAACGACGATACATGGTATATCGTTCGTAATACACGAGGCGTTACAGGTTTTGTTGGTCCTGGATCAATGCCAGTACCACTTACTCCGGCTGAGATTAAATCACTTGGAATTGAACTTCCAGAATCTATACTTGAAAGCTCAGACGAATCTGACGGTGTTCGAGTACAGTTTGACGGTAAAGTCGGTGACCAGGTAATGATTCTTTCAGGTGCCTGGGAGAACACAGTTGGGGAGATTACAGACATTAATGAAAGTAAGCAGTGTCTTACAATTAATGTTGAGATGTTCGGCCGTGAAACACCGGTTGAGATAGGTTTCACAGATGTGAGATTAATGTAAATGTTCGCATAAAGCGAACGTGGGAGACGAACGAATAGTGAGTCGCCAATTACCACAATTTATTTAGGAGGTGCCTAAAATGGCAAAGAAAGTAACAGGATATATTAAATTACAGATTCCTGCCGGCAAAGCTACACCGGCTCCACCAGTTGGTCCAGCACTTGGACAGCATGGTGTTAACATTGTAGAATTTACAAAGCAGTTCAACGCAAAGACAGCTGATCAGGGTGACTTAATCATCCCTGTAGTTATCACAGTTTATGCTGATAGAAGCTTCAGCTTCATCACAAAGACTCCACCGGCAGCTGTACTTCTTAAGAAAGCTTGTAACATAAAGTCAGGTTCAGGCGTACCTAACAAGACAAAGGTTGCTACAATCTCTAAGGCAGAAGTTCAGAAGATCGCTGAACTTAAGATGCCAGATTTAAATGCTGCATCAATCGAGGCAGCTGTCTCAATGATTTCTGGTACTGCTAGAAGTATGGGTATCGTTGTAGAAGACTAATTTGATAATTTAATTGTTTATATGTGGGAGGAAAGTCATACCCTTCCGATATTACCACTAGGAGGTTTTTTTATAATGAAAAGAGGAAAGAAATACGTTGAAGCTGCCAAGAATATTGACCGCTCAACATTATATGATCCAGCAGAAGCTTGTGCTCTTGTAAAGAAGTGCGCTACTGCAAAGTTTGATGAGACTATTGAAGCTCATATCAGAACAGGTTGTGATGGACGTCATGCTGAACAGCAGATCAGAGGTGCTGTTGTTCTTCCACACGGAACAGGTAAGACAGTTAAGGTTTTAGTATTTGCTAAGGGTGCAAAGGCTGATGAAGCTTTAGCAGCAGGTGCAGATTTCGTTGGAGCTGAGGAACTTATTCCAAAGATTCAGAACGATAACTGGTTCGATTTTGACGTAGTAGTTGCTACTCCTGATATGATGGGTGTCGTTGGACGTTTAGGACGTGTACTCGGACCTAAGGGCTTAATGCCAAACCCTAAGGCTGGTACAGTTACAATGGATGTAACAAAAGCTGTTAATGATATCAAGGCTGGTAAGATTGAATACAGACTTGATAAGACAAATATCATTCATGTGCCAATTGGTAAGGCTTCATTTAGTGAAGACCAGTTATCAGACAACTTCCAGGCTATTATGGATGCAATCGTTAAGGCTAAGCCATCAACACTTAAGGGACAGTATTTAAGAAGCGTAGTAATTACTTCTACAATGGGACCTGGTGTTAAGGTTAGTACAGTTAAGTACATTGGCTAATTTATATTGAAAAAATATAAAAAATGGTTGACAACCTATATATAATGATAGTATACTATCACAAGTGTGGTAATCACATTTATATTTTGCCTAAGACAGTATGGTCCCGCAAGGGTTAAAGACAAACGCCTACCGAGGATATAACATTAATTAATGCTTTAGCATTATTATGATGATGAATTATTCAGTCCTCCTGTCTTGCATGGGAGGACTTTTTTATTGAGTTAGTGGAACAAACCCTGCTCTATGAAATTCAATTTTATCGAAGGCAGAATTTTATTCCGTAAGGAATGTAATCTAACAGGAGGTAATTGATTCATGGCAAAGGTAGAACTTAAGCAGCCTATCGTAGATGAAATCGCTGCTGCTATTAATGGCGCTAAGGGCGTTGTTTTAGTAGATTATCGTGGATTAACTGTTGAACAGGACACACAGCTTCGTAAGCAGTTAAGAGAAGCAGGAGTAATTTACAAGGTTTATAAGAATACTTTAGTAAAGAGAGCTATCGCTGGTACAGAATTCGAGCCTATGACAGAACAGCTTGAAGGACCAACAGCTATTGCTATCTGTAAGGAAGATGCTACAGCTCCAGCTAGAATCTTAGCTAATTTTGCTAAGACAGCTGATGCACTTGAACTTAAGTGTGGTGTTGTTGAAGGAACTTACTATGATGTTGATGGTATCAAGACAATTGCTACTATTCCATCAAGAGAAGAGCTTCTTTCAAAGTTACTTGGCAGTATGCAGTCACCTATTACAAACTTTGCTCGTGTTATTAAGCAGATCGCTGAAAAGAACGGCGAAGTTGCATAATAATATCTGCAATGTTATTGTAACAGCTTCTTATGAAGCTATATATTAATTTAGGGAAGTTTTCCCAATATTATTAAAAAGGAGAATTTAAAATGACTACACAGGAAATCATTGAAGTTATTAAGGGATTATCAGTATTAGAATTAAACGATTTAGTTAAAGCATGTGAAGAAGAATTTGGCGTATCAGCAGCAGCAGGTGTTGTAGTTGCAGCAGCAGCAGGCGGTGCAGCAGCAGAAGAAAAGAGCGAATTCGACGTTGAACTTACAGAAGTAGGTCCTAACAAGGTTAAGGTTATCAAGGTTGTTCGTGAAGTAACAGGTCTTGGCTTAAAGGAAGCTAAGGAAGTTGTTGATGGAGCACCTAAGGTTCTTAAGGAAGGCGTTTCTAAGGAAGAAGCTGAAGATATCCAGAAGAAGATCGAAGCTGAAGGAGCTAAGGTTACTCTTAAGTAATTATTGCATATTTAGCACAGATTTAACTGTTTTTAACAATATATTAAAAAGGCAGTGTAAGTATACATCCCTGATAAATGGCATGTCCTTTTATCAGGGATTGTTTACTTTATATTCATATTAATTATATTAATCAGGATTTGACTTTAAAAGTATTCATGTTAAATAAGAAATGTGAACCATTCTCGATTTTTTGATATTTTGAAGCTGCTTTAAAATTGTCCGGGTCAAATAAGAAATGAGTGTTTTTAAAGTCAAATCCTACCTGCAAGGCGGTTAATATTATAAGTCTGGCGTAATGTAAAATATAGTAATAATATGAATAATTTTAGAAATAGTGTTGACATCCATAAAAAGCTATGATATTATGGACAATGCACTATTGTGGTATGTTTATGCCTATTTTTGGCAGACATATTAACTGTCCATACAATATTTCATAAAATATTATGGACTATTTACTTTGAAAATAAGCATTTTCAAAGCATGTGTGATAAGTTCACACTGATTATATTATATAAAAATAAACACAAGGGGTGAAACGTCAATGGAGAAAAACAGAATACGTCCGGTAAAGTCAGGCAAAAGTATCAGAATGAGTTACTCAAGACAGAAAGAAGTTCTTGAAATGCCTAACCTTATTGAAGTTCAGAAAGATTCTTACCAGTGGTTTTTGGATGAAGGTTTAAAAGAAGTTTTTGATGACATCTCTCCAATCGCTGATTACAATGGAAGAATTAACCTTTCATTTATAGACTTTAAATTGTGCGAAGATGAAGTCAAGTATTCTATTGAAGAATGTAAGGAAAGAGATGCAACATATGCAGCTCCTCTTAAAGTAAGAGTAATGCTCCATAATAAGGAGTCTGGTGATATTACAACTCATGAGATTTTCATGGGTGATCTTCCTCTTATGACTAAGACTGGTACATTTGTAATCAATGGAGCAGAGAGAGTAATTGTCAGCCAGTTGGTACGTTCACCTGGTATATATTATGATATCCAGAAAGATAAGTATGGAAAGATATTCCTTTACAGCAGTCAGGTTATACCTAACAGAGGTGCATGGCTTGAATATGAAACAGATGCTAATAATGTATTCTATGTAAAGGTTGATAGAAATAAAAAGGTTCCTGTAACTGTTCTTATCAGAGCTTTAGGTTTTGGCTCTAATGCAGAGATTATTGATATGTTCGGTGAAGAGCCTAAGCTTCTTGCTACTATGGAAAAGGATACATCTACTAATGTACAGGAAGGTCTTTTAGAGCTTTATAAGAAGTTAAGACCAGGTGAACCGTTATCAGTAGATAGTGCGGAATCACTTATTTCAGGAATGTTCTTTGATCCAAGAAGATATGACCTTGCAAGAGTCGGAAGATATAAGTTTAATAAGAAGCTTTCATTCAGAAACAGAATTGCCGGACATATTCTTGCAGAGGATGTTGTAGATGGCAATGGTGAAGTACTTGCAAGTGCAGGAGATAAGCTTGACAGAGAGACTGCAACTAAGATTCAGGATGCAGCCGTTCCAGCAGTATTTCTTGATGTAGAATGCAGAGGTAATGACGGAACATTAAAGAATGTTAAGGTTAAGGTTCTTTCTAATATGGCTGTTGATATCACTAAGTGGGTTGATATTGATAAGCAGGAAGCTAAAAAGCTTGGTGTAACAGAGCATGTATTCTTCCCTGTATTAAGAGATATCTTAGCTAATAATACAGAACTTGAAGATATTAAGAAAGCTATCTCAGAAAATATTGCTGACTTAATTCCAAAACATATAACAGTTGAAGATATTTTAGCTTCAATTAACTATAATTTACATCTTGAGTATGGTGTGGGATCTAAGGATGATATTGATCACCTCGGTAACAGACGTATAAGAGCTGTCGGCGAACTTTTACAGAATCAGTTCAGAATTGGTATATCAAGAATGGAAAGAGTTGTAAGAGAGAGAATGTCAACTCAGGATTTAAGCGGTATATCACCACAGTCACTTATTAATATCAAGCCTGTAACAGCAGCTATCAAGGAATTCTTTGGTAGTTCACAGCTTTCACAGTTCATGGATCAGAATAATCCATTAAGTGAGCTTACCCATAAGAGACGTCTTTCAGCATTAGGACCTGGTGGTCTTTCAAGAGACCGTGCCGGTTTTGAAGTTCGAGATGTACACTATACACATTATGGAAGAATGTGTCCTGTAGAGACACCTGAAGGACCTAACATCGGTCTTATTAACTCACTTGCATCTTATGCAAGAATTAATGAATATGGTTTCGTTGAAGCCCCATACAGAATTGTTGACAAGACAGATCCTAAGAATCCAAGAGTTACTGATGAAGTAAGATATTTCACAGCAGATGAAGAGGATGATTATCATGTAGCACAGGCTAATGCCGAGATAGATGAAGAAGGACATTTCATCAAGAATACAGTTTCAGGACGTTTCAGAGAGGAAACATCAGAGTTTGATAAGACTATGATTGACCTTATGGACGTATCTCCTAAGATGGTATTCTCAGTTGCTACATCTATGATTCCATTCCTTCAGAATGATGATGCTAACCGAGCACTTATGGGTTCTAACATGCAGCGTCAGGCAGTGCCTCTTCTTACAACAGAAGCTCCTGTAATTGGTACAGGTATTGAGAACAAGGCAGCTATTGACTCAGGTGTATGTGTAGTTGCAGAAGAAGATGGTGTTGTATTATCTTCTGAATCTAACAGAATTGTTATTAAGAGCGATGAAGGCAAGATTCATGAATATACACTTACTAAGTTTGTAAGAAGTAACCAGAGTAACTGTTATAACCAGAAGCCTATTGTATTAAAGGGTGACAGAGTTAAGGTTGGAGATGTAATTGCCGATGGTCCATCAACACAGAATGGTGAGATTGCATTAGGTAAGAATCCACTTATTGGTTTCATGACATGGGAAGGTTATAACTACGAAGATGCCGTTCTTCTTAGTGAAAGACTTGTAAGAGATGATGTTTACACATCAGTTCATCTTGAGGAGTATGAAACAGAAGCAAGAGATACTAAGTTAGGACCAGAAGAGATTACTAGAGATATTCCATCAGCAAGCAGCGGTTCTATTATGGATCTTGATGAGAATGGTGTTATCCGTATCGGTGCAGAAGTACGTGCCGGTGATATTCTTGTAGGTAAGGTTACGCCTAAGGGGGAAACAGAGCTTACAGCAGAAGAGAGACTTTTAAGAGCTATCTTTGGTGAAAAGGCAAGAGAAGTAAGAGATACATCACTTAAAGTACCTCATGGTGAATATGGTATCGTTGTAGCTGTTAAGACATTTACAAGAGAAAATGGCGATGAATTAGCGCCTGGTGTTAATAAGTCAGTTCGTATATATATAGCACAGAAGAGAAAGATTTCAGTCGGTGATAAGATGGCCGGACGTCATGGTAACAAGGGTGTCGTTTCAAGAGTTCTTCCTGTAGAAGATATGCCATTCCTTCCTAATGGTCGTCCTCTTGATATCGTACTTAATCCTCTTGGTGTGCCTTCACGAATGAATATCGGACAGGTATTAGAGATACATTTAAGTCTTGCTGCAAAGGTATTAGGCTTTAATATTTCGACTCCTGTATTCGATGGTGCAGATGAGCATGATATCATGGATACACTTGATATGGCTAATGCATATGCTAACCATCCGTTCGATGATGAGGAACTTGAAGCAGAAAGAAAGAAAGCAGAAGAAGATGGTGAAGAATATCCTTCTGATATGGTAACATTTACCGCAGCATATAAGGATGTACTTGATCCTGATGTGTTTAAGTATTTATCTGATAACAGAGCACATAGAGAAGAGTGGAAGGGTGTTCCAATTGCAAGAGATGGTAAGGTAAGACTTCGTGACGGACGTACAGGCGAATACTTTGATAGTCCTGTAACAATCGGTTTCATGCACTATCTTAAGTTACATCACCTTGTTGATGATAAGATTCATGCACGTTCAACAGGTCCTTACTCACTTGTAACACAGCAGCCACTTGGTGGTAAAGCACAGTTCGGTGGACAGCGTTTTGGTGAAATGGAAGTTTGGGCACTTGAAGCTTATGGTGCATCATATACATTACAGGAAATCCTTACAGTTAAGTCTGATGATGTTGTAGGACGTGTTAAGACTTATGAAGCTATTATTAAGGGTGAGAATATTCCTGAACCTGGTATTCCTGAATCATTCAAGGTTCTTCTTAAGGAACTTCAGTCACTTGCACTTGATGTAAGAGTTCTTGATAAGGATAATAATGAAGTTCGTCTTCTTGAAAGCTCAGAATATGAGGTTACAGATTTCAAGAAAGTGCTTGATGATGGCGGATACAGAAGAAACAGTAAGGACGATGAAGCTGAATACGCTAAGAATGGATCTACAATCCAGACGGTTGGTGATGAAGGCTTTGTGGATGTTGAAGATGCCAATTATGACGATAATGATTCATTAGATGATATGGATGATTATGGTGATGGCAGCATAGATATTATGGAATAATAGAAGGGAGCACTATAATGACAGAAGAATCAAAGAAAGATTTATCAAATAAGTCAATGAAGTTTGATAAGATTCAGATTAAACTTGCTTCTCCGGAGAATATCTTAGAATGGTCACATGGTGAGGTTACAAAACCAGAAACAATCAATTACAGAACATTAAAGCCGGAAAAAGACGGCTTGTTCTGTGAGAGAATTTTTGGACCTAGCAAGGACTGGGAATGTCACTGTGGTAAGTACAAGAAGATTAAGGATAAGGGTATTGTCTGCGATAAGTGTGGTGTTGAGGTAACTAAGGCGAGTGTTCGTAGAGACCGTATGGGACATATTCATTTGGCAGCTCCTGTATCACATATCTGGTACTTTAAGGGAATACCTAGCCGTATGGATTTAATCCTTGACATCGGACCTAAGAACCTTGAAAAGGTATTATATTTTGCTTCATATATTGTAATAGATCCAGGTGAAACAGATATTCCATTTAAGAAGATATTATCAGAACAGGAATATAGAGAATTATATGACCAGTATGGCGATGAATTCAGAGTAGGAATGGGTGCTGAGGCTATTCTTGAACTCTTAAGAAGTGTTGATCTTGAAGCAGAGCTTGAAAAGCTTAAAGCAGAGCTTGCAACAACGACTTCACAGAAAGCAGCAAGACTTGTTAAGAGAATTGAAGTTATGGATGCGTTCCTTACAGCAGGAACTAAGCCTGAATGGATGATTCTTACAGAAATTCCTGTAATTCCACCTGATTTAAGACCTATGGTACAGCTTGATGGTGGCAGATTTGCAACATCAGATCTTAATGATTTATATAGAAGAATTATCAACAGAAATAATCGTCTTGCTCGTCTTATGGAGCTTGGCGCACCTGAAATCATTGTCCGTAACGAGAAGAGAATGTTACAGGAAGCTGTTGATGCACTTATTGATAACGGACGTAGAAACGGTCGTCCGGTAACAGGACCGGGTAACAGGGCATTAAAGTCTCTTTCAGATTTACTTAAAGGTAAGCAGGGACGTTTCCGTCAGAACCTTTTAGGTAAGCGAGTTGACTACTCAGGACGTTCAGTTATCGTAGTAGGACCAGAACTTAAGATTTATCAGTGTGGTCTGCCTAAGGAAATGGCTATCGAACTTTTCAAGCCATTTGTAATGAGAGAACTTGTAAGACGTGGTCTTGCAGATAATATTAAGAAAGCTAAGAAGAGTGTAGAACATCTTGAGACATGTGTATGGGATGTACTTGAAGATGTTATCAGAGAACATCCTGTTATGCTTAACCGTGCTCCTACACTTCACAGACTTGGTATTCAGGCATTCGAGCCTATCCTTGTAGAAGGTAAGGCTATTAAGCTTCATCCACTTGTATGTACAGCGTTCAATGCCGATTTTGATGGTGACCAGATGGCTGTCCATCTTCCTCTGTCAGTTGAAGCACAGGCTGAGTGTAGATTTATGCTTCTTTCACCTAACAATTTACTTAAGCCATCAGATGGTGGTCCTGTTGCCGTTCCTTCACAGGATATGGTACTTGGTATATACTACCTTACACAGGAAAGACCGGGAGCCAAGGGTGAAGGAAAGTTCTTTAAGAGTATCAATGAAGCTCTTTTAGCTTACGAGAATAAGATAATAACACTCCATTCTAAGATTCTTGTCCGTGTTGAGAAGAAGGATGCTAATGGAGAAACAATATATGGTAACACAGAATCTACATTAGGAAGATTAATCTTTAATGAGATACTTCCACAGGATTTAGGATATGTAGACAGAACTAATCCGGATAATACATTCGTACTCGAAGTTGATTTCCATGTTGGAAAGAAGCAGCTTAAGGATATCTTACAGCATGTTATTAATACACATGGTACAACTAAGACAGCAGAAGTTCTTGATGATATTAAGGCAATGGGTTATAAATACTCAACAAGAGCTGCCATGACTGTTTCTATTTCAGAAATGACAGTGCCACCAATCAAGAAGAAGCTTATTGCGGATGCAGAAAAGAAGGTTGAACAGATCGCACAGAACTATAACAGAGGCCGTTCAACGGATGAAGAAAGATATAAGAATGTTATCAAGGTATGGCAGGAGACAGATGAAGAGTTAAAGGATGCCCTTCTTGCAGGTCTTGATAAGTATAACAACATCTTCATGATGGCGGATTCAGGTGCCCGTGGTTCTAACCAGCAGATTAAACAGCTTGCCGGTATGCGAGGACTTATGGCTGATACATCAGGTCATACAATTGAACTTCCTATCAAGTCTAATTTCCGTGAGGGTCTTGACGTTTTGGAATACTTTATTTCAGCTCATGGTGCACGTAAGGGTATGTCAGATACAGCCCTTAAGACAGCCGATTCAGGATACCTTACAAGACGACTTGTTGATGTATCACAGGATCTTATCATTCGTGAAAATGACTGTAGCGTAGGCAGAGCAATTCCTGGTATGTATGTATCAGACTTTGTTAATGATAAGGCGACAGCTAACAGTGATGCTAAGGCCGATGTACTCGAACCACTTGAAGAGCGTATTACAGGAAGATTCCTCGCTGAGGATATTATCAATCCTGAGACAGGTGAAGTAATAGTTGCTGCTAACCGTCTTGTTACTCCTGCCAGAGCTAAGGCTATTGTGGCAACGGGTGTTGAGAAGGTTAAGATAAGAACAATTCTTACATGTCGTTCACATATCGGTGTGTGTGCTAAATGTTATGGTTCTAACCTTGCAACTGGTCAGACAGTACAGGTTGGTGAAGCAGTTGGTATTATCGCAGCACAGTCTATCGGTGAACCTGGTACACAGCTTACTATGCGTACTTTCCATACTGGTGGTGTTGCCGGTGATAATATTACACAGGGTCTTCCTAGAGTAGAAGAACTTTTTGAAGCAAGAAAGCCTAAGACTCTTGCTGTTCTTGCTGAATTTGGTGGTACTGTAAGTTTCTCTAAGACTGAGAAGAAGACAGATATCGTCATTACTAACGATGAAGGTGAATCAAAGGCTTATCCTGTATCAAGAGATACAAGAGTCAAGGTTCAGGAAGGTCAGATTGTAGCTACCGGTGAAGAGATTACAGAAGGTTCAGAGAATCCTCATGATATTGTAAGGATCCTTGGCGTAAGAGCTGTTCAGGATTACATGATTCGTGAAGTTCAGAAGGTTTACCGTGTACAGGGTGTTGAAATCAATGATAAGCATATTGAGCTTATTGTTCGTCAGATGCTTAAGAAGATTATTGTTGATTCAGCAGGAGATTCAGAATTTCTCCCTGGTTCACAGGTAGATACAATAGAATTTACAGAAGTTAATGAAAAGCTTGAAGAAGAAGGTAAGCAGATAGCAACAGGTACACCAATTATTCTTGGTATTACTAAGGCTTCACTTGCAACTAATTCATTCCTTTCAGCAGCTTCATTCCAGGAGACTACTAAGGTTCTTACTGATGCCGCTATTAACGGTAAGGTCGATCCTCTTATTGGTCTTAAGGAAAATGTTATTATCGGTAAGCTTATTCCAGCCGGTACAGGTATGCCGCGTTATCAGCATATCAAGCTTGATACTGATAATATGGATATTGAAGAGGAACATGCTGACGATAACGATGAAGTACTTGATTTTTCAGAAGATGATGAAATCAATCTTTCAGAAGAAGACAATGAAACTGTAAATGTTACAGAAGAATAACATTTAAGTGAATATAATATTCAATATTCTTAATTCAGATATCATCTGATAATAAGTATTATGAATTAAATCCCTGCCTGACGGTTGTTGAGGGCAGGGATTTTTTATTGATATTAAAATTAAATATGTGCTATTAGTTAGATTTTAAAAAGTTTTAATATAAAATAACAAGGTAAATATTATAAAATAATTAAGGTTTATACCTCAAAGTCATTGCAGTAGAGAAAGATATAAATGGATAATAAAATTTCATTATAAATAAAATCATAGTTGACGTGAAAAATATAAAAAATGTAATAAACCTAAAAATTAAAAATGTAATTAGCTAAAAAATATCTTGACATAAAAAAATATACCATATATAATAAACAAGTATGTGATTAAAGATAATAAAGTATCACATACACAAGTTCAGAATTTACTGAGCGTGCAACCAGATTATTATTCTAATTCCGGGAGGTGAAATAAGGAATGCCTACATTTAACCAGTTAGTAAAGCAGGGAAGAAAGTCAACAGTAAAGAAGTCTACAGCTCCAGCTCTTCAGAAGGGATATAACTCACTTCAGAAGAAGGCTACAGATGTATCAGCACCACAGAAGAGAGGTGTATGTACAGCTGTTAAGACAGCAACACCTAAGAAGCCAAACTCAGCTCTTAGAAAGATTGCCAGAGTTCGTCTTTCAAACGGTATTGAAGTAACATCATACATTCCAGGTGAAGGTCATAATCTTCAGGAACATAGCGTTGTTCTTATCAGAGGTGGTAGAGTAAAGGATTTACCAGGTACAAGATATCACATCGTAAGAGGTACACTTGATACAGCAGGTGTAGCTAAGAGAAGACAGGCTCGTTCTAAGTATGGTGCTAAGAGACCGAAGGACGCAAAGTAATTAAAACTGCTTAAGCAGATTAAAGTGTAACGCAGATATAGCGATGACACATTTATTCACATAATTTTGAACAGTGCCGGAGTTAGATTAATCCTAAGGTTGCAGGTTTAATATAGACCGAGCACGAAACACAAATTATTTGTGAGTACCGATGAATTAATGATTATTAAGGAGGGAAGAACCGTGCCACGTAAAGGACATATTGCGAAAAGAGACGTATTAGCAGATCCTATTTACAACAATAAGGTTGTGACAAAATTAATCAACAACATTATGTTAGATGGTAAAAAAGGAGTTGCTCAGAAAATCGTATACGGAGCATTTGCCCGTATCGAAGAAGAAGCTGGAAAACCAGCTTTAGAAGTATTCGAAGAAGCTATGAACAACATCATGCCAGTTCTTGAAGTAAAAGCTAGACGTATCGGTGGAGCAACATATCAGGTGCCTATCGACGTTAGACCAGATAGAAGACAGGCATTAGCGCTTCGTTGGATCACAACTTTCTCACGTAAAAGAGGAGAAAGAACAATGGAAGAACGTCTTGCAAAAGAACTTCTTGACGCTTCCAACAATACAGGAGCATCTGTAAAGAAAAAAGAAGATATGCACAAGATGGCAGAAGCAAACAAAGCATTCGCACATTACAGATTCTAATTTCAAGAATCTGTTCTGGCGCTTTGCCAGATATGCTTCTATGTTAAAACTTATAGGAGGAAAAAATCTTGGCTGGAAGAGAATATCCATTAGAGAGAACCAGAAATA
>URAI01000004.1 GCA_900545725.1 uncultured Eubacterium sp.
AATCAGAGGTTCAGCGTCTAATCGCATAGAAGTATTTACCACGATTTTAACCACGTTTGATAGCGAAAATATAAAAAGATAGACCTAGATATGTGAGGTTTACCACAAAAGCAAAATGCCCGTAGAGCCGATAAAATAAGGCTTTGCGGACATTTGAGAAGATATAAAAAGATAGTCAAAAAGGCATATATAATTTAGTATAAAATATTGCTATAGCAACAGAATATAATAAGAAAATAATATAAAATCATTATATATTAACAAAATACAAATATCTATAATAAATGCATATAATTTATGTATTTAAGAAACGAAGATGATATACCGGTTGCCACATCATTGTACAGCTTAAGCAGCAAGATAGATAATTCCTTACCGGCTGTAAGAGATATTAACCATAAATATATTGTAGTAGAAAGAAGGGATAAACAATGGACATATTAAGAAATCTGCCAGTTGAAAAACCACAGAGTTTAAAAGACATGATATCCATAAAGCCTCACAGAGTAGTAAGCATGGCGCTTACGTCATCTGATAATTTACAGATGACACTGTTTGCCTTTGATAAAGGTGAAGATATAAGCGAAGAGTCTTATTTCGGGGATACATTATATATGTGTGTCGAAGGAGTAGTTATAATAAATATACAGGAAAAAGAAGTAAGACTTAAGGAAGGTGAAGTGTTTAAGGTTTCAGCAAACACACTTCATGCAGTATCAGGAGCAGACGGTTTTAAGATGCTTCAGATAACACTTGGCTGTTAGTTCAGCTAAAAAGGCAGTAAAGCCATAAAAAAGAGACTGGAAACCAATTCAATCAAAAAGGAGAAAACTATGGAGAAATTAATTAAAAACGTTGAACATGCAACACCATTTGAAATCGCAGATGTATTAGACTATGAAGCAGGACAGGTATCAAGCCTTACACTTGCACAGCAGCCGGGAGTAGGCATGACTCTTCTTGCATTTGATGCAGGCGAGGGAGTAAGTTCACATTCAGCACCGGGAGATGCATTAATCGTAGTATTAGACGGAACAGCTAAGATAACAATAGTAGACAAAGAATATGAAGTATCAAAGGGACAAAGCATAGTTCTTCCTGCAGGTGTAGCACATGCTGTAAAGGCAGTCACAAAGTATAAGATGCTTCTTACAGTAGTAAAGGGTTAAAAAATTTTATTCTGTGACATATATGTGACTTTTCCAAAATATAATATTAAATGTAATGACAATGGGGCAGATAATTTTTTTGCCCCATTTTGTATTAATATGCACACGCAAAAAAGCGTTGGCAGGAATGGAGGAGTGACGTGAAAAAGAAGCTGGTATTCATTGCAGCACTGGTAATTATTGTGACAGGAACAATTACCGGTGCTTCTATGGCTGCATATCATGCGGTAGTACATACTGATAAGACGATAAAGACATCATCACTTGATATCAGGTTAAATATTGATGGTGGAGTATCAGATGGCGATGGAAATATAATATTTTCATCAAAGGATATTAAAAATAACAGAATAGATGAAAAGGTATCTGCGCTAAACTGTGGAAAGAAAGCACAGTATGTAAGGGTAAAGATTGACAAATCGTGGATAAATAATAATCTTAAGGATGATAAAGCCTGTAGGGCAGGACTTATAGAGAGTAAATACATAGGAATTAACCTTATTAATCAGGACGACTGGATTGTACCGCAGGATTCATTGAATGAGGGTGAATATATATATTATAAAAGGATATTAAATCCCGGTGAGAAGACATCGGCATTCATGGATTCTTTTACGCTTTTTGATAATATAATGGAAAATACTAATAAATATAGCGGATTATCAGTAAAGATTAATTTTGATGCACAGGCAGTGCAGACAACGGCAGCTAAGGCCGCAATGCTTAATGAGTGGGGAGTAATTGCAGAATTTGATAATGAAGGCAATATAATATCAATAACTCAGGGCAGTACAGATAATAAGACAGTTAATTGGTCTGATAAATAGGAGGGGAAATGTTAATAAGGACAGATTCAGAAAGGAAAGTTAAAAAAATCATAACTTCTATAATAATGATATCGTATCTGATACCATGTATTGTTATACACAGACCATGCAATGCATATGGTGCTGATACATCTATTACATTGGATTCAAGTGCAACGGGCTTTGTATGTATTGAGGATGATACACAATTCATAGATATGGAGCCAGCAGAAACAAGAGAGGCTAAGATACGCATATCCAATAGTTCAGGATATCTGATGGATTTTTATATTAACGGTCAGATACTAGATAATATTGCTGATAGTCCGGATTCAGATCAATGTGCCATTTATAGGATACAGCTATACAAAGATGGAGAAAATATACCTTTTTATGATGGAATAACAGGTAGTGGCGATTATAAGAAGTATGCATCTGAAAATAATATGACAGATACATTTCTTACGCAGGATGTAAAATTGGCAACTCTTAATAATGATGAAGATTCGGTTATAAAGCTTGTAGTTACATTAGATGGATTAAGTTTTAATAATTCGTATATGGAAAAAACAGGAAAGCTAAGGTTAAATATCAGTGCTACGCAGGGAGATAATACTATAAGTCAGAGTAATCCTGATAAAATAATAAATTCAGAAAGCAGGGTACAGACAGGGGATGATAATAACACACGTCTTTATGTGGGAGTTATAATTCTATGTGTGGGAATTATAGCAATAGATACAGTAATTATAAGGTCAGGTAAGAAAAATAATTCCATCTCCCATATAAATGATAAGAAAGAAATAAACAGTTAATATATGGGCGGCATAAATGCTGATACGGACTGTATTAGTGTTACATTTTTTGATGATTTTAAGATTACTTATAATGACAGGGTCTTAAATGAGAAAAAAATAAAGTCGGACATGGTAACTAAGCTTCTGGCTTATATGATATGCCACAGAAAAAATAATATGTCAGTTCAGGAACTGTCAGAAGCATTATGGGAGAATGATGAGAGTGACAATCCTGCCAATGCGCTAAAGAACCTTGTATACAGGTCACGTACTGTACTAAGAAAATATCTTGGAGAATATGATTTTATAATGACAGGCAGAGGATATTATTTCTGGAATAATGATATACGGACAGACATTGATGCAGAGCAGTTTGAAAAGCTGTGCAGTAAGGCACTTGGCGAAGAAAATATTAATATAAGACTTCCTATGGAATTAAGGGCAATACGGTATTATAAGGAGAAATTTTTTGCAAGGTTTTGTGATAATTACTGGGTTGTTACACTTAATGCATATTATCATTCAATGTATCTTAATATTATAAAACAGCTTTCCTGTGACCTATATAAGAGCAGGAATTTTACCAGGATGGAAAATGTATGCCATAGGGCATTGTGTATTGATGAGTTAGATGAAGATATACATTATTATTATATTAAGGCATTGATAAATGAGAATAAACGTGATATGGCAGTAAATCATTATTGTAAGCTTACAGATTTACTATATGACAGACTTCATGTAAAACCATCTGTAAAATTATGTACAATATATGATGAATTGTTAAATGATTCACATAAAGTACAAAAAGATACCGCTAAGATAAAGGCAGAACTTATAAAAGATGCTGTTGATAAGGGAGCGTTGGTATGTGAATATGGTATGTTTAAAAAAAGCTGTGAACTGGAATTAAGATGTGCAAAAAGACACAGTATGGACGTATATATAATAATATTTACATTGAATAATTATCTGTCATATAAAAAAAATTGTGCTAAAGAATATATTTCACCTGACAGTATAAAAAAAATACTTGATATAATAACATTGTCTTTAAGGTCAGGAGATGTTGTATGCAGATACAGCAGTGTCCAGTTTCTGGTGCTTATAACATCTAAGAAGCGTGAAGATGTCTGTACAATAGCAGAGAGAATAAAAGGTGAAATTAATAAGCAAAGGATTAATATAAGATCTGAGTACAGTATAGAGAAAATAAATGTGTAAAAATATTTAATCTGTATAAAAAGGAGCTGGAATGAGAATTATATTAAATCATAAGAAGCATATTGCATTAATGGTATGTATTTTGTTATGTATGTTAATGACATGGAAGACATTTTCTACAACCTTAGCAGCATCTGATACGGCTGCGGCAACAGATATACAATCAGAAGATACAGATGATAAGCTTGAGGGTTATTGTACATTTTATGATTATAATGTAGCACCATATTCAGGGAATATGTACAGTTTCAGATATAAGGAATATCCGGATAGAAGTATTAACTGTGCTTCTAATTATAAGGATAATGGAAAGCCAAAGCTTACTGTCGGTACTTATTCACAAAATTACAGTAAGAACAGGCATAAATGTATGGTCAATGGCTTGGATGTCAACACCTGTATATATTATAATAACGGAATTGCAAAGACATCAGGAACATTTAATGGGGAAGAGAAAACTTATTCTAATTCTTCACCGGGAATAATTGCAGGACTTGATAAGAATAATTATAAAAATGTTTTGTTTAATGTTGATGAACCCGGCTTATTTTCTGATGATATAAAGATGGGAAAAACTATTCTTAATGATTATAAGCTTTCATTTGATAAAAAGGACAATGGTAATCATAGCATGACTTATACACTTAAAAGTGTAACTTCACCGGATGGAGATGTAACATATGCCGGAGATAATTTCTTTCCGCTTAATAATGCAAAAAGTAATACCTTAGATAAAGGCTATGCTTCAGCAGATGGTAAAAATTCAACCAATTATTACTTTGGCATGCGTTATGATTTGTCATTTACATTAAATGGATATACAGGGGATTTACTGTATAAGTTTACAGGAGATGATGATTTGTGGGTCTTTCTTGATGGAGAACTTGTATTAGACCTTGGTGGAATCCATGCGGAATGTGGCGGTGATGTAGATTTGTGGAGGGTCGGTCCGTTAGCAGATGAACTTTATACCACAGGTAATAAGGAGCTTGTAAATGCTGATACTAAACACACTTTAACAGTTCTTTATATGGAGCGTGGCGGTAATGAATCTAACTGTAATATGCAGTTTACAGTACCGGATACAGTAACAATAGATCCGCCACATGAAGATTATGAATGGAATGTAGAAAAAAATGTAATTCTTACAGACTGGGATAACAGAACATATGATATTACACTTGATGTTACATCTGATAAAGTATATAAAGAAGTTATTTCAGGTGCGTTAATAAGAGATTATATAGATAACCGGTTTAATATATTAGATGATAATGGAAGAGCTATAACTAAGGATATAATTGATAATTCTAACGAAGATATATATGTTAATTCAGGAAGAATAGGATATGATTATGAATATAATCTTATATATATAGAATGGAATAATCAGGAGCTTGATTTTAGATGTAATAATGATGCATCAGAGGTTATCACAGGCTGGGAAAAGGTTATAAAGATTAAAGCAAAAGAAGCATTTTTAGGTGGTAATAATGTTGCGGCTAACGTAGAGAATTCATATGTAACAGTAAAGGATACAACGAAAAACTTTAATGTTCCACATGTCAATGTCAAAGTTATTCCAGTATTAAAGGATGTAAATGAGGTCGTATTTTATGGTGATTATACTACAGGCCTGACACAAAAATTAAAAGATATTTTTAATTATGAAGATTATATAGGAGAAGATGGAAAAGTAACTGATGAGAATGATTATACAATACAATGGTCAAAGGTATCAAAGGAGGGCAATGAAACTTTAATTGATAAGGATTTATCTGATATGCAGGAAATCAGTACTGATAGAGCACAACATGATAGTGGATACAACTATTATGTAAGAGTATTTTATAATAATCTGTCAGATGTATGTGAAACTGATGAATGTAGTATCAATTCTCTTGGAAATATTGCCAATGGAACAATTTATAATAAAGATAAAGATTCAGATGGGAATATACGTGATTATGCAGTATATAACATAAGGATTGTACGTGGAAGGTTAGACATAACTAAGTACATTAATGAAAGATATACGGACAATGAAAAAATCAATGCCAATGAGACATTTGTATTTAAGATACAGCAGTATGAAGCTGTAAAGATGGATGGTGGATATACAAAGGGAAGACTTGTTAATACATTTTATGAGACAATTTCATTTGATGCCAATTCAGATGTATCAGATGATACAGCAATTATTACAGGTCTTAAAATGGGATTTTATACTATAACGGAACAGACAAAGCAGACACCGCTATACATGTGTAAGGATATAGACGATAATTATGCTTTTAATGAAAATGAAGGTGTGGATATGTTTATAGGGAAGAAATTAAATACAGACAATAATGGAAAAATTGAATTTTTCGGACTTGATAATAACAGATATAAAGAATTGGCTGATGGTGATAGTGCAAAGATAGAATTTAAAAATGTAAAGGATAATTCTAAACACTGGTTATGTGATTCATCATCAGTAAGAAATGGGTTTGTAAGATAATGGGGGATAAATAAATTGAAAAAAGCAGTAAAGCTCTTTACGGATGTTCTTCTTTTGTTAATGCTTCTTCTTGCATTATTATTATATGCACCGCATATAGCAGGGATTGGAACGTATAAGATATTGTCAGGAAGCATGGAACCTGAATATCCGGTGGGAAGTCTTGTCTATGTAAAGAAAACACCGGCAGAAGATATTAATACTGGTGATGTTATAACATTTCATATAAATGAGAATACGCTGGTTACGCACAGAGTAATAGAAAAAGATTCTATGAATAATATTTTTAATACAAAAGGTGATGCCAATGAGGTGAAGGACGGAGGGCAGGTTGCATATGAAAATATAGTAGGAAAGGTTATATTTAGTATTCCATATTTAGGAATTATAGCAGGATATTTTAATACCTTAAATGGACAGTATGTGATTACAGCTATGATTATTGTATTATTTGCCTCTGTTTTTTTACCGGACATAATAAAAATATTGAAAAAATCGGACATCAGAAACAATAATATGAAAGGAATCCTTGATAATGAAGAAAGTGATATCAGGTAATATTCATGGCAGATTATGCAGATATATAGTGGCAGCGGCTGTTATTTTTTTATTTTTAGCTACTACTGCCGGAGTATCTTATGCACTACTTAAGACAAAGACACAGACTGTAATTAATGATTTTGATTCTGCCGCTGTAAATATCGGAATAGTGGAAACTGATTATGATAATAATGAAGCAGTATATGAAGATATGGATGTTAAGGAAAGAGGACGGTATAATACAGGAGCAGATAATATTAATAATGAATATTTAAGAATTACTAAAAAACATAATACACAGCAAAAGAGTGTAAGCATAAAAAATATAACATCAGAGGATTATCCAACGACAGATACATGTGTAAGAGTAAGACTTATACCATCTGTTGTATATGATTACAGTGAGAAAAATATAGAGGAGGGTATTGCAGGTCAGACAGTCTGTATGGATATGAAGGAGAAGGTGGTTTTTGATTATAATGAAGAAAGTGATAATTGGGAATTTAGGGAGTTGACAGATGATAATAATGATGGTTACTATTATTACAAAGAATACTTAAAACCCGGAGAAGTGACGGATAAGCTTATAGAGGGGGTGACATATACAGGTGATATTCCTGATAATGCACATTTTGAGCTTATGGTACTTGCAGATGGTATTGCAGCGGCACAGGCAGATTTATTGGAAGAATAATGTGAAAAATAATGATTATGCTATTATTTTTCATAGATTTATAAATGAACCGGCTATTTGTTTCTGAACAGAACAAATAGCCAATGATGGAAGAAAAATTAATAAAATTAAAAAAAATTTAAAATTAAGTTAAATATGCTTGAAAGAAATGTTAAAAGAAATGTATAATAGAATTTACGATTAGATGAATTTATATATTACATATTCAGGAGTGAGTATATGGGAAACGTAAATAACAGATTTGATGTAAATGTATCAAGTGAGACAAAGTTAAAGGATAAGAATATTTTAACATTTGAATTTAAGCTTCTTGCAGATTCAAATTGCAGAATTAAGATAGAGGCATGTCAGGTATATGACTGTGACGGATATATGTATCAGGCAAGCGGAAGTAATATAAGCAGTGATGATTTTATTCTTGGGAAAAACAGCAGATTTTTTACTGAATTAAAAAGAGTTAATGTCACTATCAGTAAGGAATTTAAGTCAAGAATAGGCTGCAATATGGTATTTACGGTTATAGACGTTGATGATAAGAAAAAGATGAATCTCTGTTTTCAGAAGAGATCATCCACTAAATGGACATTTGTTGGCGTCTCTCCTTTGGAATATAAAGAATCAGATATTGAACAGGAAGAGAAAGCTACGGATGATATAACAGCTGCAGGTGTAAATGAAGCTACAGAAAGTATTAATACTGTAAAGGCAAAAGATATAGAAAAAGATGATAACGTATATACTGCAACAGTCAGCCAGCCAAAGAAAGATATAAAAAAAGAGATTATAAATAATGGGCAGGGACATGAAGATAAAGCGTCAGATACCGTAAAAAAAGAAGAGGCAAAGACCGGATATATTCCAAGCTTTGCAAAAAGATATTCAACTAATTATAGCGCAGGAAGCGTGGCAGGTGTAATTAAAAGACCACAGCCAAAGGCTGAAAAACCAGAAGTAACTGATAATGAAGGAACAGTTAATCAGACAGACATTAATAAAGAAGTTGTTAATAATGAAGCTTTTGGTAAGGGAATTATTAATAATGAGGTAATCAACAAAGAAGATTCATATAAGCAGCCGGAACAAAAGATAAATAAAGATACCGGTTATGACAGCGTACCGGGACAGACTGATATATCTTCTGATACACCAGTGAAAGAAAGTGAAAGACAAGAACCAAAAAAAACTTCAGGAGTTGATGCTTTCAGGGAGTTATTAGGTGCTATGGCTGATATATCAGCAGGTAAGGATATAGATCTTGACCTTGGAAGAGGAAGCTATGAGGATAGTGATGAAGAAGATACAAATATACCGGAAATAGATGAAGCGGTTGTAAATGATGATATACATATTACAGATGATAAAGAAGATGTTATATATTCATATAGCAATACTGATTCAGATGATGACATTCAGACAGTGACTCATGCAGATATGCATACAGAAGCTGCACCTGCACCAACTGTATATACAGAAAGTATACATACAGAAAATACACAGGCTGATATGTCTGACATTCCTGTGTATTACAGAAGAAAAGATTCCATAGATATGTTAAAGCAAAGAATTGCGGCAGATAAGAACAATACATATCTTGGAATGACTCTCGGTGCCATAATGGATAAGTATGACCTTGACAATCAGAGATTAGAAACATTTCTTAATGTATTTGCAGACAGATATAAAGTGGCTGACAGTTCTGTTAATGAACAGGAATTAAGAGATAAGATAGAACAGGATATAATTAATGATTATAAAGAAAAATACAGGGAAGAGCTTACAGAACAGATAAAGAAGGAGCTTGAAGAACAGGAAGCAGAAGCTGCTATAACAAGTGAGGAAGTACCTGATACCTTGGAATTTTATGATATAGAGCCTGAAAGAGTAGAGGCATATCTTAATGGTATTATAGAATATGATGCTGATGCCGCAGCACAGATTGGTCTGTCCTTAAGCCAGACAAGAGTATCGGTAGAAGAACAGAATGGCTCATATACAGCCACTCTTTATAGTGAAGCCTCTTATTCTAAGGAGACATATGTATTGGTAAGATGTCCTATTGTAAAGGTGATATTCTATGATAAGAAGGGGAATATTGCCAATATGGCTATGCACAGTGTATCAAGAATATATACGGGACATGATATTATACAGATGAAGTTAAAGACAGCACAGTTTAAGTATTGGCAGAATATTGGAAAATTAAAGATAATGATTACATTATAATTTCTATTTTGCAATTAATTAATACACAATATCAATCTACAACAATTATATGATGTTGGGGTCAAAAGTCCACAACTATGATACCTACAGATTGTTATGTGCTATGAACTCAAACAATCCTGCCCAATATTTGCATTATATATAATTATTATGAATTGCATGCAATAAATATTTTATTATTTATTGAAACATATTATGATATGTGCTAAACTGAATACAAATTATAAATTATAAGTGCGTAAGCTACCGAGGCTGGAATACTAATCAGAGTCTGAGTGAATGAATACTCGGACTCTGATTTTTTAATATATTTTCAGGAAAGGAGATGTATAAGAAGTGATAAAATATCTGAAAAAATACTGGCTTTTTATAATTCTTGCTCCACTTTTTATGATTGGAGAGGTTACAATGGATCTTATACAGCCGCAAATGATGAAAACTATAGTCGATGATGGTGTGTTAGGGATATCTAATGGTAATGTAGGTAATCTTTCTCTTGTGATTTCAACAGGAATTAAGATGATAGGACTTGTATTTACAGGGGGACTGTGTGGTGTCATGTCAGGAGTATTTGCAAGCACATGCAGTCAGAAGCTTGGTAATGATTTGAGAAAAGATTGTTTTAGCAATATTATGTCTTTATCATTTGAACAGACAGACAGATTTTCCACAGGATCGCTGATTACAAGGGTAACTAATGATATAACGCAGGTTCAGAATCTTGTTTCAATGTCTATAAGAGGTTTTGTGCGTACATTCTTGTTATTCGGTGGCGGAATTTTATGTATGCTGGGACTTGATATAAGCTTTGGTATTGTTATTGCATGTGCACTTCCTGTTGTTATAATTATGATTATATTTTTTTTGTATAAGATTAATCCCTGCTTTGGAATACTTCAAAAAAGGCTTGATACTGTTAATGGAATAATGCAGGAAAATGTATCAGGAGCCAGAGTTATTAAGGCATATGTAAAAGAAGATTATGAAAGAAAAAGATTTGGAAAGGCTAATAAAGAGCTTATAGACATGCAGCTTCATATACTTACAGTATTATCATATATGTCGCCACTGCTTAATATAATACTAGGCATTGCCATTGTATCGGTTATATATATAGGTTCAATACAGGTTAAGACAGGCAGTGTGACACCGGGAGTTGTAATGGCAGCAATTACATATATTTCACAGATTCTTAATGCTGTTATGAGAATGGTAATGATATTCCAGACAGCCTCAAGAGGCAATGCGTCAGCCAGGAGAGTTCTTGAGGTAATTAATTGTGAGCCTGCAATTTGTGATGGAGATAAGGAGTCGTATGAATGTGATGGAAGTGTGGAATTTAAAAATGTATCATTTTCTTATCCTGATGGAAATGGTGAGCAGATATTAAAAAATATTAATATTAATATTAATCCGGGAGAAACATTTGCAATACTTGGAGCTACAGGCTGCGGAAAGTCAACATTTATCAATCTGATACCAAGATTTTATGATGTGACAGAGGGCAGTGTTCTTGTTGATGGAATGGATGTAAGGGAGTATCCGCTTGATAAATTAAGAGATAAGATTGCAATTACACTGCAATACAGTGAGCTTTTTACAACAACAATAAAAGATAATATAAGATGGGGGAATATGTCTGCCACGGATTCTGAAATAAAAAAAGCAGCTGATATTGCACAGGCACAGGAATTTATAAGCGGTAAAGAAGATGGATTTGATACGGTTGTTGCAGAGCGTGGAATGAGCCTTTCAGGTGGGCAGAAGCAGAGGTTATCAATTGCAAGGGCAGTTGTTAAAAAGGCAGAGATTCTCATAATGGATGATGCTACAAGTGCTTTGGATTTAAAGACAGAGGCACAGCTATATGAAAGTCTTAATAAAGAATACAAAAAGCTTACAAAGATTATAGTTGCACAAAGAGTTGCATCAGTAAGACATGCTGACCGTATTGCCATTATTGAAAATGGAAGAATAGTGGCATGTGATACACATGATAATCTTTTGAAAAACAGCCCTGTATATAAGGACATTTATAATTCCCAGTTAAAGACGGGAGGTGACATTTCATATGCAGAGTAACAATAAAGACAATCAGGTAAAGATAAATGTAAAGATGCCGGGAATGAGAGGACCACGTTCACGTCAGGCAGTTGAAAAGCCGAAGAACGGAAAAAAGACATTCAAAAGATTATGCAGGTATTTTGGCAAAGAAAAGCTTATGCTTACAGGACTTATTGTGGCTGTAATTATTGTTGTGGCATGTTCAGTATTCACACCTGCACTCCAAAGCAAGGCGATAGATGTAATAACGGACAGACATTTTAACAGGCTTTCTGTAATCCTTATTATCATGCTCATATTATATGGAATTAACAGTATAGGGAATCTTTGCCAGTCAATTTTGAGTGCAAAGCTAAGCCAGAGAATAGTAAAAAGAATGAGAGAGGATTTATTTGATAAAATAGCAGATCTTCCAATAAAGTATATAGATAACCATTCGCATGGTGATATAATGAGCCGTATGACAAATGATGTAGAAAATATATCAAATACAATATCACAGTCGTTAAGTTCATTGGTATCCGGTGTGCTTACAGTTACAGGCACAGTTATAATTATGCTGTGGTACTGCTGGCAGCTTGCAATTCTTTCATGTATGACTGTTATTCTTACAATCATTGCAACTAAATATCTGTCAGGTGCCATGAGAAGATTCTATACCAGAAGACAGATAATACTGGGAAATCTTAATGGAACAGTAGAGGAGATGGTTACAGGCTATAAGACAGTTGTGGCATATAACCATCAGGCAGAGGTGAAAGCTGATTTTAATAAAACAAGTGATGAGCTTACAAAAACAGGTATTGTTGCAGAAATTCTTGGCGGAAGCATGGGACCTGTGATGAATGTTATTAATAATATAGGTTTTGTTATAATTGCGGCTTTTGGAGGATATTTTGCTATTAATAAAATGATATCCATTGGTGTCATATCAGCATTTATAGTTTATGCAAAGCAGTTTGGAAGACCAATTGATGAGATTGCACAGGTATATGGACAGATTCAGACAGCCATGGCAAGTGCAGAGAGAGTATTTGATATTATGGATGAGAGACCGGAAGATAAGAGCGGAAGTAATGTAATTGATAATTCTGATGGTATTATATCATTTGAACATGTTAATTTTTCTTATGTTGAAGGAAAGAAAGTGTTATCCGATTTTAATCTTGAAGTAAAGGCAGGTCAGAAGGTAGCACTGGTAGGAGCAACAGGAAGCGGAAAGACAACAGTTGTTAATCTTTTAATGAGATTTTATGATATTGACAGTGGTAGTATTAAAATAGATGGAGTAGATATTAAAGATATAGACTGTAATAACTTAAGAAAAAATACGGCGATAGTTTTACAGGATACAGTACTTTTTTCTGATACGATTAAGAATAATTTAAAATATTCAAATGAGGATGCGACAGACAAAGAGATAATAGAGGCGGCCACGTTAAGTAACTGTCACAATATGATTATGCAGATGAAGGATGGATATGATACGAAGCTGTCAGAGGGAGGACACAATATATCACAGGGACAAAGGCAGTTACTTTCAATAGGACGGGCATTCCTTGCAAAGCCAAAGATATTAATACTTGATGAGGCGACATCAAGCGTAGATACAAGAACAGAAAAGCATATTCAGGATGCCATGACTAATCTTATGAAAAACAGAACCAGCTTAATAATAGCACACAGACTGTCAACAATTCAGGATGCAGACCTAATAGTAGTATTAGATCATGGGAAAATAGTAGAAAAAGGCAGTCATAGCAGACTTTTATCACAAAAAGGAAAATATTACGAACTATATATGACCCAGTTTGCAGGAAGTGCAACGTAGTATTAAATACTATATATGCTTGACATAAAAACCAAAATGTTTTATTATACAAATGTTTGATAATCAAACTATTATAAACAGGAAGTTATGAATAAATATTATATATACAGATTAATTTTCAAATTTGGCATTAATATAATTATAAATACCGGCTTTATATACATAATTTGAAAATTGAAATCATATACAGTATTTATTTGTAGATTGGAGATGTATATGAAGACGTTAAAAATTGGTGATACTGTAGTTAAAATTCCTATTATTCAGGGAGGAATGGGCGTTGGTATAAGCAGAAGCCGCCTTGCAGGAGCAGTTGCAAAGGAGGGGGCGATAGGAATTATATCAACAGCACAGATAGGCTATGATGAGGATGATTTTGAAAATAATCAGGATGAATGCAATTTAAGGGCAATAAAAAAACATATAAAAAAAGCGAAGGAAATTGCAGATGGAAACGGTCTTGTCGGTGTTAATATAATGACGGCATTAAAGCATTTTAAGAATCATGTTAAAGCATCAGTTATGGCAGGTGCAGATGTAATAATATGTGGTGCTGGTCTTCCAACAGAACTTCCGGGTATTGTAAGAGAGGCGCTAAATAAAAATATACATAAGCATATGCCATATATTGCACCAATTGTATCATCTGAACGAGCATTAAATATAATATTAAAGCAGTGGTCAAAAAAGTATGACACAACAGCCGACTTTATAGTTGTGGAAGGACCACTTGCAGGCGGACATTTAGGATATTCTAATGAACAGTTAAATGACATAGAATCAATTGATTATGACAATGAATTAAAAAATATAATCAGCGCAAAAAAAGTCTATGAAGAAAAGTATAAAAAACATATACCGGTCATTGCAGCCGGAGGAATATTTGATAAGAAAGATATAATGCATATGACAGAGCTTGGTGCAGACGGTGTACAGATAGCAAGCCGTTTTGTTGCAACATATGAATGTGATGCAGATGATAATTATAAAAATGCATATATCAATGCCAAAAAAGAAGATATAAAAATAATACAAAGTCCTGTAGGTATGCCGGGCAGAGCCATTAACAATAATTTTGTCAAAAGAATACAGATGCAGAATGAAAAAATTACAAAATGCTATAACTGCCTTGAAAAATGCAATCCCGCAAAGGTACCATATTGCATAACAAAGGCACTTACTAAGGCGGTAAAAGGAGATATAGAAAACGGACTAATATTCTGTGGAGCCAATGTAGACAGAATAACAGATATAATATCCGTCCACGACCTGATAAGGCAGCTTTGTTAATAATAAACCATACTGCCACCAGAACCAGTATTTTTGAAATGTAAATTAAAAATAGCAGAATTGGAATATTTTATATGGGGAATTACGGTAAGCACTTAGAAATTCTTAGTGATTATCCGTTTACCCCATATAAAATATTCCAATTCTGCTATTTTCTAATTCATGCCCGATTTCAAAAATTACTCTTTATCATCCGGAAGGAAAAGGAATTTCCTCGTAGCAAGCAATGCAACGATACATAATACTCCTGCTACCATATTCATAACCGAAGAATGTGATACGATTATCTGTCGTGCTATTGCAAATAAAAGAACTTCTACTACAGTAGAAGCAGAGTGTTTACATAACATTTTGATAAGCTCAACACCAACCGCAAGGCTCATGGCATTTTCCATAAAGTATGTAAATACATCTTCATTGGAAAGCATAAAATTTATATCAAAAATATTAATTACAAGCTTCACAGATAAGAATATAATTACTACGATAAGAAGCAGTGATATAAACATCTCAAGATAATAAGATATTCCATATAGTTTTGAAAGTATCTTTTTTTTAATATCATTATTATTCATGCAAATAAATTCTCCATTCGTTTAAAATCCTATTAATAACATTAGCTGGGCAAAATAGGTTATAGATAACTATAAAAATATAATATCATAGAAATATCAGTATTGCTATATCAAATATTTCCATGTGTTAAGGTGTTTTGACATAAAGCGGTCTGCCATAGTCTCTATTTTTTCAGATAATCAGAATCATCCAGTGTATTAAGCTCCAATTCCTTATGACCAAATGTTATGCTTTGGTGCGATTTTTTATATTTAAGAGGAGTTACATTCATAAATTTTTTAAATATTCTTTCAAAGTATGTGACACTGTCATAGCCAAGAATTGAGGCAACCTCTGATATGCTGTCTTGTGTATTTTCAAGAAGCTGCACAGCCTTTTTGATACGGAATATATTAATATATTCTGTGATGGTAAATCCGGAATATTCCTTAAAAATACGGCATAAATAGTATTTGCTTAAGAAAAGTTCTTCTGACAACTCATCAAGTGAAATGGTATTCATATAATTTTTTTCAATATATTCGGCTACAGAGGTTGCAGCGGTCTCCTTTGCATTACCGGCAGATGCTTCTACTAAAAGCTTGTCTGTCTTTATCTGTGTAAAACGGCTAAGCCAATGTAACAGGTCTATTTCAGTTCTTGTTTTATAACCATTTTTTTTATCTGTAAGCTCGTGGCGCAGATCATGGTACAGATTTAAAAATAATATGCGCTGTTCTTCATCAAGATGATATATTCCATAATTATGATGAAAGAAATCTACAAGTTTAAGTTCAGGATATTTACTATCATATTCACACATCTTTTCATAGTCAATATATAGGATTACACGGTTATATCCTGTATCGTCAGGTCCGATTGAGCGGGTGGTATGTACAAGATTAGTATCAATAATTGTAAGGTCTCCGGCATAGGCATTGTAACTTCTATTATTAAAGAAGAACTGTCTTTCACCCTCAATAATATAAAATATCTCATATTGTGTATGAAAATGCTTAACTTTCATATCAAATTGTCCGTAACGGATTAACTGTTCAACAGAAATTCCTGGAATTTTTCCGAAAAATGTCAGCTTATTATCTTTATTTTCCATAACTTCCCCCATAAATATTAATGAATATAAAAAATTTTATCGTAATATTAAAAAAAAATCAACTTATAAAAATAAGGTGCAATATTGTATGAAAAAATTAAAACCTAAGCAATATCAGTTTAGAAATAAAAATAATGTGGATGATATAATTTATTTAACAGATAAGCAATGTAATTAGTGTTATTTATGGTAAAGACAGTGATTACATTTTAGTTCAAAATAGAAAGGACAGAAAATATGAGTACTAAAAGAACTGATAAAAAAAAGATACAGGAAAAATTAGATTTAGTAATAGATAAGCTTATGAAACTTGGAGAACCTGATAATAATGAGGAACTTTCAAAAGGTGGAGAGGCAATAGGCTTCTTTAAAAGAGATTTTGGAATTAAAGAATGGGACTGGCCGCAGGGAGTTGGTCTTTATGGACTTTTAAAGATTATGAAATATCAGAATAACGAGGAATATAAGGAGTTTTTGTATAACTGGTTTAAGGACAATATTGCACAGGGACTTCCGTCTAAGAATATCAATACGACGACACCACTTCTTACACTTGTTGAATTAAATGAATATTATCATGATGCACAATTTGAAGAGCTCTGCCTTAAGTGGGCTGACTGGCTTATGGAATGTCTTCCAAGAACAAAGGAAAGAGGCTTCCAGCATGTGACAAGCGCTAATGGTGACAGGTTAGGCGTAAGATTAAATGAAAATGAGATGTGGATAGATACCATATTTATGACAGTATTGTTCTTAAATAAAATGGGTCAGAAATATAACCGTAAGGACTGGATAGATGAGTCAATACATCAGGTGCTTATGCATATTAAATATTTGTGTGATAAGCACACAGGATTGTTTTATCATGGATGGACATTTAACGAGATGAATAATTTTGGAGGAATATTCTGGTGTCGTGGAAACAGTTGGTTTACACTTGGAATACTGGATTATATTGATATGTTTGAGGGAACGATGAATTCCGGTGTTAAGGAATTTGTTCTTGATACATATAAAGCACAGGTTGCAGCATTAAAAAGACTACAAAGCAGGAGTGGTCTATGGCATACGGTATTAGATGATCCTGCAAGCTATGAAGAAGTATCGGGAAGTGCAGCAATTACAGCAGGAATATTAAAGGGTATTCATCTTGGCATATTAGATGATTCGTATCTTGAAGTGGCAGAAAGGGCAGTCAATGCTATTCTTAAAAATATTGATAAAGATGGTACGGTTCTTAATGTATCAGGTGGTACAGGAATGGGTTATGATGCAGAGCATTATAAGAATATACTGATAGCACCTATGGCATATGGACAGTCACTTACAATATTAGCTCTTGCAGAGGCACTGGTATAACAGTGTGGAAATAAGGATTAGTGTGAAAGGATTATTATCATGATTAGAAAAGCTTTTAAAATGTATCTTAATTCTGGGTGTGCGGCTGAATATGAAAAAAGACATAATGAGCTGTGGGATGAGATGAAGACAATGATACATGAATATGGTGGACATAATTATTCAATTTTTCTTGATAAGGATACCAATATTTTATATGCATATATAGAGATAGAAGATGAGAAGATGTGGGCCAAATCATCAGATACACCTATAAACAGAAAGTGGTGGGATTATATGGCACCGCTTATGAAGGTACATGATGATAACAGCCCTGTATGTGATGATTTATGCGGAGTATTTCATCTTGACTGACATAGAAAAATACACGTATGCGATAAATATATAAAAAGAATGTGTGTAAAAATAAACAGGAGGTATGATGATTTATGAAACCTTTATATTATCTTGCTGTGGATATCGGGGCATCAAGCGGAAGACATATGCTTGCTACATATAATGATGGTAAGATGACACTTGAAGAGGTATACCGTTTTGAAAATGGAATGGATGATGATAATGGTAAAAAGACATGGGATACTGACAGACTCTTTAAGGAAATAATAAGTGGAATGATTCAGTGTAAGAAGATAGGTAAAGTGCCTGTAAGCATGTCAATTGATACATGGGCGGTTGATTATGTACTTCTTGATGATAAGGACAGACGTATTGGAGATGCATACGGATACCGTGACAGCAGGACTGATAATATTGAAAATGAAGTATATAAGATAATAAGTGAAGAGAGCCTGTATAAAAGAACCGGTATACAAAAGCAGAAGTTTAATACAATTTATCAGTTGATGGCAGATAAGGTAAAGGAGCCTGAAAGATTAAAAAATGCAAAGACATTTCTTATGCTTCCTGATTATTTCCAGTTTCTGCTTACAGGGCTTAAAGCATCAGAATATACCAACGCTACATCCACACAGCTTGTAGATCCTCACACTAAGCAGTGGGATTATGAATTAATAGATATGCTTAAGCTTCCCAAAGATATATTTGGCGGGCTTAAAGCACCGGGGACGGTTCTTGGTACGTTAAGTAAAGATATACAAAGCAGGGTTGGATTTGATACTAAGGTGGTAATGTGCGCAAGCCATGATACAGCATCAGCTGTTATGGCAGTACCGGAAATATCTGATAATGTCTTATATATAAGCTCAGGTACATGGTCACTTATGGGAACAGAATTAAAAATGGCAGACTGTGATGATAATAGCAGAAAATATAATTTTACTAATGAGGGCGGATATGATTACAGATTCAGATATTTAAAAAATATTATGGGATTGTGGATGATACAGTCGGTAAGGCATGAATATAATGATAAATATTCATTTGGAGAGCTTTGTGATATGGCTATGTCAGAGGATGGTTTTTCATCAAGAGTCGATGTAAATGATGAGAGTTTTCTTGCACCGGACAGCATGATTACGGCAGTAAGACAATTTTGTGAAAAAAATAACGAAAACGTACCTGATACTCCATCACAAATCGCCGCTGTAATATATAAAAGTCTTGCTGACAGCTATAAGGATACAATGTTACAGATACAAAATAATCTCAATACTTCCTATGATGCTATACATGTAATAGGCGGTGGCTCTAATGCAGAATATCTTAACCGTCTTACAGCTGATGCGACAGGTGTAAGGGTTATGGCAGGACCTTCAGAGGCAACTGCAATAGGAAATATAATGGCACAGATGTTAGCTTTTAATGTATTTGATAATTTAACGGCTGCAAGGCAATGCATAAAAAGGTCATTTGATATTAAAGAATATAATCCAGTGTAAAATTATCAGGTTAGTGCCTGTGATTAAAAAACAAAAACACATGATAAAAATCATAATTTAAAATTAATCAAAAAAATATATATTAGTAAAAACGGAGGAATGATAATGAATAGTGAAAGATATGAATCAGCAAAAAAGATGTATGAAAAAATAGGAGTTGATACAGAAGCGGCTATTAAAAGATTAAAAGATATTCCTGTATCGATGCATTGCTGGCAGGGTGATGATGTTATAGGCTTTGACAGTAAAGAAGCATTATCAGGAGGAATACAGACAACAGGCAATTATCCCGGAAAGGCAGTTACACCAGAGCAGCTTATGATGGATATGGAAAAGGTAATAAGTCTTGTTCCTGGAAAGAAAAAGCTCAATCTTCATGCGAGCTATGCAATAATAGATGATGATTCTGACAGGGCGCATATACAGCCAAAACATTTTAAACCGTGGGTAGAATTTGCAAAGAAACATAATATGGGCATAGATTTTAATCCTACATTTTTCTCACATCCGATGGTAAAGGATGGACTTACATTATCATCACCTGATGATGAAGTAAGACATTATTGGATAGAGCATGGCAGAAGATGTGTTGAAATTTCACAGTATTTTGCAGAACAGACGGGTATTCCCTGTGTAATGAATATATGGATACCTGATGGATATAAAGATATTCCTGCAGATAGATTAGGACCAAGAAAAAGATATAAAGAGTCATTAGATGAGATACTATCAGTGCCATATGATAAGAGAAAAGTATATATATGTCTTGAATCTAAGGTATTTGGAATTGGTGTGGAATCTTATACGGTAGGTTCAGCGGAATTCTGCATGAATTATGTGGCAAAGGCCGGAATTACGCCGCTTATGGATAATGGACATTATCATCCTACAGAGGTTGTGTCAGATAAAATATCTTCAATGCTTTTATTTAATGATAAGCTGGCACTTCATATTACAAGACCGGTAAGATGGGACAGTGACCATGTAGTATTATTTGATGATGAGACAAAAGAGATTGCAAAGGAAATAGTAAGAGCAGATGCCCTTGATAAAGTATTTATAGCAACTGATTACTTTGATGCATCTATTAACCGTATAGCTGCATGGGTAACAGGAATGAGAAGTGTACAAAAAGCTCTTTTATATGCCCTTTTAGAGCCAGCTGATTTAAAACAGTTACAAAATGATGGCAGATTTACAGAACTTATGGCAGCACAGGAGGAATTAAAGGTAATGCCATTTGGAGATATATGGCAGGAATATTTGTCAAGAGAAAATGTACAAAGTGATTATATAAGTGAAGTTAAAAAATACGAAAAGGAAGTTCTGGAGGTAAGATAAAATGAAAGATATATTAACGGCGCCATTTGTAAAGGAAATGTGTGATACAACAGCCAATATGTACCGTCTTGGATGGGATGAAAGAAATGGCGGAAATATAAGCTATATGTTAGACGAAGCAGAGGTAAGAGAGTATCTTGATGTCAATAATGTGATAAGAACTATTCCTACAGGATTTCAGGCAGACAGTCTGGTTGGAAAGATATTTATTGTAACAGGCACAGGTAAATATTTTAAAAATGTAGAAAAGGATCCGGAAAATAATCTTGGGATTATAAGAATTGCAAAGGATGGCACAACAGCAGAACTCCTTTGGGGATATAGGGATGGTGGAAGATTTACAAGTGAGCTTCCGGCACATCTTATGAGCCATATGGCGCGTTTGTCAGTCGATAAGGATAACAGAGTCGTAATACATTCACACCCTACTAATACGCTTGCAATGAATTTTGTACATGAGCTTGATGAAAAGAAATTTACACATACTCTGTGGGAAATGTGTACAGAATGTATTGTAGTATTTCCTGATGGTGTAGGAATACTTCCATGGATGCTTTGTGGAACTAATGAAATAGGTGAAGCAACGGCCAGAAAGATGAAAGAATTCAGGCTCGTAATATGGGGAATGCATGGAATATACGGTGCTGGAAAGAGCTTAGATGAGACATTTGGACTTATTGAAACAGTAGAAAAAGCGGCACAGATTTACATGCTTACTGCCGGTCTTGAAAGAAAAAATACGATTAAAGATGAAGATATGGTAAAGCTCGCTGAGTATTTTGGTGTAGATTATAGAAAGGACTTTCTTGATATTTAAAGAGTGATTATAAAAATAAATGACTGTCAAACTAAGATATATCTGGTGGGACAGTCATTTTTAATATATGCTGAATGTATTGAAAAATACGTTTGTATATATCTAAGTCTAAGATATCCATTCCCTATAGAAGAAGGGAAAACAATATTTTCTCGGTCATAGGTTTAATCTCTGATAAAAATTACGCTGTGCTAGGATTGCATAGCCAGTTACAATAATCTTGTAAACAGCAAATAGATAAAAGAGTAGAACACACATTGTATAAGAAACATAAAGCAGTATTTTGTGTCGCAGGCGTCGCAAAGTAGCCCTTATCGCAGAGCCAAATCTGACATTTGGCTCACAATTCCTCCGGCATTAGAAATGCCTGCGGAATGGAGATTAATATGAGATTAGATGCTTTAACTATTAATGCGTTACCGGGAATTATTATTTTTGTGTCAGGACTTGTAACCGTTGGGAAAATATTATTTTCAGGATATGTGGAAGCTAAGTAATAAAAAGAGAGCCTGAATATGGCTGTTATGGATTGTCTGTGTATTTAATAACTGTATGATTATGAAAATAAAATATAAAATTCCACAAAATAATAATATGTAATAATGAGACCTAAAAAGGCATTAAATACATAAACATCTTATAAGAATCAGAAACATGATAAAAATATTATATAATGTAAATAATAAGTAGTAAGGCTGCACACCATATATGATGTGCAGCCTTACTTTGTAATATATTTAGGAAAAATGAAAAATAGTTGTATGATGTCTATATATGATTATGGCTAATTAAAAATATATATACACCATTAACAAACCAACTAAGATGAATTATATACTATAATGTTAAAAATGTCAAATATAAAAATGAAATAAAATAAAAATTATGCAAATTGCACATAATAATAATACGTTTATATCTCAGTCTTAGATGTCCCATCCTCTATAGGGAGGAAAAACAATTGCAGGCAAATATTGAAACAAGAGGGATAAATCAATGAATATTAAATTTTAATGGTTTAACATATCTTATTGGTGTGGATAGTTTTAGATTATTGGCAAATATTTATCATAATGAGAAAAACTATTGACATGTTATATTTTATTATATATTATCTTAATATACCCTGGTGGGGTATTATATGGAGTATACTTTATATTAATATTATATTACATAAGGCTGTCTGTTTTCGGGCATAACATATAGCTGATGGTAATGTAATTATTTTTCCGGATTAATCAATTAACAGTTTATTTGTTTTTAAGAAGAACAGATATCTTTCAGATGCCCGGATGGCAGAAGAAAAATCGCCTGTGCGGATTTCTTTCGCCTTTTTGCAACAAAAGTTTCTTAGAAATGGAGATTGAGTATGGAATGTTGTTGTAATAATTCAGAAAATAATTTACAGAATGGTATGGATGGTTCAGAAGAGAATATTAAGCATAAGCACCGGCAGGAAGAGGAAAAGAAAAAACTAAAGACAAGACTAAAAAAAATTGAAGGTCAGGTCAGAGGAATCAGTGCAATGCTTGATGATGACAGATATTGTGTTGATATATTAACTCAGGTTATGGCTGTTCAGGCTGCTTTAAACAGTTTTAATAAGGAGCTTCTTGCAAGACATATAAAAAGCTGCGTAGTAGATGACATTAAGAATGATAATGAAGAGGCCGTTGATGAACTATGTGAATTATTAAAAAAGCTTATGAAATAAATATTTGTATAAATTAAATGGTTATAACATTTTGTACATATATAAACAAAATGGTGAATATATAGTATAACTAGTGTGAAAAATAATGCTGATGCTATTCCTCTGGCATTAAAAATGCCTGCGGAATGGAGAACAGTTATGAAAAGAGGATGGATATAAGTGAACAAAAAGTTTAATATTACCGGAATGTCATGTTCAGCATGTTCATCACATGTCCAAAAGAGTGTAGCTAAGGTTTATGGTGTCACAAAGGCAGATGTGAACCTTTTAACTAACAGCATGATTGTTGAATATGATGAGAATATAACTGATACTGACAGTATTATAAATGCTGTAGAGCAGGCAGGATATGGTGCAGGCTGTGTAGATAATGATAATAAAGCTTCAAAAGCTTCAAATGAAAAGTCCCCTGAACAGATAGCTAAAGAGAATGTCAGACAGATGAAGAAACGTCTGATTTTTTCAATCATTTTCTGGATACCACTTATGTATGTATCTATGGGACATATGATATATATGTGGCTTGGAATTGATATGCCGTATATAACGAAAAATTATCTTCATGGAAGCAGCAATGCAATAACTTTTGCATTTACACAGTTCTTATTATTGCTTCCGATAGTTGCCGCTAATAAGAAATATTTTACGAATGGTTTTAAGACACTTAAAAATAAAAGTCCTAACATGGACAGCCTTATTGCAGTTGGTGCCGGAGCTGCCATTGTTTATGGGATATTTGCCATATATAGAATTGGATATGGATATGGACATAATGATTTAGAGCTTGTAACAAAATATATGCATGATTTATATTTTGAGTCAGCAGGAACAATACTTACATTAATTACAATAGGAAAGTATCTTGAAAGCAGGTCGAAGGGGAAGACAAGCGAAGCAATAACCAAGCTTATGAATCTTGCACCTAAGACAGTTACAGTTATAAGAGATGGAATTGAAAAGACTATTGATATAGCGGATGTAGTCAGAGGTGACATTTATATAGTAAAGTCAGGGCAGTCAGCAGGTGTGGATGGAATAGTAACAGAAGGAGAGGCATCATTTGATGAATCCGCAATAACAGGTGAGAGTATGCCGGTTGCCAAAAAGAAAGGTGATAATATCATATCAGCCTCAATTAATAGAGGTGGATATATTAAAGCAGAGGCTGTCAGAGTCGGTGATGATACAACTATATCACAGATTATAAGGCTGGTAGAGGAAGCCTCATCAAGTAAAGCGCCTATAGCTAAAATGGCAGATAAGATTGCCGGAATATTTGTTCCTTGTGTTATGTTGATTGCATTGATTACAGGAATTGTATGGCTTATATCAGGAGCAGGAGTTGAGTTTGCACTATCTAATACAATAGCAGTGCTTGTAATTTCATGCCCTTGTGCATTAGGTCTTGCAACGCCGGTTGCTATTATGGCAGGTACAGGCAAGGGCGCGGAAAATGGTATATTAATTAAGACAGGAGAAGCACTTGAAGCTGCACATTTAATTGATACAGTTGTTCTTGATAAGACTGGAACAATAACAATGGGTAAACCACAGGTTACACAGGTAATTCCATATGAAATACCAGATAAAGAGCTGCTTACAATAGCGGCATCACTGGAGAATGTCAGCGAACATCCTCTTGCCGGAGCCATTGTAGAAAAATGCAGAAATGAACATGTGGAATTTAAGCAGGTTACAGATTTTGAAGCTGTATTTGGAATGGGCATTTCAGGCGTTATAGATGGGAAGAAATACTATGCAGGCAATCTTAAACTGATTGAAAAGGAAGACATTAAAGTTAAAAAAGACATTAAAGCAAAGCTTAATGAATTGTCAGAAGATGGCAATACACCGCTTATTTTTGCAGATAATCAAAGAATAATTGGTATTATAAACGTTGCAGATGTAGTAAAACCAACAAGCGCAGAAGCTGTTTCACAGTTTAAGAAATATGGAATACATGTTATTATGCTTACAGGAGATAATAAAATAACAGCACAGGCAATAAGGAAAAAGGTTGGTATAGATGAGGTTATAGCTGGAGTTCTTCCAACACAGAAGGAAGCAGAGATTACCCGTCTTAAAAATGAAGGCCGAAAGGTTGCCATGATTGGTGATGGTGTAAATGATGCACCGGCTCTTACATCAGCAGATGTAGGAATTGCCATTGGAGCAGGAACAGATATAGCAATAGAAAGTGCAGATGTTGTTCTTGTAAGAAATGATCTTATGGATGCTGTTGGAGTAATAAAATTAAGCAAGGCTGTTATAAGAAATATAAAAGAGAATCTGTTCTGGGCGTTCTTTTATAATTCAATTGGAATACCGCTTGCGGCAGGTGTATTATATCCTTTTTTTGGTATTAAGCTAAATCCTATGTTTGGAGCGGCGGCTATGAGTCTTAGCAGTGTATGTGTTGTATGTAACGCATTAAGGCTTAAGAGATTAAAGCTTAATAAGAATAAAGAAAGTGGTGATTTGCAAAAGATATCAGATGACAAAGTTTCTGATAGAAATGATAATGAACAATATGAAGAAATAACAAATAATCAGAAAGAAATAATAAAAAAAGAAACAACCCAAAAGGAGAGTATAGATATGCAGGAAAATACAAAAACAATTAATATAGAAGGAATGATGTGTTCACATTGTACAGGAACAGTGCAGAAAGCATTAGAAAAGACACCGGGAGTAACAGATGTATCTGTAAGTCTTGAAAATAAACAGGCAGTGGTAAATGTTAATGGTGTAAGTGATGATATATTAAGAAAAACAGTTGAAGATGCAGGATATAAGGTGGTTTCCATAAAATAAGAGCTTACGTTTAGTCAGTCATATGCAGACGTTCTGGTATACTGTATCATTGATATCTGGCTTAATAACGAAGCATAGTTTCACAAAGCTGTCATACTTATGTTTGACTGTAAAAAGTTAATGCTTAATAATTAAATAAGGTCTGAAGTCTTGTAATATACACCGGTTACCGGAGTCTTATGTATGTTATCCAGTATATAATTATACCTGTTTAGCATATAAGAATATCGGGATAACCGGTTTTTTTTGATACAGAAAAAATATAATATATAAGTATAAGCCCATAATGTAGTGCATAAACCGGTAATGTAATATGTAAGCTGATGATTTAATGTATAAGCCGTAATGTAATATACAGTTTTGTAAATATATGAGTTTATAATAAAACGAAGTTGTGTGAGCAATGTTGGAAGATATTTTAAATAATCAGACTACTATGCTGGTAATACAATATTAATAATAAATAATATTAATAAAATTGAAAAAAGTATTGACAAAAGACATATGAAATGCTAATATATAGTCAACAAAAGAAATACAGATAAAAAAACAGATAAAGGAGGTACGGACCATTGGAAATTGTAATTTAAAATAATCAATATGAAGTGGATATATTAATAAATATTATAAAGAATCTTAACAACTATAATAATAGATAATCTTTAAGAGAAAGATAAAGGGTTAGGATATAATAATAAAAGATATTCATATTGAACATAATCCACAAAACAGAAGTTAAGGATGTTAAGATTATGTAAAGAAATAATCAGTAACGAGATATAGCTTATATATATAATATGAAAGTTAATATGAAATATGATTAATTGATTTGAAATATATATTCAGCCATCTTGATGATAAAAGGTATGGACAACCGGATATCAGAAACCTGTAACTTTTGAAAAATAACTGTAAAGCAGTTTTTATAAAATAAATCGGTTAATATTCATTAAGTTAATAATTAATCGTAGAAAGAGAATAAAATTGGATAATTCAGAGTGTTAAACGGCTACCGTATTGTATGATATATAATATGGTAGCCGTTTTTGTGTATGTATATCTGCTTGTTTGACTGTGTCTGTTTTAAAAAGGCTTGTTATGTATATTTTTGTAAGCCTGCATATAATACCGGTAAGGTGTGAGAAGGATGGTAAATATAATATGCAGCTAAATATTCACAAAAGGTATATAAATAAGTCTCTTCAAATGCTTTATGATTAAACTATCATATATGTTTTGATGGGAGAAGTATTTGGTTAATGGAGAAGGATGCATATGCCCGATTATTGAACAGAATAATTGAATATAGAAATCAGAATCATATAAGCCAGAAGACTATGGGAGAATATATGGGGATAACCCAGAGTCATTATAATAAGGTCGAAAGTGGCAAAAAGATAGTATCTTATTCTGCATTATTAAATCTTAAAGAGCATAAATTTGATATTGACTATATTGTTACAGGAGTCAGATATAAAGAAAGTATTTTGAATCATTATCTGAGAGGCTGCAGACCACAGGTACAGTCGGATATGCTTGCACATATAATATGGGTAATAAAACAGGGGGTAAGAATAACTAATACAAAGATGCCGGATAAAAAGGTGGATTATAATAATGTAATGGCATTTTTGCAGATGAGAGCCAATGATGTTGCAAAAGAAGAGACAGTATGGAAGAGTGTAAGAAAGCTTGATGGCAGAACGCAAAATGAAATGGCAGAAGAGCTTAATGTCGGAATAAAAAAATATAGAAATATAGAGAATGGAAATGCACAGCCTGATGCACAGATTTTATCGGAATTATATGATAAGCTTGGCTATTTTCCATCAATACTTATGCCCGAATATACGGTTAATTTAAGTTATATTAATGATATCTGGGCGGGATTTGATGAAGAGCTTAAGGGGGAACTTATTAAACATATACGTGACGGCTATGACCTTGTAAATAAAAGATAGAGGGGAAACCCGGCTTATGGGAGGTAATAGCTTAATGCAAAAGAAAATACTTGTATTGGAAAATAAGAAAAATTATATAAGAATATTAAAAGAAATCGAGAAAAATATAACGGATGATGTGGATTTTATATACGCATGCAATGTAAATGATGGGATAGCGGCAGCCATGCAGATGAAAATTGACATATTTATAGCTGATTTTGATATTAGAGCTGTAAATGGTATGACGGGAATTGATTTTATTGAAAATATAAGACATTTCGATAAATACAGATTTACACCTGTAATAGCTTTATCAGAAGCGAAAGATCCGGATAAATATGTATATGAGAAGCTGCATTGTTATAGTTATATAACTAAACCTTTGAATGAGGATTATCTTAAAAGTGTAATTTCAGAAGTGCTGTTATTTAATCATGCAACAGTTTCTGAATATGGATTTTTTAAAATAGATGGTGTATTTCATATGATAAAGGCGAAAGATATAGTACATGTTGAATTACACAGTAAAGAGATTATTATTATAACCCCAAAATGTAAATATAATGTTCCATATATTACATGTGATCAGTTTCTGGCTAAATACAAATCAGATGCGTTTATAAGATGCAGTAAAAATGCAATTGTAAATGTTAATTATATACAGTCAGTAGATATGACAAACAGATTTATACAGCTTGTTGATAATTATGGACATATAGGAATAGGTATGGCTTATAAGAAGAATATCCTGGTAAAATAATTATAATTATTATTATAATAATAATTATTATAATACGATGAAAAACATTAATATATTATAAAATAAATGGTTTGTTATTTTATATAAGTATGGTACAATTATAGTAATATAAAACTATAGAGGGCAGGTTGGGAATATATAATGTTAAATATAAACGAATGCGAAAGAATTAATCTAAAGAAGGGGGATATTCTTACTAAGGCAGCGGATAAGGCAGATAAGGTATATCTTATTGTTAATGGTAAGGTATCCTTACGAAACAGCTATATCAGAATGGAACTTGAGAATGGTTCGATTGTAGGAATGGTTGATTTATATTCAAAGGAATGTTTATTTGATTGTATGGCTCTTGCTGATACAGCTGTGTTAGCCTTTAATGTTGATGGTATTGAAGCTATTGATGGAATTAAGAATATGGGGCTTAATTATCAGGAGCTTATAGACAGGTCAATGTTTTATCAGTTCCATCGGATATATGATATTTATAAGGATAACTTTGAAAATTATATTGAACAATTTAAGGAAAAGACCGGTAATAATGACATTGTAATACCTGATAAAAGAGAGTGTGAATATCTAAAAGATGTATCAGAACTTGGAAAAGGTATATTTCATGGACTGTTCGATGCACAAAATAGTATAGCTTCATATCATATGTATCTTATAAGCAGGGTAATATCTGATATAAATACATTGATAAATGATATGATTAATGAATTCGGATATTCGGTATTAGGATTTGAAGAGCCTGCAATTGATAAGTTGGAAGACCAGCCGATTGATAAAACAAAACAAGACAGTTTACAGGTAAGTGAATCAGACATGGATTATGAGCTTGTAAAAAATGAGCTTAAGGATTCGCTTGGAAGTATTATTGATTATGCAGATATGGATAAGACAGAGGCAGTCAAGTTTAAAATGATGGTTGAAAGCTTTAGGACTCTTCCTGATAAAAATTCATCTGATAATGCAATAAGACAGATGAGAAAAAGAATTACTGAAGAATTTTATAATATATATGAAAGTGTATTTTTTAAATATAAAAAGGATGAGAATAAGAGCAGACTTATTGAGATGTTCCTTAAATTCGGATATATGGATGAAAGGGAATTTGATGAAAAGACACTTGCCACACTTTATTATTTTGAACCTGATATTAATGGTGGAAAGTATAATGTGTATACGATATATGACTGGCTTACACAGATATATGAGGGAACGAGGGAACCGTCAAAGGATGAATTTGATAGTGACTATAAAGAAAGATTCAGGGAACTAAAAAGAACAAAAAGCTATACAAAGGCACAAGAGCTTGCTTACTTTAATGATAAAGAGGGAAAAGTAAGATTTGAAATAGATAATCTTTTTAGAAGTACTAATAGAATTACGAGTGGAGAGATATCAGTATTTTATCCTATTCTTACACAGGAGAAGTTTACAAAGGATTTAAAGAGCATGTTCCTTGATAAGAATAAGATTGAACAGGCAATTGATAATGTATTAGATGTTGATTTCTCATTATTCCATCGTGAACAGATGTATTATGATGAGGATAATAAGATTGACAATATCACAATTATGAAACAGGTATTTCCAGATATTATTCTTATGCCTAACGTTGGAAGTAAAGGAATAATGTGGCAGGAGATATCGGAAAAGAAAAGAGATACGCCGGCAAGATTCGTGCTCTCAGAATTCTTTATAGGTAATCTTGAAACTACGGTAATAGATATTGCAGGAATGTTCAGATGGGAACTTTGCAGAACAATACAGGGAAATTACTGGAATGACTTAAGAGAGCATTCACTTACAGCAGAATATTGCGATTATATGCAGTTCTATAAAAAGAATAAAGATTTATCAGAAGAGATTAAGGATAAGATAAGAACACAGTATAAGAACTGCCGTAATAATACAAGAGAGATGTTTGTAAAGGATTATGAAGCCTGGATTAAGTATGAAGCAAAGGGGGCATTAAGACTTAATAAGGTTACAAGAAGAATTTTATACATATATTGTCCAGCCTCGGTCAAGTATAGGGCTAACCTTGAAAAACAGCCGGCATTTACAGATGCGGCTGCACAATATGAAAGAGACAGACAAAAAAAGATAAAAGAGCTTAAAGGCTTTAATAGTAACGTGACAAAACGTGGAGGAACAATAACAAAAGTACTTGAAGACAATCTTGCTTTCTATGAAGATATGTAATAATCATCTGATTAGTAACAATTGAATATTAAGTTAATGCAATAAGGCTGTTATGGTTAATTTTATATTAATTAAGATTTACATAGAATAATATAGATTCTTTTCTATATGTTTTATAATTTTATTATTATAAAAATACTGTAACAGCCTTTTTATGATTTATCATAAAACTTATTGTGATAATGTGTAACTAAAAAATAAACAATCAGTATTATTAACAAATAATATAAACACGCTTTACAAAGAATTTACATTAATTTCATGTATTAGTGATATCAGATTTTACATTTGGCTGTTAATATTTATTCACTGAAAAGAAAAACATAATTATATAGAGAATAAGTATTTATTGGAAATGAGGTAGGTCAGATAATGGATAATGTTATTAATATACCACATTGTACAAATTCATTGGAAAGCGAAGGTATAGCTGATATGGCAAACGAAACGGTTAATAGTTTACAGGATAAGATGAAGTTTCATATTAATAATCTTAATCTGTATTACGGAGATTTTCATGCACTTAAGGGAATTAATATGGAAATTCCTGAAAAAAAGATTACTGCATTTATTGGACCCAGCGGTTGTGGCAAATCAACATTTTTAAAGTCATTAAACAGAATGAATGATCTGGTCGAAAATTGTCATATAACAGGTGACGTGTTACTTGGAAATGAAGATATATATGGGAATATGGATGTTAATCTTTTAAGAAAAAGAGTCGGAATGGTATTCCAGACACCTAATCCATTTCCTATGAGCATATATGATAACATCGCATATGGTCCAAGGACGCATGGTATTAAAAGCAAAGGAAAGCTTGATGCAATTGTTGAAAAATCATTAAAACAGGCTGCAATATGGGAAGAGGTAAAGGACAGGCTTAAAAAATCAGCACTCGGACTTTCCGGAGGACAGCAGCAAAGATTATGTATTGCCAGAGCACTTGCGGTTGAACCGGAGGTTATTCTTATGGATGAACCTACATCGGCACTTGATCCTATATCTACATCAAGAATTGAGGATCTTGCCATTGAATTAAAGAAAGATTATACAATAATAATGGTAACGCACAATATGCAGCAGGCAACACGTATCTCGGATAAGACAGCATTTTTTCTTTTAGGTGATATGGTGGAATATTCTGATACAGAAAAACTGTTTTCAGTACCACAGGATAAGAGGACAGAAGATTATATAACAGGAAGATTTGGTTAAAAAATGTTTAAAATAAAGATGGAGAGTAGTAATGAGAAACAGATTTGACAGACAGCTTGAAGAATTAAATGACGAATTAATTGAAATGGGTACAATGATTGAAAAAGCCATTGAGACAGCAGCGAAGGCACTTATAAGTCAGGACAGTGAGCTTGCTAAAACAGTAATAGAAGGTGATGAACAGGTTGACAGACAGGAAAGAATAATTGAGAATCTCTGCCTTAAATTATTATTACAACAGCAGCCTGTAGCAAAGGATTTAAGGCTTATATCATCAGCCTTAAAGATGATAACAGACATGGAAAGAATAGGGGATCAGGCGGCAGATATATCAGAGCTTACAATTATGTTATCAGAGGCAAAGTATATAAAGAAGCTTGAACATATCCAGCAGATGGCTAAAGAGACGATGGTAATGCTGGTTGAAAGCATTGATGCATTTGTAAATAAAGATATGCTTAAAGCACAAAGCGTAATTGATGCGGATGATAAGGTCGATGAATTATTTGCAGAGGTAAAAAAAGAGCTGATAAAGATGATACATGAGGATATTAATTGTGGAGAACAGGCAAGCGATCTTTTAATGATTGCGAAGTACTTTGAAAGAATAGGAGACCACACAACAAATATTGCTGAATGGGTTATCTTTTCAATTACAGGAGAACATAAATAGAATGTATATGCATATTTATATCATTCTATAATTTTACATAGATTTTACATAAGCTTGACATAAATTTCATATCACTGCTTTATACTTTACAAAGTAAATTACAAAGTAAAAATTAAAATGCTTTACAGGTATTAAAGGAGAATAGGTATGGATATTTTTGGGATACTTACGATGATAGGTGGTCTTGCGCTTTTCTTATATGGTATGGATATCATGGGAGAAGGGCTTTCAAAGGCATCAGGGGGCAAGCTTGAAAGAATATTAGAAAAGCTTACTTCTAATCCTATAAAAGCTGTATTACTTGGTGCAGGAGTTACTGCCGTAATCCAGTCTTCATCAGCAACAACAGTAATGGTTGTAGGTTTTGTTAATTCAGGCATAATGAAGCTTAGTCAGGCAGTCGGTATTATTATGGGTGCCAATATAGGAACTACGGCAACATCATGGCTTCTTAGCCTTACGGGAATACAAAGCGGTAATGTATTTGTCAGGCTTTTAAACCCATCATCTTTTTCACCGGTGCTTGCAGTTATCGGTGTAATATTTATAATGTTTTCAAAGCGTGAGAAGTTACATGATATTGGAAAGATTATGGTTGGTTTTGCAATACTTATGACTGGTATGTCAACAATGAGTGATGCGGTTAAACCGCTTGCACAGGTTAAAGAATTTACAAATATCCTTACGATGTTTTCTAATCCTGTCCTTGGTATGCTTGCGGGTGCAGTGCTTACGGCTGTTATACAGAGTTCATCGGCTTCTGTAGGTATATTGCAGGCACTTTGTGCAACAGGTTCAATAACATATGCAACAGCACTTCCTGTTATTATGGGACAGAATATTGGAACTTGTGTAACGGCATTATTATCAAGTATAGGAGCAAGCAGAAATGCTAAAAGAGCAGCTCTGGTTCATCTGTATTTTAATATAATTGGAACGGTATTATTTATGTGTGTATTCTATATAATCAATGTGTTTAATCCTTTTGCATTTTTATCGGAGGGAGCTAATCCTGCGGGAATTGCGGTAATACACAGTATATTTAATATAACAGCTACAATCGTATTGCTTCCATTCAGCAAAGGTCTTGAAAAGCTTGCTTATCTTACTGTAAAAGAGGAGGATAGTGAAAAACAGATAGAAGCAGATAATGAATTTGCATTACTTGACGAAAGATTTCTTGATAAGCCGTCTCTTGCATTACAGCACAGCTTTAAAGCAACTAAGAATATGGCAGATATATCTAAAAAATGTCTGTTTACATCCTTTGAGCTTCTTGATAAATATGATGAAGAAAAGGTTCAGTTAGTAAGTAATCTTGAGGATAAGGTGGATAAATATGAGGATATATTAGGAACTTATCTGTTAAAGATCAGCAGTAAGAATCTGTCAGAAAAAGATTCGGAGGATTTGACAATGCTTCTTCATACTATCGGAAATTTTGAAAGAATATCAGACCATGCTTGTAATATCACACAGGCTGCAAGACAGATGTATGAAAAGAAGCTTGAATTTTCAGAAAAAGCCAAAGAAGAGCTTGATGTGTTCAGGGCAGCACTTACAGATATAGTAGATATTGCTTTTGAATGTTTTACAAAAAAAGATGATAATCTCGCTAAAAATGTTGAGCCGCTTGAAGAGGTAATAGATGACCTTAATATGGAACTTAAGGCAAGGCATGTAAGAAGATTAAGAGAAGGAAGATGTACACTTGATTTAGGTTTTGTATTATCAGATATTACGACTAATTTTGAAAGAGTTGCAGATCATTGCTCTAATATTGCTGTATGTCTTATACAGATTAAGAATGACGGTTTTGATACACATGGATATATGGATACTGTTAAAAGAGAGGATAATGAGCAGTTTAAAAGTAAGTTCTCAATGTATAAAAAACAGTTTAAGCTTCCAGAGAGCAGAAGCTGTTAAGATGGTGTACAATACAAATGTTTAGGCAGTCAGAATTAATTATAATCCGATAAGGAATATATTAAGATGATAGTTATATATCTAAACAGTGATTATATAAAGTTATATTAATAGAAGGGAATGTCAATATGGCACTTATATATGTAGTAGAGGATGATAAAAATATTAGTGAGATAGAGAGCTTTGCACTTAAAAATGCCGGACATCAGATTGTAGAATGTTCATGTGCCAAAGAGTTTCATAAGCAGGTTCAGGACAGACTTCCTGATTTAATTCTACTTGATATAATGCTTCCTGATGAGGATGGACTTATTATACTTAACAAATTAAGAAGGGTTCCTGAAACAAAAAGAATCCCTGTAATAATGGTAACGGCAAAAACAACGGAGATTGATAAGGTGAAGGGTCTTGATATGGGAGCTGATGATTATCTTACGAAGCCTTTTGGTGTAATGGAGCTTATATCAAGAGTTAAGGCACTTCTTAGAAGAGCCGGTGGAATGGAAGAGGAGAAATTCTTACATGTAGGCTGTCTGTTTATTGATGATGAAAAACATTTGGCATATGTAGAAGATTCTCCTGTGGAGCTTACATATAAGGAATATGAATTGTTAAAATATCTTACGATTAATCAGGGAATAGTTTTATCAAGGGATAACATTATGGAGAAAATATGGAGTTCTGATTATGAGGGTGAGTCAAGAACCCTTGATGTACATATAAAGACATTACGTCAGAAGCTAAAGAAAGCAGGAGCGTATATAAAAACGGTAAGAAATGTAGGATATTTCCTTGATAGTGATAATGCGGATTAGTGTGAATAAATGAGGATTTATATGAAAAAAAAGATTAATATACAATTTATTATTATAACTATTGTCGCGATTATTACAACTGTATCCTTATCCACACTTGTATTTTATAAGCTGTTCAAAAAAGAAGTGATGGAGAGCATAAAGACCAATTGCGAGCTTATAATTGATTCTGATTCAGAGCATATTATAAGTCAACCTGATAATATAAGGGAAAATGCTTTTGGAGATTGTATTAATGAATTAAGAATTACACTTATTGCTGCTGATGGAACTGCTGTGTATGACTCGGATGTTGCTACGTCAGCTATGGAAAATCATAAGGAGCGTCCGGAGGTAATTGCTGCAATTAATAATGGATATGGTGAGGCTGTAAGGAAGTCACATACAATAGATAAAAATTCATTTTATTATGCAAAAAGACTTGATAATGGATATGTATTAAGGGTGTCTAAAGAGGCAGGAAGCATTACAAGTGTGTTTTTAAGTGTAATTCCGATAATAGGATTTATATGTATAATATTATTTATAATCTGCATTATGTTATCTCATTTCCTTACAAAAAGTATTATACAGCCTATTGAAGATATGGCAGACAATCTTGATTCATCGGAAAATATTAATGTATATAAGGAGCTTAATCCTTTTGTTGATACAATAAGAAAGCAGCATGCAGATATAATGAGGAATGCCAATATGAGACAGGAATTTACTGCAAATGTATCGCATGAATTAAAGACTCCTCTTACATCAATATCAGGTTATTCAGAGCTGATTGAAAGCGGAATGGCAACTAATGATGATGTTATAAGATTTGCATCAGAGATTCATAAGAATTCAAAAAGACTTCTTACGCTTATTAATGACATATTAAGATTGTCGCAGTTAGACGAGGCGACAGGTGATGATGTATTTGAAAAAATAAATATATATGATATTGCACAAAGCAGCGTTGAAATGCTTCAGATGACGGCTGATAAAAACAATGTAAGTATAACAGTATCCGGCTCTACACAGTATATTTATGCTAACAGGCAGATGATGGATGAGCTTATATATAATCTTTGTGATAATGCGATAAGATATAATAATCCCGGCGGAAGTGTACATGTATCGGTAACTAAGGATAATTCAGATGTAATAGTTGAAGTTAAAGATAATGGTATAGGCATATCAAAAGAAAATCAGCAAAGAATATTTGAAAGATTCTACAGGGTTGATAAAAGCAGGTCAAAACAGACAGGAGGAACCGGTCTTGGACTTGCAATTGTAAAGCATATTGTTGCAAGACACGAAAATGCAAGGCTTGAGCTTGAAAGTGAAGAGGAAAAAGGTACTACAATTCGTGTTATTTTTAAGACAGATAATATGTAAATAATTAAATATAATATGTAAAGACTGTTGTAATAATGAAATCAGTGTATGAAAATGGCATTTACAGATATAAATGCTATGACTGAAAATATTTTTTATTGCGGCAGTCCCTTTTTATATGTTATATTAAAGAGTAAGGTTATGTAGTGTGAAAATAATGCCTGCGGAAAGGAACTTATTATATATATAAGCTTTTGGAGGGGAAAAGTTAAAATCAGAGGTGAGATATGAATATTATATTTAAGATATTTAAAAAGGATATAAAAAATCTAATGCGTAATATCCTTGCACTTATTATAGCTATAGGTCTGTGTATAATACCATCCTTATATGCCTGGTTTAATATTTATTCCAACTGGGATCCATATGCTAATACATCATCTTTAAAGATTGCAGTTGCAACATGTGACACCGGTTATACAGGAATGGATAACAGTAATGTCAATATGGGAGATAAGATTATTGACCAGTTACATGATAATAAGAATATTGGCTGGCTGTTTTGTGACAGTAAAGATGAGGCACTTGATGGAGTATATAGTGGAGAATATTATGCAGCCATTATAATAGGAGAAGATTTTAGTAAGAGCCTTTATGATTTCCTTGAAAACGGACTTAATCATCCTCAGGTTACATATTATGAGAATAGTAAAAAGAATGCAGTTGCATCTAAGATAACAGATACGGCAAGGTCTACATTACAGCAGAGTATTAATACTGAATTTATTAATGTGGTAGCACAGACAGCAATAGAAAATCTAAACAGGCTGTCAGAATTAAATGAAGGAAAGCTTACGGATATAACAGATAAGATAACATCAGTAAAGTATAATCTGTTAGACTATTCAGATGTTATTGATGCATTTACAGAATGTAATGCAAAGTTATCGGAGGATATTCTTAAGATAAAAGATACTCTTCCGCAGGCACAAAATGCCGTTGATACCACTATTAATTCAGCTAATGTTACCCAGTCTACAGTATCAGAAACTGTTACCCAGCTTACGGCACAGATGGGAACAGTACTTGATGTTATTAATCTTAAGGCACAGAGTATGAATGAGCATATAGGTAATGCATCAGAGAGCGCCCTTGATGATACTAAAGCAGCTTCTGAGGAACTTGCAGCAGCGGCAGATGATATAGTTGATATGATGGAGCAGAATCAGAATATACAGGATATAATAGACAGGCTTTCTCTTCTTGACGGACTTAATCTTAGCATAATAGACAGAATAAAGAATAATCTTACATCTATTGAGCTGGTTGAAAAGCTTGCAAAAAGCCTGATAGAAAGATCGTCAGATATGATAAAGGATACACCTGTGTTAATACAGGCAAAGTATGATTTATTAAAACCGATACTTGATGAATGTACACAGAAGGTTACAGATATCAATGATACATTCAAAAATGTAATCAGTGAAAATATACGTCAGTTAGAGTCATCAATGACAAAGTCAGTGTCGGATATTACAACACAGCTTAGTCAGGCAGGAAGCAGTCTTTCAGGACTTGAGCAGCTTCTTATAGGAACTAATGATATTGTACTTACTGCCAATACATCGCTTAGTGACACTAAAAATGTCATAATTAATATGAGTGATAAGATAAGCACGGTAACAGACAGGCTGTCTAAGATAAGTGACGGCGATGCATATAAGGCTGTTACCGGACTTCTTGGTGCAGATGCATCTTCATATGCACAATTTTTTGCAGAACCGGTTGAGATATCACAGATTAATGTATATAATGCGGTTAATTATGGTACTGCCGTAACACCATTTTATACCACACTTGCATTATGGGTAGGTGCCTTAATTCTTGTTGCCCTTGTAAAGGTTCATGTTGATTACAAATCAGCCTTTGTAAAGAAAGCTACTCATGCACAGTTGTATTTTGGAAGATTTTTATTGTTTTTTGTGATGGGACAGCTTCAGTCGGCAATAGTCGTATTTGGAGATTTATATCTTCTTCATATAGAATGTGATAATCCTAAGCTGTTCTTTATAACAGCGGCAATTACAAGTTTTGTATTTACATTATTTATATATACTCTTGTAATATCATTTGGTGATGTTGGAAAGGCTATTGCGGTAGTCATGGTGGTTATACAGATAGCAGGTTCAAGTGGAACATATCCTATAGAACTGCTTCCTTCTTTCTTTAAAAATGTATATCTGTATTTCCCATTTCCATATGCTATTAATGCAATGCGTGAGGCTATAAGCGGAGTATATGGCTGGGATTATTTTACATATATATCAAGACTTTTAATATTTATGCTTGCTGCACTTGTAATCGGACTTGTAATAAGAATACCGTTTATGGGACTTAATCATTTTATGGAAAAGAGAATGAAGGATACACAGATGATGTAATATGTGTATTTAAAATGGAGTGTTTATGAGTAACGAAGAGAAGAATGAAAATATTAATATAGATGTTGATGAAATTATCAAACAGATAACTGATTTTAGTGAAAAGCTTCATATGAAAAACAGGCAGCGGATTAAAAATGGAATAATATGTATACTTGTTATTCCACTTATATTTCTTATTGTTTTATTTGCAGCTGACAGTTCTAAGGTGGTATATCTGTTATTGTGGGTGATTTCATTATTTATAATAGCAATATATCTTATTACCGTTGCATATATAGATTATACCATGCAGGAAAAATTAAAAAATCTCGGACTTAAGATTAAAAATGGTAATACGGCATTAATAGGTGATGAGCTTGAGGGTATAATAGATGCCGTAAAAAACAGACGTCCTATTTTTATGGATAATGATGATGAGGACGAAGACGATGATGATGAGAACGAAGATAGTGATGAATATTTCATGGGCTGATTATAAAAAAAATAATTTATAAAGAATGGAGATTAGTGTGAAAAATATACTGCGTGTATTTCTTTCGGATTTAAAAAGAATAAGTACAAATGTGATTGCAATTGTGGTAGTTATAGGACTTACGGTTATTCCGTCACTATATGCCTGGTTTAATATTTTGTCTAACTGGGATCCATATGGAGAAGAATCTACATCTAAGATAAAAGTGGCTGTTGTAAGTGATGACAATGGAACAGCAATTGATGGAATAGAAGTTAATATAGGCAACAAGATTATTGAAGCACTGAAGGCTAATAATACAATAGGCTGGGTATTTGATGAGAATAGTGCAGATGCTGTTGAAAATGTAAGGAGTGGAGAATATTATGCGGCATTAGTTATACCCTCTCAGTTTTCATCAGATTTAGTAAGCTTCCTTAGTGATACGGTAACTCATCCACAGATACAGTATTACTGCAACCAGAAAAAGAATGCCATAGCACCTAAGATAACAGATAAAGCAAAGACTGCGGTAAAGGAACAGGTCAATGAGACATTTATAAGTACTATTGCAAGCTCACTTGTAAGTGCAACAGATACCGTTGCACAGTCAGATAAGCTTAAACAGGCTGGAATAGATGGTAAGGGTTCATTAGTAGACCTTATAAAAAATAAGCTTATTGATGCCAATGAAGAACTGTCATCCTATAATATTCTTCTTACATCTTTAATATCAATAACTGACATGTCAGCAAGCCTTAGCGGACAGTCAGCAGCTACTGCCGGTCAGTTAGGTGATGTTATTGACAGACAAAGAATAGATATAGCAGCGGTTCAAAAGCTGATACAGGCCAATAAGCTGTCTTCACTCGAAGAACTGTCAGGTGTTTTATCAGAAAATATGGCAGCAATACAGGAGGTTATGTCGTCTGTAGCGTCAATATCTGCGGATATGAATGGAAGTGTAGATGATTTTAATAAGGCACTTGCAGACGGAAATATTAATCTTAATGAAACCAAAGATATGCTTGCAGAGGTTCAGGATAAGCTTAGCAGCACTATAGACAGCCTTAATGGCTTTTCTGAAAGTGACAGTTATGGACTTATGTCTAAGCTGCTTGATACGGATGCAGAAACTCTTGGCAGTTTTATAGCTTCACCGGTATTAATTGAGACTGAGAAGATATATGAAGTAGCAGAGTATGGTTCAGCAGCATCACCATTTTATACAGTGCTTTCAATATGGGTTGGTGGACTTATCATGGTAGCTATTATTCATGCACATGTAAAAAGTGTACATATAGATGCAGCTGATTTAAAACCTTATCAGAAGTTTTTTGGAAGATATATTATATTTTTTGTAGTTGGACAGTTACAGACACTTTTAATAGTACTTGGTAATATTTTCTATGTACAGATACAGTGTATACATCCGGTTATGATGTGGCTGGCATGTTCAGTTACCAGTATGGTATTTACATTCTTTATGTATTCACTTACAGTTGCATTTGGAAATATAGGTGAAGCACTTGCAATTGTAATTATGGTAATACAGGTTGCGGGAAGTGGTGGAACATTCCCAATAGAAGTACTGCCAAAGGTATATCAGATGATTTATAAATATATGCCATTCCCATATGCGATGGATGCAATAAGGGAGACTGTTGCAGGAATGTATGGCAATTATTACTGGAGGTGTCTTGGATGTCTTTGCATTTATATTGTTATTTCAGTTATCATTGGACTTGTATTAAGGATTCCATTTGAAAAGATGAATGAGATGATTGAAAAGAGCAAAGAAAAGTCCGGTGTTATGTTATAAAAAGATATTTTATTATTGCAGATACAATCTGACAGGCATAAGATTAATTTACATATACAATATTTTGACATATGTCTTATTAAGAATGAGGTTATGTATATGAAGAAACGGTTATATATTTTTTTGACAGGTATAATATTATTTATAACGGCTGTTTGTACTAACATAAGTCAGATTAAGGCTGAGGTGCATATAAAAGATAAAAGAGTATTGTTTTTAAGCTCATATTCATATGACTGGGAGAGTATACCAGAGCAGCTTCAGGGAATTAAAAAGACTTTAAGTGACAGATGTACTATGAAATGTGTCTTTATGGATAATAAAAATATTCCATATGAGGATTCTAAAGATTATATATATGACCAGATAGAAACTGATATAGATTTATATGGAAATTATGATGTGGTTATTGCCGGTGATGATACGGCTGTGGATTTTATAGAGGAATATAGAAATGTATTATTTGACAATATTCCTGTAGTATATGAAGGTATTAATAATGTAGAACGGGCTAAGAAACTGTCACAAGATCCATTAATTACAGGAGTGGTTGAGACATTTCCTGTTAAAGAAACTATTAATCTTGCAAGAGAAATTTTTCCACGGGCAGATAAGATTGTTGCGATTACTGATGATAATGCATCTGGAAATGGCTCATTAGAGCAGTTTTATGATACAAAAGAAGAATTTGAAGAGCTTGAGTACAGTCATATATATACATCTTTATATACAAGGAATGAACTTATTGATATAATTAAGCAGTTCGATAATAAAACAATAGTATTATTTCTGCTTATGAACAAAGATAAAGATGGTAATGTATACAGTAATTACGAGGCAACTAAGCTGATATCCGATAATAGCCATGTACCTGTATTTAAAACTGATGAGCTTGGCATTGGAGACGGATTTCTTGGTGGTGTTGTAATATCTTATGAAGATATGGCAGCGGATGCTGCTGATATGGCACTTAGCATAATCAACGGACAAAAGCCGGAAAGAATAAGTTATAAGACAACATCACAATATACTCTTATTGACAAAAATATATTAAAAAAATACAAAATAGATAAAAATGTACTTAAATCTGATAATATCAGATATATTAACCAGCAGGATTCATTCATGAAAGTTCATAAGAATGTAATTATACCATCAGTGGCAATTGTTATAATTCTTATAATATGGATTATAAGTCTTTTATATATAAGCAGGCGTAGAGCCATATATATGAAAGAGCTGCAGGAAAAAGACATAATGATGGATAACATTGCAAATAATGTTCCGGGAGGTATTGCTATATTTAAGATACCAAAGGACATTGGAAATAGTATTATTGCAAAAGAAATCAATAAAAATTCTGCAGTTTCAGATAGTGTAAAAAATATTGTAAAAGGTGTAACAGATAATATAAGCACTCTTATTGAAGTAATGTATTATAATGATGGTATTCCACGTTTAACAGAAAGAGACAGGGATGAATTTGGCGATTATATTAAGAAAAATACATTAAGGGCAACTGTATACAAGGAAGATATTCCAAGAGTTGAAAATGAACTTGCACATAAGGTGGCTGTTGGAGCACCTATTAATATAACTTACAGGGTGTTAAGAAAAAGCGGAAGATTTTTATGGGTACGTCTGTCTGCGGTAAAGTTACGGGAAGAGGATAATTGTAATGTATATTCTGCCGTATATACGAGATTATCAGAGGAGGAAGAGGTATTCAGAAGCGTAAGTGAAGATGCATCAATTGGTGTATATATGTGTGAGAAGAATACATATAATCTTATATATGCCAATAAAGAAGTGCGTAACAATATAGCATGTTCACAGAACTATAAAGATACTAAATGCTATGAATATATAATGCATAGGGATTCACCTTGTAAGAATTGCATACAAAAATATATGAAAGAGGGAAAAGCTGAATATAGTGAATTCCGTGATACCCGTACAGGAAGGATATATTTTGTAAAAGAAAAGCTGATAAAATGCAATGACAGGGATGTTATGATTAAATATCTGTCCGATGAGACAGACAGGTATAGGGCAATAAAGGAGGCGGAACAGTTAAGAGTTGCTAAAGCTTCAAATGAAGCTAAAGGCAGTTTTCTTGCCAGAATGAGCCATGATCTTAGAACGCCGCTTAATGCCATTGTTGGATTTTCAGAAGAAAATCTTGTAAATGAATCAACTGAGCAGGAAAAGAATGAATATTTTGAAAGAATACATTCATCAAGTAAGTATCTGTTATCACTTATTAATGATATTCTGGATATGTCTAAAGTAAACAGTGGAAAATTCACTTTGCAGGAGATTCCTATGAGAATTACAGACAGTATTAATGATATTAATAACATAATAAGCCCTCTTGCACAAAAAAGAAAAATTAATTATAAAGTAATAACGACAGGACTTAAACACGATAATATACTGGCAGATAAGATGAGATTTGAACAGATTTTTATTAATCTGTTAAATAATGCTGTAAAATTCACGCAGCCTCTGGGAAATGTCACATTTAAGATATCTAATGAATATGTTGATAATGACAGGAATGATAATAAAAATACCGGCATAAAAAAGGGTAAAATGGCAAAGAAAGGCCGTCATATCAGATGTACATTTGTTGTCAGAGACGATGGAAAAGGAATGAGTAAGGAATATCTTCCACATTTGTTTGAACCATTTGTACAAAGTAAGGATCAGTATAATCAGACGGAAGGAACAGGACTTGGACTTAGCATTGTAAAAGGCATTATTGATGAGATGAAAGGTAAAATATCAGTTAAGAGCCAGCTGGGATTTGGTACCGAGTTTACGGTTGAACTTATTCTTAGTGAGTCAGAAAGTATTAGTTCTAATGTTAAAAATGCATGGAACGATTCCGGTAATATATATGATAATACAATATTAAAAGATAGAAATATTCTTTTATGTGAAGATAATGAGATGAACAGACAGATTGCAGGAAAGATTCTTGAAAAAATGGGTATCAATATAACATTTGCAGTCAATGGTAAAGATGGTGTTGAGAAATTTGCACAGTCTGAGGATGGATTTTTCGATCTTGTATTTATGGATATAAGGATGCCTGTTATGGACGGTTTAAGTGCTGCAAAGAATATAAGAGCAATGAAAAGAGATGATTCAATGCGTATTCCTATCATTGCAATGACGGCTAATGCATATGATGAAGATATAACAAAATCTGAGCAGGCAGGAATGAATTATCACCTTGCAAAACCGATTGATTCACAACTGATGTGTCAGAAGATGATTGAATATATAAGAATATACAGAAATATATAGAAAAGTATATTATAATTGCAGTTTGATATTTTAATATGTATACAGCAAGACTGGTTATAGGTTTATCCTATAACCAGTTATTTTTTAAAACTATAGTTAAACTTCTGTATTCCTATTGACAAAGTAGGATATGTCGTGTAATATAATGGCTGTACCGGACAAAACATATATCCGGCAATAATCAAGGAGGCGAATATAATGAAGATTAAAGACAGAATTTGTTTTGTAAATGACAGATGCATAAGTATTCAGGAGAGACGCCGAATGTGTTGCTGCTAATAATATGCAGTTAATGGATGTGGATTGTAAATATAAAAAATATTATATTAGTAAATGTGATTTTATTAATTTATAAAATTAATTTTTATGGAATTAATTTTTATATGATAAAATTTTAGGATGAATATTTATAAGATAAATTTCAAATAAAAAGGAGATAATAATTATGAGTAAGAAGAATATCAAGGATAGAAATTTAAAATTTGAAACATTACAGTTACATGTAGGACAGGAAACAGCAGATCCTGTTACAGATGCAAGAGCAGTTCCGATTTACCAGTCATCATCATTTGTATTCCATAATTCACAGCATGCTGCTGACAGATTTGCACTTAAGGATGCAGGTAATATCTATGGAAGACTTACTAATCCTACAGAGGATGTATTTGAAAGAAGAATTGCAGCCTTAGAGGGCGGTGTTGCAGCACTTGCAGTTGCATCTGGTGCAGCCGCAGTATCTTATACAATACAGAATCTTGCATTAAGCGGAGACCATATCGTAGCAGCTAAGAATATCTATGGTGGAACATATAATTTACTTGCACATACACTTGTAGATTATGGTGTAACTACAACATTTGTTGACCCACTTAATCCTGATAATTTTGAAAAGGCTATACAAGATAATACTAAGGCACTCTATATAGAAACACTTGGTAATCCTAATTCAGAAGTTGTTGATATTGAAGCAATTGCTAAGATTGCACATGCACATAATATTCCACTTGTAATTGATAATACATTTGGTACACCATACCTTATAAGACCAATTGAACATGGAGCAGATATCGTAGTACATTCTGCAACAAAGTTTATAGGTGGACATGGTACAACAATTGGTGGTGTAATTGTTGATGGTGGTAATTTTGACTGGAAGGCTTCAGGAAAGTTCCCACAGCTTACAGAGCCAAATCCAAGCTATCATGGAATCAGCTTTGCAGATGCAGCAGGTCCTGCAGCATTTGTTACAAGAATACGGGCTATTCTTTTAAGAGATACAGGTGCTACATTAAGCCCAATCCATTCATTTATTTTCTTACAGGGACTTGAAACTCTTTCACTTCGAGTTGAAAGACATGTTGAGAATGCATTAAAGGTAGTAGATTATCTTTCAAAGCAGCCATTAGTTGAAAAGGTTAATCATCCATCACTTTCAACTGATCCGGAACAGAAGAGATTATATAATGAATACTTCCCTAACGGTGGTGGTTCAATATTTACATTTGAAATCAAGGGTGATGCAAAGACAGCACAGAAGTTTATTGATAATCTTGAATTATTCTCACTTCTTGCAAATGTAGCAGATGTTAAGTCACTTGTAATACATCCTGCATCAACTACTCATGCAGAATTAAATGAAGCAGAGCTTGCAGATCAGGGAATCAAGCCTAATACAATAAGACTTTCAATTGGTACAGAAAATATTGATGATATTATTGAAGACTTAGATGAAGCATTTAAGGCAATTGCAGAATAAAACATATCTGTATAAATGATGGAAAGGCAGGGCGTAAGTATGTCAAAGATATATGGTTCAGTAGCAGAATTAATTGGTAATACTCCGTTAGTAGAATTAAAGCATATAGAGAAAAAATATAAACTTGAAGCGACAATTTTAGCAAAGCTTGAATATCTTAATCCGGCAGGAAGTGTTAAGGACAGAATTGCTAAAGAGATGATAGAAGATGCCGAAAGCAAGGGATTATTAAAGGAAGGCTCAACAATAATTGAACCAACATCAGGTAATACAGGTATTGGTCTTGCAGCTATTGCAGCAGCTAAGGGATACAGACTTATTATTGTTCTTCCTGAGACTATGAGTGTTGAAAGACGTAATATTATTAAGGCATATGGAGCAGAAATAGTTCTTACAGATGGTTCAAAGGGTATGCCTGGAGCTATTGCAAAGGCTGAAGAGCTTGCAAAGGAAATCCCTGACAGCTTTATTGCAGGACAGTTTGTCAATCCGGCTAATCCGGCAGCACATAGAAAAACTACAGGACCTGAAATCTGGAATGATACAGATGGTAAGGTGGATGCATTTGTGGCCGGTGTTGGAACAGGCGGAACTGTTACAGGTGTTGGTGAATATTTAAAAGAAAAGAATCCTGATATTAATATATATGCAGTTGAACCAGAAACATCACCGGTTCTTTCAGAAGGAAAGTCAGGTGCTCATAAGATTCAGGGAATCGGAGCAGGATTTGTTCCTGACATATTAAATACTAAGATATATGATGAAGTTATAAAGGTTTCCAATGAAGATGCATTTGCATTAGGTAAGGAGATTGCAAGAACAGAAGGTGTTCAGGTTGGTATTTCATCGGGAGCAGCTCTTTTTGCAGCGATTGAATGGGCTAAGAAGCCTGAAAATAAAGGAAAGACAATAGTAGCTCTTCTTCCTGACAGTGGAGACAGATATTATTCAACAGCTCTCTTTATGGAGTAAAGATTTTATGGAGTGGAAATACTATCTGATAAGTCAAAAATTGAATTTATAAAATAAAAACAATATTATTAAAATGATAATTATATATTTGATTATATTTTAAGATACTTGTGTCTGTGTATACAGATACAGGTATCTTTTTATGTTTAGTTTTCTTGCACATTTTCTTACAACAGAGACAGCAGCATTATATAATTATGGTGCGGTCAACAGGCTTTTGGAACCGTGGAATACCTATACAAGAACAGAAAATAGAAATGAAAATGTAGGCTCATCAGCAGAGGCAGCATTTGATATAGTAGTATGTACGGGTTCTGGCGATAGTAAGAGTACGGATGATGATATCAGTGTTATTAAGTTTGGTGATGGCGATGATATGAATTATGATATAAGGTAATATTTACGTTTACAATTAAAGATGGTAAAATGATTCCATAGATATAGGGAATCAGGTGGAGATTGCATTGATGTGTAATTGACTGGTATATTTGAATATAAAAATATACCGGTACCTGTACATATTAATGCAGTCTCCATTTTTTATGCAGAATGGAGAATATAATGAGTAAATATATAATGGCATTAGATCAGGGAACGACAAGTTCAAGATGTATTTTATTTGATAAACAGGGGGATATATGCAGTATTTCACAAAAAGAGTATGACCAGATATATCCAAGACCAGGATGGGTCGAACACAATCCAATGCAGATATGGTCATCACAGTTTTCAGTTGCAGTCGAAGCAATGGCAATGATTGATGCTGCAGCGGCTGATATATCAGCAATAGGAATAACAAATCAGAGGGAAACAACAATAATATGGGATAAATCTACAGGAAAACCAGTATATAATGCAATTGTATGGCAGTGCAGAAGAACGGCGGAAATAGTTGAACAGATAAAAAAAGATGGTTACGAAGAACTTATAACCGAAAAGACAGGGCTTATCCCAGATGCGTATTTTAGTGCAACCAAGATAAAATGGATTCTTGATAATGTTGAAGGTGTAAGGAAACGTGCCGAAAGAGGAGAATTATTATTTGGAACTGTTGATACATGGCTAATATGGAATCTTACAAAGGGAAAGGTTCATGTAACAGATTATACCAATGCTTCAAGAACCATGCTTTTTAATATTAATACATTTGAATGGGATGATGAGCTTTTAAAATATTTTGATATCCCACGTTCACTTCTTCCTGATGTAAAGCCATCAAGCTGTATATATGGACTTACTGAGGTTTCACTTTTTGGTGAAGAGATACCTATTGCAGGGGCAGCCGGAGATCAGCAGTGTGCACTTTTTGGACAGGGCTGCTTTAACAGTGGTGACGTAAAGAATACATATGGAACAGGCTGTTTTCTGCTTATGAATACAGGAGATAAGATGATACACTCGTCAAATGGACTTATTACAACTATTGGTGCCGGAAGTACCGATGACAGACATGAATATGTACTTGAAGGAAGTGTATTTGTAGGCGGAGCCGTAATACAGTGGATAAGAGATGAACTTCGTATGATAAGGGATTCAAAACAGTCAGAGGATTATGCAAAGAGAGTTAATGATACAGAAGGAATGTATATAGTTCCGGCATTTTCAGGGTTAGGAGCGCCTTACTGGAATCCTTATGCAAGAGGAATGATGGTTGGAATTACAAGAGGAACAAGTAAGGAACATTTTATAAGGGCATGTCTTGAAGCAATTAGTTACCAGTCATACGATGTGATTAAGGCAATGCAGGAGGATGCAGGGATTAAGCTTACAACTCTTAAAGTCGATGGTGGTGCAAGTGCAAATGATTTTCTTATGCAGTTTCAGGCAGATATTACAGGAGAATCAGTCATAAGACCGGAGTGTATTGAAACAACAGCACTCGGTGCAGCCTATCTTGCAGGACTTGCAGCCGGATACTGGAAAGATAAAGAAGAAATCAGTGCAAACTGGAAGCTTGGTAAAAAATTCATTCCTGTGATGGATGAGGAAAAGAGAATAAAAAGGCTTAAAGGCTGGAAACGGGCAGTAAAATGTGCATTGATGTGGAGTGAGAGTGATTAAATTATTGATGGCAGAAGAAAAATTGCCTGCGGAATGGAGATTAGTATGAGATTTATACACTTGTCAGACCTTCATATAGGTAAGAGGGTTAATGATTTTCCTATGTATGAGGATCAGGAATATGTATTAAAACAGGTAATTGATGTGATTAAAAATAATAATATTGATGGAGTAATTATTGCCGGTGATATTTATGATAAAGCAGTAGCTCCGGCGGAAGCCGTGGCACTTTATGACAGATTTATTACATCACTTTCACATTTGGACATACCTGTATTTATAATAAGTGGTAACCATGATAATGCACAGCGGCTTTCTTTTGCATCTGATATTTTGAAAAAATCGGACATTTATATAGCATCAGTATTTGAGGGAAAGTTAGAAAAGGTGACAATGCATGATAAGTATGGAGAGATTAATATATATATGCTGCCATTTATAAGACCTGCAACTGTAAAAAGATATATGGTAGAAGATGTAAGTAAAGTAAATAATGAAAAAACTGATAAAGCCATAACTGATAACATAATGAATTATGACGAAAAAAAAATATCAGAAGATGAAAATGACATAGCAGACAATATAATTAATAAACAAAAAGCTGATACAGCGCAGGAAGATAAGACAATATTTACATATACAGATGCAGTTAAGTGGGTTATTGATAATACAGATATTGACAGGAGTAAGAGAAATATTATAATTGCACACCAGTTTGTAACAGGAGCTGTCACATGCGATTCGGAGGAACTGTCTGTAGGAGGTCTTGATAATGTTGAGGCATCAGTATTTGATGCATTTGATTATGTTGCATTAGGTCATATTCATGGCCCACAGACGGTATCAAGGGATACCATAAGATATTGTGGCTCTCTTCTTAAATATTCTTTTTCGGAAATAAATCATAATAAAAGCATTACAATCGCAGATATAAAAGGAAAACACCAGGATGGCGGCTGTGATATAGAAATATCCACTTTTCCTGCCAGGCCTCTTCATAATATGAGACATATAAAGGGAAGTTATAGTGAAATAACTGACAGAAGCAGTTATATTAATACGTGTCTTACGGATTATATGTATATAACCCTGACTGATGAAGAGGATATTTTTGATGCAATAGGAAAACTTCGTTCAATTTATCCTAATATAATGAAACTTGATTATGATAATACAAGAACCAGAAACCAGTCCTATGTATTATGTGATAATAATGCTATATATAAGTCTCCGGTTGAGATTACGGATGATTTTTATGAAATACAAAACGGACAGGCAATGTCTGAGGAACAAAGAGGTTATTTATCAGATATTGCAAGACAGATATGGGAAGAAAATTTATAGAATTTCCCAGAAAGGAAAATGCTTATGAGACCTATAGAATTAAAAATGTCCGCCTTTGGCCCATTTGCAGGGCTTACAACACTTAGGCTTGATGCACTTGGTACAGATGGATTGTATCTTATAACGGGCGATACGGGTGCCGGAAAGACAACAATATTTGATGCGATAATATATGCTCTTTATGGTGAAGCAAGCGGAAATATAAGAACAACTGATATGCTACGCAGTAAATATGCCAATGCAGATACAGCTACTTTTGTAGAGCTTACATTTGTATTTAAGGATAAGACATATATTGTAAGAAGAAATCCGGAATATTTACGACCAAGTAAGAGGGGCGAGGGAAGATTTACAAAAGAATCAGCTAAGGCACAGCTTACAATGCCAGATAAAGAAGTGATAACAGGACTTGTATCTGTAAATAATAAAATTATTGAAATAATCGGACTTAATAAAAATCAGTTTTCACAGATAGCAATGCTTCCACAAGGGGAATTTATGCGTCTGCTGCTTGCAGATACTAAGCAGCGTATAGAAATATTCAGGGAAATATTTGATACAGAACCATATCTGTTATTGCAGGACAGGATAAAAAGAGATGCAAATGAATTATACAGGCTTGTATCAGATTATAAAAAGAGCATGGCACAGTACGTGGCTGACGTATATTGTGATGAAAATAGTGAATATAATCAGGCATTAATCAATATAAAAAATGACAGTCAGATGAGCATAAAAGAGATTCTTGATATAATAGATAAAATTATAGCACAGGATAAGTCATGTGCCGATGAATATGACAAAGCAATAATTTCAATAGATAAGGGAATTGATCAACTAAATTCAAAACTTACTATAGCAATCCAGACAGAAAGAATTAAAGATGATTACAAGTCTGCATTTACACAATTAAATAATCTTACAGAGGAGTATGAAAATGTATACAGTATATATAAAGCCGAATGTGAGAAGGATAGTGAGAGAAATGAATTATCACTTAATATAGAAAAGAGCAGTGAAAAGCTTGAATCATATGAACTACTTGAAAAGTATAAAAAGGATTATGGAAAAAAGCTGGATAAAATTAACAATATAACGCAAGATATACATGAAGATACAAAGAGTCTTAATGAATGTATAAAGCAGATTGATAATTGCAAAAAAGAAGCAGAGATACTAAAAAATACTGAGCTTGAGATAGAAAAGCTTAATTCTAAAATATCTGATATTATTAAGAAAAAAGAAGGTGTTGAATATCTTAAAGATGTATTTGAAAGAAAGATAAAGGCTGTGTCGCAGGCAGATGAAGCAAAAGATAGATATATGAGTGCATTTGCAGCCTATGAAGAAGCCAATAACAGATATCTTAAAATGGAAAAAGCTTTTTTTAATGAGCAGGCAGGAATAATGGCGGCAGCATTAGAAGAGGGGCAGCCGTGTCCTGTATGTGGTTCAGTCACTCATCCTGTGCCTGCAGTTGCAGGAGATGATGCACCAACCGAGATGCAATTAAAAAAATACAAAATATATGTTGAAGATAAATCGAAAGAATGTTCTGAACTGAGTTCACAATCCGGTCTCTTAAGTGGACAGGCAGAAAGTATGAATAACATGTTTTTTGGTAGTATCGTTAATTTTAATACACAATGGAAAGAAGCATTGGATAATTCCAGTGATGATGAAACGATAAGAGTGTACATAATACAATTACTTGCAGACTTAGGTAAAATTTTAGATGAAGCTATGCTTGAAAAGAAAAATGCTGATGAGAATATATCAAAATATAATAACCTTATAAAAATGCTTAGTGATTATGATAAAAAGGTAGAACAGTTTAAAGATAAGATTAATAAAAGTAAGAACGAACTTGCAATATTAAGTACACAGAATGAAAATATGCAAAAGCAGATATCACAGTTAGAAAAAGAGCTTGGAAATAAAGATATAATGCAGGCCAAAAAGCTGATAAATGATATGAAATTAAAAAAAGTACAATTGGATAAGGCATATGAAGCTGCAAAAAAACAGTATGATGAATATACAATCAATATTAAAACACTAAAAAACAGAATCAGCGATTTACAGAAACAGATAAGTCATACGGATAAACAAAAAACACCGGATATTGATATTCCAATGTATGAAAAACAGCTTGAGGATATGAAAAAAGAAAGACTTAAGCTGCGTGAAAAAAAGAATATAGTGGATATAAGAATAGCTAATAATGAGAAAGTATATAAATCAATAGAAAGAGTTAATGAAAAATCAGAGAAAAGCGAGAAGCATTATAGCTGGTTAAGAACACTTTCAGATACAGTAAATGGAAGTCTTTCAGGCAAATCACGTATTAAGCTTGAAACGTATGTTCAGATGTCTTTTTTTGACAGAATTATAATGCGTGCAAATACAAGATTTATGAGGCTGACAGATGGTCAGTATGAATTAAAGAGAAGTGATAGTAAGGATAACTATAAGAATCAGACAGGACTTGAGCTTGATATAATCGACCACTATAATGGAACAATACGAAGTGTGAAATCACTATCAGGAGGTGAAGCTTTTGAAGCTTCATTATCTATGGCACTTGGCATGTCAGATGAGATACAGTCAAGGTCAGGAGGAATCCAGATAGATACTATGTTTATAGATGAAGGCTTTGGTTCATTAGATGATGAGTCGTTGTCACAGGCAGTAAAGGTGCTTAACAGCCTGTCATCTTCTGACCGTCTTATTGGAATAATATCACATGTAAGCGTTTTAAAGGACAGAATTGATAAACAGATTGTGGTTAGTAAAGGTAAGACAGGCGGAAGCAGTGCGGTGATATCAGTGTGAAAAATCACACTCATGTGACGATTATTTGCACGGCTGTTTGTACCGCAGGTGTCACAAATAGCTTTTGATGGCAGAAGAAAAACAGTCTGTGCGAAAGTTTCTTTGATTCTTCGTAAAAAAGCTGCCCAGAAATGAGAATTAGTTTAAATATATTTGATTTTATGAAAATTTTATCATATTTTGGTTGATATTATTGTATAAAAATAGTAGAATTAGAAAAAAATGAACGGAGGTCAGTTTGATGAAGAAATTATTTTGTAAAAATGAATGTAAAGATAATGGTAAATGTGGGATTTTTAAGATAGTAGCTATTGCAGGAACAGTTATAGCTGTATTAGTAGGATTTGTTGTATTAATATGTAAGAAGTTCTCGTCAAAGAAGAATGAAGAAGATACAGAAGAATTTGATGATTTTGACGATTTCGATGATGATTTTGAACTTGATGTAGATGAAACAGAAGAATCAGAGGATGATGCTTCAAGTGATAAGGAAGAAACAGAGGAAATAGAAGAATCAGAAGAAGATGATGATGATACATCAGATGATAATGTATATATCAAGGATGTAGAATATAGTGACGAAGAAACAGAAAAGCAGGATGAAGAATAATCTATATTGTAAGGTCTGTTTATTACTTGACAAGCAGTATTATATCTGATAATATACTCAACAGTATAAAAGGGAGTAGCTTGCATATTACCTATGTTATATGTTTCGTCAGTACGAAAGATTTATCAGTATAGATAATATTTTTCCGGGGCATATTTAGAAGCGAGACTTTTATTGCATTTTATTTTGATGCAATAAAAGTCTCTTTTTTTTACGCAGAAACAAGCTGCAATCCATTATTATATGTATTTTTTATGAAAGGGATACAAAAGAATGAATATTTTGTTGAATGTAGTATTATTACTTGTTGGATTTGTCGCTCTTATTAAGGGTGCAGATTTTTTTGTTGAAGGAAGTGCAGCGGTTGCGAAAAAACTGCATGTACCGGGAGTCATAATAGGCCTTACAATTGTGGCTATGGGTACGAGTGCCCCTGAACTTGCTGTAAGTATATCAGCAGGGCTTACAGGCTCTAATGAAATAGCAATAAGCAATGTAATCGGCTCTAATATATTTAATCTTATCGTAGTACTTGGGGTATGTGCGGTAATGGCACCTGTGGCTGTTGATAAGTCAATTATGAAAAGAGATTTTCCATTTTCAATTGCTATTACTCTTCTTTTAGCCGTATTTATATCAGACATGATATTAACAGGAAAGAGTGTTATTACAGATACACAGGCAATAGCAGGTGGTATATCAAGATGGGAAGCACTTATATTTATAATATTATTTGCCGGATATATTCTTATTACTGTAAGAAGTGCAATTAAAAACAGACAGACACAGCAGGAAGAGATTGAAGATATGTCAGGTATAAAGTGCGCTGTATATATACTTGGCGGTATAGCAGCCGTTGTAATCGGTGGACAGCTTGTTGTAAACAGTTCAAGGGAAATAGCACTGTTTTGCGGTATGAGTGAAACTCTTGTAGGTCTTACAATAGTAGCAATAGGAACATCACTTCCAGAGCTTGTAACATCAATTGTGGCATCATCAAAGGGACAAAATGGAATGGCTGTCGGAAATGTAGTAGGCTCTAATATTTTCAACATATTACTTATACTTGGTGTATCAAGCTTTATACATCCTATTTCTGCTGGAATGTTTTCATTAATAGATATATGTATATTACTTGTAATGAATGTATGTGTATTTATCTTTGCGACAACAGGCAAAAAAATTAACAGATATGAGGGGGCAGCAATGGTGCTTATGTATGTGGCATATACAGCATATGCGATAATAAGATAATAACAGAGGTTTTTAGTTTTATTAAATCATATGGTAAAAATGCACATTGAGGCATATTTGTAGAAAAGAAAAATATAAAAAATATACAATGATATTGACAAATACAAGAACAAGTGCTATTTTATAGATAAAGTAAAGCTGGTTAAGATTTACTTCATTACTTTTTGTGTTTTCGTATTTTTATAGATTATAATAATTAGAATAGTATTTTAATTTTGATTAATGCTAATGTTAGTGTAACGGTGAGATTATTATATCTGTATAGATAAGGAATTGTTTTTGATGACTGTTTTCTATACATTAATGGGTAATGTGTGAGATTGTCATCGCATTTAGTAAGGAGATGACGTATCAACTAGTGAGTTTTAGAAAGTATTTAATTTTACAAACTTAATATTTCAATATATATTTATGATTATTTATAATTATTATTGAGGCGTTGTTAATAATAAGTATGGATGGTGATTAATATTTATTGCAAGAACACATAACCCGGAATTAAAGGATTTTATAATATCTTTTATTTTCGGGTTTTTACTTTTTATGACTCAGATTTTTAATGATAATAATATGTGTGAGGGTACTATATTAGTGTTGTAATATTAATATATGAAAGGCGGAGATTTCAATGATTATTCTACATGGTAAAAGTGTATATAATGACATATGTATCGGAAAGATTTCCTTTTTTAAAAGAAATGAAAGCATCATAAAGAGAATAAAGGTACAGGATAGTGATACTGAGATTGAAAGATTTCATAATGCTAAGAAGCTGGCGGTGGAACAGTTGTCACAGCTGCATAAGAAGATGATTAAGTCAGTAGGGGAGGCAGATGCTGCCATATTTGAGATACATCAGATGATGTTAGAAGATCTGGATTATTGTGATTCAATAGAAAATATTATAAAGTCTCAAAAGGTTAATGCAGAATATGCGATAGGTGTTACAGCGGATAATTTCTCTGATATGTTTCTTGCCATGGATGACGAGTATATGAGGGGCAGGGCTGCTGATGTCAGGGATGTATCAGAACGGCTTATAAATGTATTAAATGGAGTGGATAATAATATAATTGATGATAGTAATCAAAAGTATATTATTGCGGCAGATGACCTTGCACCGTCGGAGACGGTTCAGTTAGATAAATCAAGGGTATTGGGCTTTATTCTTAAGAATGGTTCGGCAAGTTCGCATACAGCCATACTTGCAAGGAGTATGGGAATACCTGCAATAATTGGAATAGGAGAACAGTTATTAGAAGAGTATGATAAGGCTGATTGTATTGTGGATGGATTTACGGGAACGATATATATTGAACCGGATAAAGACACTCTGAAGATAATGAAGGAAAAGCAGCTTGAAGCTGACAGGCAGAAACGGCTCCTTTTAGAATTAAAGGGGAAGGATAATGTTACAATAGATGGAACGAAGATTAATATTTATGCTAATATAGGAAGTCCGGCAGATGTTGCAAAGGTTCTTTATAATGATGCCGGTGGAATAGGACTTTTCAGGAGTGAATTTCTTTATCTTGAAAATGATGATTTTCCGACAGAGGAACAGCAGTTTGCTGCATATAAACAGGTTGCAGAGAATATGGCAGGAAAAAAGGTAATAATAAGAACCATGGATATAGGTGCTGATAAACAGGCTGATTATTTTAATCTTAAGCATGAAGATAATCCGGCATTAGGTTACAGGGCGATAAGAATCTGTCTTACACAGACTGATATTTTTAAAACACAGCTAAGGGCTTTATACAGGGCAGCTATGTTTGGCAATATTTCCATAATGTATCCTATGATTACATCTGTAGAGGAAGTAATAAAGATTAAAGAGATTGTATCAGAGGTTAAAGAAGAACTTACGGCACAGGGCATTCCATTTAAAGACGATGTTGAGACAGGAATAATGATTGAAACACCGGCTGCGGCCCTTATAAGTGACGATCTTGCAAAGGAGGTTGATTTCTTTAGCGTGGGAACAAATGACCTGACACAGTATACACTTGCAATAGACCGTCAGAACAGAATGTTAGAGCCGTTTTGCAATACTCATCATAAGGCAGTATTAAAGCTTATCCGGATGGCGGCAGACAATGCCCATAAAGAAGGTAAATGGATTGGAATATGCGGAGAGCTTGGAGCTGATATAACACTTACTGAGGAATTTTTAAAGATGGGAATTGATGAGCTTAGTGTTTCTGCTAATATGGTATTAAAGGTAAGAGACAAGGTACGAAGCATTAATTTAAAGGGATAATATAATGAATAAGCCAGGGACATTGTAAGGCAGCTTTTATTTTATGAATGTATCATAAAAATCTAATATGTTTCAAAGATTTCTTATATTTTAATTAAAATACTTAAATAATATAATTAAATTATCAAAGGGATACCGCTTAGGCGGAAAAGAAATAAGATTTTAGGAGAGTGTCAGGAAGTGACACTCTCCGGAATGGAGGTTTTTATGAGGTTTAAAAAATTGGCAGCTTCAGTAATGATGGCGGCAATGACAGCAGCAGCACTGTCAGGCTGTGGTTCGGGAAAGGATAGTGCAGCTACAGGAACGCAGGCTTCAACAGAAAAAATATCTACTAAGCTTACTGTATGGGGAAATGCAGAAGATCAGGCAGAGGAGAATGGTAAATGGTTACAGACCATGTGTGAACAGTTTAACAGTGAGCATCCTGAATGGGATATAACATTTGAATACGGAGTATGTTCAGAACAGGATGCAGGTAAGACGATTCCACAGGATCCAAGTAATTCAGGAGATGTATATTTCTTTGCAAATGATCAGTTACAGACACTTATAGATGCTAATGCGATAGCTAAACTGGGTGGTGAAACTGCTGATTATGTAAAGAATACTAATTCATCCAGCATTGTTAATTCTGTAACAGTTGATGGAAATATATATGGTATTCCATTTACAACTAATACATGGTTTATGTACTATGATAAGAGTAAATTTACACAGGATGATATAAAGAGTCTTGATAAAATGCTTGAAAAGGACAAGGTGGCATTTAATATTACAGAGGGCTGGTATATGTCATCATTCTTCCTTGCTAACGGATGTACATATTTTGGAAGCAACGGAACAGATGCAAAGGCAGGTATTGATTTATCAGGAGATAAGGGGGCAGATGCAACTAAAGCTTTAGTATCTCTTGTTAATAATCCTAATTTTGTAAATGATGCACAGGGCGTTGGTATTGCAGGTTTAAGAGATGGTTCAGTAGGAGCTTTCTTTTCAGGCTCATGGGATTATAAGAGTGTTAAGGAAATCTTAGGTGATAATTTTGGTGCAGTTTCACTTCCAACAGTAAAGATTGGCGGAACAGATAAACAGCTTAAGGCATTTGCCGGCTCTAAGGCTATAGCAGTTAATCCAAACTGTAAATACCAGCAGATAGCTGTAGCACTTGCAAAATATCTTGGTGGCAAGGAAGCACAGCAGAAGCACTATGATTTAAGAAATGTTATACCATGTAACACAGAACTTTTAAAGACTGATAAGATTAAGAATGACGTTTTAATAAAAGCACAGAATGATACAATTGATAAAACATCAATTATACAGCCTACATTAACACAGATGAATGATTACTGGGCACCAGCACAAAACTTTGCAAAATCTATTGTAAACGGTGAGATTACATCTGATAATGCAGCTACAAAGACAGATGAGTTTTATAAGCTTATTAATTCATCAGTAGTTAAATAATTAGCAACACCGAAACCGATACATCCCTCCGGTCAGGTAATGCCTGATAACGGCAGCGGATGTATCGTTATTATTTGCCGGAGTGTTGACACCAATAATGTCTGTATAGGTTTCTTATAATGTCTTATAAGAATGTAAATATAAGAATAAATATAAGAACGGAATACAGCTTTAAAGAAGGGGAGTGTGTTATATGGCTGACTCTAAAAAAGATAATCTTATAAAAGATGAGCAAAAAAAAGATAAATTCAAAAGTAAAAATAAAACAAAATATCAAAATAAATATACAGTATGTAATGCATTAAAACATGGAAATATATTTACAAGATTAAGCTGTATTATAATGGGGCTTGGAAATATAACATGTGGACAGATTGTAAAAGGTATTATATACATGCTGTCAGAAGCCGGCTTTATATGGTTTATGGTATCAAAAGGATTACAGAGTCTTAGCATGCTTCCCGGTCTTGGTGAAAATGAACAGGGGGAGATATGGAATGAGACACTTGGTGTATATGAATATGTAAGCGGTGATAATTCACTTCTTATTTTGTTATATGGAGTGGCAACATGCTTTGTATGTGCAGCATTTATTATGTTATGGAGAAGTAATATAAAGAGTGCATACGAACAACAGATAAAAAAAGAGAGCGGAAAGCATATAAAAACATTTACGGAGGATATTAAGAGTCTTTTTGATGATAATCTTCATAAATTACTACTTACTCTTCCTGTAACAGGAGTACTTGCATTTACAATTCTTCCGCTTGTATTTATGATATCAATGGCATTTACTAATTATAGTAAGGTTGACAGCCATTTAATCCTGTTTGACTGGGTTGGTCTTGAAAACTTCAAACAGATGTTTGATATAAGCGGAACACTTGGCAAGACTTTCTGGTCAGTACTTGGATGGACAATAATATGGGCAATATTTGCCACAGCATTAAATTATATACTGGGCATGCTTCTTGCAATGCTTATTAACAGAAAGGGAACTAAGATAAAAGGTTTTTGGAGATTTGTATTTATTCTTTCAATTGCAGTTCCACAGTTTGTATCACTTCTTGTATTAAGAAGTATGCTTACACAGGATGGTATTGTAAATGTAATGCTAAGAAATGCAGGAATAATTGACAAGGCACTTCCATTCTTTACTAATGCAACCTGGGCAAGAGTTACGGTAATTGTTGTCAATCTTTGGATTGGTATTCCTTATACAATGATGCAGGTTACCGGTATATTACAAAATATCCCAATGGAATTATATGAGGCGGCTGATGTGGATGGAGCTAATGGTTTTGTAAAGTTTTTTAAGATTACACTTCCATATATGTTATTTGTAACAGCACCTTATCTTATTACTACATTTACAGCCAATATTAATAATTTTAATATTATATATCTTCTCACAAAAGGAGATCCGGTACCGTCAGGAAGTACAGCCGGTAAGACAGACCTTTTAGTAACATGGCTTTATAAGCTTACGGTTGATTACCAGTATTATAATCTTGGAGCTGTAATCGGTATTATGACATTTATCCTGTTAGCAATTGGTTCACTGCTTGTATACAGAAGAACTAAAGCATATAAAGACGAGGAGGGATTTCAATGAAAAGAAAAAAGAAGGTCAGAAATATATTTGCACATTTGTTTTTAACAGTGCTTGCTATTGTCTGGGTAAGTCCATTATTCTGGATAATAATTACAAGCTTTCGTGCACAGAAGGGAGCATATACAAGCTCATTCTTTCCTGAAAAATATACATTTGATAACTATATAAAGCTTTTTACTGATACAAATATATTGAATTTCCCTAAGATGTTTACCAATACACTTATTATTGCAATATTTTCCTGTATTATATCAACATTTTTCGTATTATCAGTTGCATATTGTATGTCACGATTAAAATTTAAGTTAAGAAAGCCTATGATGAATATAGCCATGATACTCGGTCTTTTCCCTGCATTTATGGCAATGGTGGCAGTGTATTATATACTTAAGGCAATAGGTTTATCAGAAGGGGCAATGATTCGTGTAGCACTTGTGCTGGTATATTCAGGCTCGGCAGGAATACAGTTTTACATAGCGAAGGGATTTTTTGATACAATTCCAAAAGGCATTGATGAGGCAGCAAGAATAGATGGGGCAAACAGATGGCAGGTGTTTACTAAGATAACAATACCTCTTAGCAAGCCAATTATAGTATATACTGTACTTACTTCATTTATAGCTCCATGGGTTGATTTTATATTTGCAAGAGTAATTTGCAGGGCAAATGCAGATTATTATACAGTAGCAATCGGTCTTTGGCAGATGCTTGAAAAAGAATATGTAGATAACTGGTATACGTGCTTTGCAGCTGGAGCTGTATGTATCTCTCTTCCTATTGCAATACTTTTCATTGTTATGCAGAAATGTTATAATGAAAGTATGAGCGGCGCAGTAAAGGGTTAATGTGACAGATATAGATAAGAGGTAGTTATGGTTAAAAAGTGTATTTCAGTAATTATAATGACAGTTATGATATTATCTATGACAGCCGGGTGTAACAGCTCGGTTGCTTTTGATATATCCGGGAATAATACAGCTATAGATATAAATGGCAGTGCATATAAGGAGGCAGAAAATAACGCTTCCAATACTCCGTTTGGAGCATATCCTGATACTGTATATTATACGCTTGGAAAGATGACAAGTGATAATAATTCCAATATGCCAAAAGGAGATACATATGAGGATAATGTGTATACAAGATACATAAAAGATACAATTAATGTCCAGAATATAGATGCATTTGAAGCAGAAGACGGACAATACGATACAAAGGTTTCAATGGCTGTTGCAATGAAGGATATTCCCGATATTATGGTTGTCAGTAATCCTGATACACTATCACTTCTTATTGAGAATGATATGATTGAGGATCTTAGTGAAAGTTATCAAAAATGTCTCAGTCCAAAGATAAAATCCATGTATGAAAGTTACGGGGACGAGCTTTTAAGTCAGGTTACTTTTGATGGTAAGATTATGGCACTTCCTGAGACTAATATTACAGATGGACCTAATCTTTTATGGTTAAGAAAAGACTGGATGGATAAGTTGGGATTAAAAAAACCTGAAAATATCAGTGATGCTGTTAATATTATCAAAGCATTTGTGGAAAATGGCATGGGAGATAATGAAAATGGTAATACCGTAGGGCTTGTATGTGATACGAGTATTGCAGGAGAATGTGGCTATAGCAGTGAATACCTTTTGGATATTATATTTGCTTCATTTGATGCATATCCTAAGCAGTGGTTAAAAGAAGATGATGGAAGTATCACATATGGTTCGGTAACAGATAATGCAAAGCAGGCATTAGCTTATATACATGAATTATACGAAGAAAATGTAATTGATAATAATTTTCTTTTGAGAACTACCGCTAATATAATAGAGCTTATTGAAAATGGTCAGTGTGGTTCGTTTTTTGGACCGTGGTGGGCGCCGAATAATCCGCTTATCAAGGCTGTAGGTTATGATTCGGAGGCTGACTGGCAGCCTTATCTTTTACAGACAGACAGTCAGGGAAGAACCTCTTATCACAGCCAGAATCCATGTTATAAATATATTGTGGTCAGAAAGGGCTATGAACATCCGGAGCTTGCAGCTAAGATAGTTAGTGTTTTATTTGATAAGATGCGTTATGAATGTAATACGTCAAAGGAATTAAAACAGTATTACCAGCTTAGCGTTGAGCCTACAGCAAGACCGTTATCAATTAATATAGATTATAAGAATGCATTGAATATGTGTTATCAGGAACTTTGTGATGTAATAAATAATGAAAAACAGCCATCCTCACTTAATATTATGGAAAGCTCATATTATGATGCCTGTATGTCTTACCTTTACAATTCAGGAGGTGTAAGCAAGAGTGTTAATGGTTCAGTTTCAGATAGGAATGTGGCAGGAAGGAAAGGCGCAACATCTGACCAGTGGGCGGCATATATGTCAAGAATAAAGGCGTGTTCGGTATTAAGTTCGGCTAATATTAACGTGGTAAACTCTGTATTTTTTGGAAGTACATATACTATGAAAAGCCGGTGGTGGCGGCTTAAAGAGGAAGAAAAACAGGTATATATAAAAATAATATGTGGAGAAGGTTCAATTGATGAATTTGACCAATTTGTAAGTTACTGGTATCAGAATGGCGGAACACAGATAACAGATGAAGTTAGTGAAAAGGTAAGTGAACTTAAAAAATATAAAAAAAATATAAATTGAACATTATTTTATAAAATGAATGACCGGTATATAAAAAACTTATGACTGCTTATGTTTTTTACTATGCCGGTTTGTTTTATAATGACGAATGGTCACTTTATCTGATATTTACATACTTTACAGTATGCACAAAAAATATAATATAGAATTATTGTAGAATACTATATTTTAATAAGAAGAAACACGGTGTAAAAAATTGACAAAATAAACAGGTATATTTGTGAAAATTTAGTCAAAATAAAGAAAACGAGGTACTGAAAATAGATATCATAAAAGCTTGCAATTTAAAAAGCGTGGTGCGATAATAGCTACAATATCAGTAGCAGTAAGTGCGCTTTATAATAAGAAGAGATATAAAGTGGCATTACATTTAGTTACATTGGTGTGTACTGTAACGATTATGTACAAGTGCCTGATATGATAAGTAATTGAAGGAAAGGAAGTGAGTATTACGGAAGAATTGGTAAACTCATTGCTGGAGGAGCTCAATTGCGAAACAGTTTTCACTATTCCGTTGTTCGGAGGCATAGAGATATCAGAAGCAGTAGTAGTAACATGGGTAATAATGGCAGTATTGGTTCTATTATCTGTATGTCTGGTCAGAAATCTGAAGGTTGAAAATCCTGGAAAAAAGCAGCTTTTACTTGAGACAGCAGTAAGCTTTTTGTATGATTTCTTTGAAGGTAACATGGGAGAAAAGGGAAAAAGATATGTCCCTTACCTTTCAACAGTAATTATATACATAGGAATTTCAAATATTATCGGATTATTTGGCTTTAAGCCGCCGACGAAAGCATTGAATGTCACAGCCGCATTGGCAATAATGAGTATTGTTCTTATTGAATACTCAGGTATTCATGCCAAGGGTGTGAAAGGATGGGTGAAAAGTTTTGCGGAGCCGGTAGCAATAGTGGCACCTATTAATGTTCTTGAATTGTTTATCAGACCTTTATCATTATGCATGCGACTTTTTGGTAATGTTTTAGGTGCTTTTGTAGTAATGGAGCTGATTAAATTGGTCGTACCTTTAGTAGTACCAATAGCATTCAGTTTTTACTTTGATATTTTTGATGGATTTATTCAGGCTTATGTATTTGTATTTTTAACATCACTATTTATAAAAGAAGCTATAGAATAGCAGCATGTTTTAAAATATGTTATAAAACATTTATTATGTATTAATATGCTTTAGAATAACGGGATATAAGATAACAGGTTATTTTATAGCTTATATATTAATGTTTTTGATGTTAATTATATGTATTTTACAAAAGAAAATGCGCTGGTATATAACAGCTTATAAGACAATCATATAATCCGAAGGATTGTATTTTAATTTATTTATATTTATGATATTTAGATAATATCAAGATTTATATCAAAAAATATTTATGTGAAAAGGAGATTAAAATTATGTCAACACTTATAGCTATCGGAGCAGGAATCGCAGTTATTACAGGTATTGGAGCAGGTATCGGTATCGGTGGAGCAACAGGTAAGGCAGTAGATGCAATCGCAAGACAGCCAGAGGCAGAATCTAAGATTAGTAAGGCACTTTTACTTGGTGCAGCCTTAGCAGAAGCAACAGCTATTTATGGTTTCGTTATCGCATTATTAATAATTCTTTTATTAAAATAATTAGTGAATTAAGAAAGGCAGGCGTAAAAGATGCTTAGATTAGATATGAATCTTGTCTTTACTATAATAAATCTGCTTATTTTATTCCTATTATTAAAGAAGTTCCTTTTTGGTCCTGTAGTAAGCGTTATGGAAAAAAGAAAAGCGCTTATAGAAGAACAGCTTGCCAATGCTGCTAATACGCAGGCAGAAGCTGATAAGATGAAGGCTGAATATGAGGAAACATTTAAGAATGCTGATTCACAGGCAGCCGACATAATCAGCGAGGCAAAGAAGAATGCCAAAGCTGAATATGATAAGATTGTTGAGGATGCTCATACACAGGCTGGCAGGATAGTAGAGAATGCAGAAAAGAATATGGAAGTTCAGAAAGAAAAAACACTTCGCGATATGGAAAGTGAAATTGCAGGTCTTGCAATGAGCGCAGCAACCAAAGTAATTAATGATAAATCAAGTGGACTTGATAACGCTAAGTTATACGACGAATTTTTAGGTAAAGCAGGTGATGCCAATGACACAGACATCCATTAATTATGCGACAGTTTTATATGAACTTGAAATTCCAAAAGAAATAATTGATGAGACAGAGAGAATTTTTACAGAAAATGATATTCTGTATAAGAGTCTTTTAAGTCCAATTGTTTCAAAGAATAGTAAGGATAATATTATAGACAGGGTATTTCCTAAGGAAATGCACAATTTTTTAAAGGTTTTGTGTCATTATAACAGTATTGATTATATTTATGAGATTTTTGATGAATACAAGACCATAACATATGAGAAAAATGGTATTTTACCTGCTACGCTTGAGTATGTTGTAGAACCTGATAAGAACCAGAAACAGGGAATTGAAAACTATCTTTGCCATAAATTTGGAAAAGATAAGGTTGAATTAAACTGTATATATAAACCTGAGCTTATCGGAGGTTTTGTAATCAATGCCGGCGATGTCGAAATAGACAGAAGCGTAAAGGGTAGAATAGAGCAGTTACAGCTAAAACTAGTAAAGAGGTGATATTTTGAGTTCTATTAGTTCAGAAGAAATAATATCTATTTTGAAGAGTGAAATAGAAAACTTTGATTATGATACATCTGATAAAGAAACCGGATCAGTCATCTGGGTTGGTGATGGTATTGCAACTGTATATGGCATTGATCATGCGATGTACGGAGAAATCGTAGTATTTGATACCGGCGTTAAGGGAATGGTGCAGGATATCAGAAAGACAGAGATAGGATGTATTCTATTTGGTAAGGATACAGGGATAAGAGAAGGTTCTAAGGTAGTAAGAACAGGCAAAAAGGCAGGTATTCCTGTTGGTGATAAGTTTGTAGGACGTATTATTGATGCTCTCGGTGCTCCAATTGATGGAAAGGGAGATATTGAAAGTACAGATTACAGACCAATTGAACAGGAAGCACCTGGAATCGTTGACAGAAAGTCAGTTGATGAGCCATTACAGACAGGTATTCTTGCCATTGATTCGATGTTCCCTATTGGTAAAGGACAAAGAGAATTAATAATCGGAGACAGACAGACAGGTAAGACATCTATAGCAATTGATGCGATGCTTAACCAGAAGGGCAAGGATGTTATATGTATATATGTTGCTATTGGTCAGAAAGCGTCAACTGTTGCAAAGATAGTTAATACTTTAACAAAAAATGATGCGATGGATTATTCTATTATTGTATCAGCCACAGCAAGTGATCCTGCACCATTACAGTACATAGCACCTTATTCTGCTACAGCACTTGCAGAATATTTTATGCATAATGGTAAGGATGTGCTTATTGTATATGATGATTTATCAAAGCATGCCGTTGCATATAGAGCATTATCATTACTTCTTGAGCGTTCACCTGGACGTGAAGCTTATCCTGGTGATGTATTCTATCTTCATTCAAGACTTCTTGAGCGTTCAAGTAAGTTAAGTGACGAGTTAGGCGGAGGTTCAATTACAGCACTTCCTATTATTGAGACACAGGCCGGTGATGTATCAGCTTATATTCCAACTAATGTAATATCTATTACAGATGGACAGATATTCCTTGAAAGTGATTTGTTCTTCTCAGGTATGAGGCCAGCCGTTAATGTAGGTCTTTCAGTATCCAGAGTTGGTGGTGCTGCCCAGACTAAGGCTATGAAGAAGGCATCAGGAAGCATAAGAATTGACCTTGCACAGTTCAGGGAAATGGAAGTATTTACACAGTTTAGTTCAGATCTTGATGCTACTACAAAGGCACAGTTACAGTATGGTAATTCACTTATGGAATTATTAAAGCAGCCACTTTGCAGACCTCTTAGTATGGCAGAACAGGTAGTTACACTTTGTACTGCAACTAATAAACTTATGGTTGATATAGATAAGTCAAAGGTTAAGAAGTTCCAGATGGATATGCTTGAGCATTTTAACACAATGCATAAGGATGTAATGGATAAGATTGAGAAAGATAAAGTTCTTACAGATGAGCTGACAGCTCAGATTCTTGATATTGCTAATGCATTTAAGAAGACATTCCAGTAAGATAAGGAGGTAGAAACATGGCAAATGCCAGAGAAATCCAGAGCAGAATGAAAAGTATCAAAGATACTATGAAAATTACAAATGCTATGTACATGATTTCATCCTCTAAACTAAAAAAAGCTAAGAAAAATCTTGCTGATACAGAGCCTTACTTCTATGCGATGCAGGGCGAAATCAGCAGAATCTTAAGGCATGTTCCTGAAATGGAAAATAAATATTTTGATGAAAGAAATAATATAAAACCCGAAGATAAAAGAATAGGTTATATAGTTGTAACGGCTGATAAAGGTCTTGCAGGTTCTTACAATCATAATATTTTTAAAGAAGTTGAGGAATGTATGCAAAAGAATGCAAATACTAAGTTATTTGTAGTCGGTGAGATGGGACGACAGTATTTTAAAAAGAAGGGACTTAAGATTGCACATCAGTTCCATTACACGGCCCAGAATCCGACAGTCGGACGTGCCAGAAATATTGCAGATATAGTTATAAACCAGTTCCTTGACCATAAAGTAGATGAAGTAATAATGATTTATACAAGAATGATTAACAGTATGCAGGTTGAATCAGAAAGAATCAAGCTTCTTCCACTTGGTAAGAGTGAATTTAATACAGTTAAAATTCCGGCAGGTGTAAGAAGAGAAGAGCTTATTATGTCACCTTCGGCAGAAGATGTTATTAATAATATCATTCCTAATTATGTGCAGGGATTTATATATGGTGCATTGGTTGAATCATTTTCAAGTGAACAGAATCTTAGAATGATGGCTATGCAGGCTGCAACTAACAGTGCACAGGCAATGCTTCATGACCTGTCAATACAGTATAACCGTGTCAGACAGGCTGCAATTACGCAGGAGATAACGGAAGTAGTAGCAGGTGCCAAGGCACAGAAGAAAAAGAAGAAAAAATAGTGGAGAGGAGGATAATGTGAAAGTGTTTTCACATAAGTTGTACCATGAACAAAGGTAAAATCGTACAGGTCATGGGACCTGTAATTGACGTAGAATTTGAAAACAACGATCTCCCATACATAAAAGATGCATTGGAAGTGGACAATAATGGAAAAAAATGTGTAATGGAAGTTGCACAGCACATTGGCAATAATACTGTAAGATGTATTATGCTTGCATCCAGTGAAGGTCTTTGCAGAGATATGGAAGTAACAGCTACCGGTGCAGGAATTAAAGTACCTGTAGGAGATAAGACACTTGGAAGATTATTCAATGTCTTAGGAGAAACAATAGATGGAGGAGAATCTCTTGACAGTGAGAAACACTGGGTTATTCATAGAGATCCACCAACATTTGAAGATCAGAGTCCCGTAGTTGAAGTACTTGAAACAGGTATTAAGGTAATTGACTTACTTGCTCCATATGCTAAGGGTGGTAAGATTGGTCTTTTCGGAGGTGCCGGTGTAGGTAAGACCGTACTCATTCAGGAATTAATCCGTAACGTAGCGACAGAGCATGGTGGATATTCCGTATTTACCGGTGTAGGAGAGCGTACCCGTGAAGGTAATGACCTCTATACAGAGATGAGTGAGTCCGGCGTTATTGATAAAACAGCGATGGTATTTGGACAGATGAACGAGCCGCCAGGAGCACGTATGCGAGTAGGTCTTACTGGACTGACAATTGCAGAGAATTTCCGTGATGAAGGTGGAAAGGATGTCCTTTTATTCATTGATAACATTTTCCGTTTCACACAGGCAGGTTCCGAGGTATCCGCATTACTGGGACGA
>URAI01000005.1 GCA_900545725.1 uncultured Eubacterium sp.
TTGTTGCGAAGAGGCAAAGAAAAATTTGCGCAGGCAATTTTTCTTCTGCCATCAATGGCTATTTGCTGCTGTTTAAAGTTTAATTCTTATTTATTTGATATTCATGTCATTTTATATTTGTATCAACACCACATAAAGAAATGGGTGAATGATAGTATGTAGTAATTAATACTACATCATGTATACGAGTATACTACACCATGTGAATTAATAATGCAAGTCGTATTTGAAAAAAATTTGAATATAAAACTTTCTTCTAAGTCTTCTGGTACATCGTTTCATAAATAACTATACCAATCGCGTATGATGTGGAGTCGGGTGTGCAGGTATAAAAATGCAGGAGTAGTGGGCTGCGCGGAGGCTTTTATACCTGTACAACCGGATTCGCAGGGCAAGCAAGTAAAAGGTGTAGTTATTTCGAAAACGATGTACTAGTGTAACAGTATATATAAAAATCTGATGATGATACTTATTAAGCATAGGAGTCTGGAGTTATAGAATAGCAGTATATTAAAAATCTGATGATGATACTTATTAAGCATAGGAGCCTGGAGTTATAGAATAGCAGTATATAAAAAAATCTCATGATAATATTTAGTAAGCATATGGGTCTGGTTTTTAGAATAACAGTATATTTGCAAACAAATGTCGAATAGTGTATAATATGTCTTATACATGTAATAGTTTTTAGATAATTTATTCAACCGTATGGCAGGCGGGGGTAGTCCGGTAATAATATATAAGTAAGCATATATAATTATTTCTAGGAAATTCTATCGTCGTGGTATATTGTTTCCAATATATTACACAATATATCTGGTGATGGATTATGCTTTTATAAAAGGCTGTAATACCACCAATATTCATAATAGAATATAATTTCTTATATCTCAGGCTGATATGCCCCTTTCTTATATAGGGCCGGAGTAATATTATCTCAGTCGGGGTTTAATCTCAGACAAAGATTACGCTGTGCGAGGGCTGCTGAGCCACTGATATGAAAAACCGGCAGCAGGATTCGCAAGAGGGTATGGATTAATATGATATTATTAACTATAAGCAGATATTGGCGGTAAGCAGCAGAATAATTGCTGCATATGTGGCGGAATGGAGAGTTTTATGGCAAATATTAAGACGTTAGAGAAGAACACATTTGACAAGGAAGCATTTAAAAAGAATATTATCAATAACTGTAAGATACTTTATAGGAAAAATCTTGATGAAGCAACACAGCAGCAGAAGTTCCAGTCTGTAGCTTATGCAGTTAAGGATATTATAATTGACAAGTGGATAGCATCACAGAAAGCTTATAAAGAGCAGGATGCTAAGATCGTATATTATATGTCTATGGAATTTCTTATGGGTAGAGCTTTAGGCAATAATATGATTAATATTATGGCATATGATGAGATTAAGGAAGTACTTGAAGAGCTCGGAATGGACATTAACGTAATAGAAGATCAGGAGCCTGATGCAGCACTTGGTAATGGTGGACTTGGACGACTTGCAGCATGCTTTATGGATTCGCTTGCGACACTTGGATATACTGCATGTGGATGTGGTATAAGATATAAATATGGTATGTTTAAGCAGGAGATAAGGGACGGATATCAGGTGGAAGTTCCTGATAACTGGTTAAAGGATGGTAATCCATTTGAAGTAAAGAGACCTGAATATCAGTACGAGGTTAAGTTTGGCGGATATGTACGTTCATATAAGGATGAACAGACAGGAAGAGATATGTTTGTTCAGGAGGGATACCAGTCAGTATATGCTGTGCCATATGACCTTCCGGTGGTAGGCTATGGTAATAACAATATCAATACATTAAGAATATGGGATGCCGAACCGGTTGATACATTTAATTTAAGCTCGTTTGACAAGGGTGATTATCAGAAGGCGATAGAAGAAGAGAACCTTGCAAAGAATATTGTAGAAGTATTATATCCTAATGATAACCATTATGCCGGTAAGGAATTAAGATTAAAGCAGCAGTATTTCTTTGTATCAGCAAGTGTACAAAGAGCTATTGATAAGTATAAGGAGCAGCATGACGATGTAAGAAAGCTATATGAGAAGGCTGTATTCCAGCTTAATGATACACATCCTACCGTTGCCGTTGCAGAGCTTATGAGAATCCTTATGGATGAAGAGGGATTAGAGTGGGATGAAGCATGGGATGTAACAACTAAGTCAGTTGCATATACTAACCATACAATCATGGCAGAAGCCCTTGAAAAATGGCCTATCGAATTATTCTCAAGACTTCTTCCAAGAATATATCAGATAGTTGAAGAGATTAACAGAAGATTTGTTGAAGAGATTAAGGCTAAGTATCCTGGAGACCAGGAAAAGATAAGAAAGATGGCTATTATATATGATGGTCAGGTTAAGATGGCACATCTTGCAATATGTGCAGGATTTTCAGTTAATGGCGTTGCTAAGCTTCATACAGAGATTTTAGAGAAGCAGGAGCTTAGAGATTTCTATGAAATGATGCCTGAAAAGTTTAATAATAAGACTAATGGTATTACACAGAGAAGATTCTTACTTCATGGCAATCCTCTTCTTGCAGACTGGATTACAGATAAGATTGGTGAGGGCTGGATTACAGACCTTTCACTGTTAAAGAAGCTGGAAGTTTATGTTGATGAACCTAGATACCAGCAGGAATTTATGCAGATTAAGCGTAAGAATAAGGTAAGGCTTGCTAAGTATATCAAGGAGAATAATGGAATAGATGTTAATCCTGATTCTATATTTGATGTTCAGGTTAAGAGATTACATGAGTATAAGAGACAGCTTCTTAACATTTTACATGTAATGTATCTGTATAATCAGATTAAGAAGAATCCTGATATGGTTATTACACCTAGAACATTTATATTTGGTGCGAAGGCAGCCGCAGGATATAGAATTGCAAAGCAGACTATTAAGCTTATTAATAACGTGGCAGATGTGATTAATAATGATGCATCTATTAATGGTAAGATTAAGGTTGTATTTATTGAGAATTACAGAGTGTCTAATGGTGAGATTATATTTGCAGCAGCAGATGTCAGTGAACAGATATCAACAGCTTCTAAGGAGGCTTCAGGTACAGGCAACATGAAGTTTATGCTTAATGGTGCAATGACACTTGGAACTATGGATGGAGCTAATGTTGAGATAGTTCAGGAGGTTGGAATTGACAATGCTGTAATATTCGGTCTTAGTTCAGATGAAGTCATAAGATATGAGAATGAGGGCGGATATGATCCTATGGATATATTTAATAATGATCAGGATGTAAGAGAGGTTCTTATGGAACTTATCAATGGTAAGTATTCACCGGAAGATCCTGAGATGTTCAGGGATATCTATAACTCACTTCTTAATAATCAGGGAGGAAGAAGGGCAGATACTTACTTCATTCTTAAGGATTTTAGAAGCTATGCAGAAGCACAGAAGAGAATTGATAAGAAGTATAAGGATTCAACAGCATGGGCTAAGTCAGTTATGTTAAATACAGCTAATGCCGGTAAGTTCTCATCTGACAGAACTATACAGGAATATGTAGATGACATCTGGAAGCTTGATAAGGTTGATGTTAAGATGTAAGTGTTTTAATATAATTATTAATTAAATTAATGCCATAAGTATAGATGGTGGCATATAGTGAGCCATGTATCAGTTCTTAGACATATATAAGTTATCATATGTCTAAGAATAGATACATGGTTTTTAAAAAGTATATTTAACAATAAAATATAAAGATTCATAAGATATAAGAAACATGCATACCATAATATTAACAGGATATATGGCGGAGGGCATGCATGGATAATTATAAAATAGCATTAAGAAAGAATATTTTAATTATAGTTATAGCACTTCTTATATGTATTCTTGTGCCGTCTGTTATTACATTATCCGTGACCGGAATTATTGAAGCTGATATTTCGGATGAGCTTATAGATGGAAGAAGAATTGATGTTAAGTACAGACATGCCGTAAAGTCTGTAGATATTAATAAATTCATAGTGATGGTGCTTGCTGACCGCCTTGATATGTCATCACAGATTGAGGTGCTTAAAGCTGAAAGTATAATGGTACGGACAGATATTTACAGGATAATGGGTAATGATATGAATATAGACAGCTCACAGCTGGGCATGTCTTTTCTTACTGAAAATCAGATGAAAAACAATTGGGGAAGCAAATATAATGATAATTATAATCTGATATCCGACTGTGTTGCTGCGACCGGAGGAATCATTATGATGTATAATGGAAGCCCTATAGATGCAAGATATACTGAGGTCAGCTGTGGTACTACTCTTGCAGGCTCACAGGTTCTTGGAGCCGGATATGATTACCTGACGGAAGTGGATTGTCCTGATGACATGCATAGCCCGGATTATATAAGTGTTGTGTCGTTTTCATATAAAGAGTTTGTTAAAAAAATGTCAGAAAAATATAAGGATATTGGGATTAATGAGACAGCACCATTTAAAAGCATACAGATTGCGGCAAAGTCACAAAGCGGATATGTGACAAAAATTCAGGTAGGCAATGTAGTAATGACCGGAGCAGAATTTGCATATATTCTTGGAATTAATTCTGCAAATATGACAATAGAGGATATTAATGGCAGCATTAAGATAACTACAAAGGGGAAGGGCAGCAATATTGGACTTAGCATGTATACAGCAGGGATAATGGCAGAAACGGGCAATACATATGAAACTATTTTAAATAAATTTTATTGTGGCGTGACACTTGTATCATCTTAAAATATATTTTTTGAATTTAAAAAATTAAAGTGATGGCAGAGCAATCTAAGATTAGAATAATATAAGATAGTCAGAATACGATATTGGCATAATTAAAAAATATAATATCAGAATAGGATTTTGAATAAGTTATAACAAAAATGGAAAACATACTAACATCACATATAAAAGTTATATATACCGGACTTGGAATGGAGGTTAGTATGGTAAGTAAGGGTAAGAGAAGCCGCAGGGAGAAGGTATTTGCAATAATTATGCCACTGGCAATAGTATGTGCATTATCATATGGCATATATTCAGCTGCAGACAGTACTAAAAAAGCACAAAAAAATAACATTGTTAATCTTAATGATACAGATGATGGAAATGTAGCTATAAAGACAGAGGATGTGACGGATTCAGCCGATAATAATGAGGATGTGGTGCATGAACAGGCAGCCGATGTTAAGGCAGATGTGTCAAAGAATAATGAGTCCGGCAGTGTTGATACAGAAGATAAGGCTGATGAGGCAGCCGATGTGGCGGCGGGTAATGAAGCAGTATCCGGAATTAATTATAATTCAGATATAAGTAATGATATTGGACCGCATGATAATACCAGCCTTAATTCTGCTGTATCATCAGATAATTCTGTAAATGATAGTCAGGATATAGCGCAAGGATATACATTTAACGAGGCAGACGGGCTTTTATGGCCGGTATCAGGAGATATTATTTTAAAATACAGTATGGATAGTACAATATATTTTCCAACGCTTGGTGTATATAAGTGTAATCCGGCAATATCAATAAAGGCAGAAAAGGGTACTAATGTAGGTGTTGCTGCAAGCGGAGTTGTTAAAAATGTATCAATAAATGAAGAGACAGGTACTACAGTTGATATAGCAATTGGTGATGGTTATGTGACAACTTATGGACTGCTTGATAATATCGTTGTAAAAGCCGGTGATAAGGTTACAAAGGGGCAGCTTCTGGGAACAGTTTCACAGCCAACAGCATATTATACAACAGAGGGAGCTAATCTGTATTTTAAGGTTACTAAGGATGGAGAAAGTGTTGACCCTGTAGAATTATTTGAAGAATAGGATTCGTAAAAATAAGCATCTGATATTTATTACAGGGGAAGTATATTTATAGTGGGTAATGTGTTTTTAATCAGATGCTTTATATAGATACAGGTCTGTGGGTATCCTGAAGATATCCGCAGATTTTTATTTATAATATAATAGTAACAGCCGTGTGAAAAATAATGCTGATGCGATTATTTTTTCACAAGTTCATATATGAACCGGCTATTTGTTTCTAAACAGGACAAATAGCCTTCGATGGAAAATATTTGATATTGTTATTACAATATTGTGCTTTTTAGGTTTATATACTTTTTTCTTCTTCAATAAACATTATTGAAAAACCGATAAATAAAAGTAAAGATGATAACCATATTGTATGCAGGTTAAAATGCACAATCATGGCACTTCCGATGCCTGAGCCTAATGCAAAAAGGAATATTATGCCAAAATAATGCAACGACTTATATAACATCTGTTTATTGTGATTTTTAAAATAATTACATAAAGCCTCTGTACCACTGCGGATATTGCCAATACACATTGTACTTGCAAATGCATAATTATCTACTTTTCTAAATGACTGTACCTGCATTGCACAAGAAAATGAAACAAGCGCATTTGCAATAAGATTAAAATTATCGGGAATGAAACCTACTATAAATAACAGAACAATCTCAATGACAAGAACAATCTGTCTCCAGTGAAAACGCTGGAGATTCTGGAAAGACTGCCTTATTATTGTTGCAGCGGCAACACCCAGTGCAAAGAATATAAGTGGAATAAAATAATGCAGGGCAGTATTCCAGTTATGTTCAAATATATTCTGGCTTAAAAGGACTATATTTCCTGTCTGTGCATTTGCAAAGACATGTCCTCTTGATACATAGGTATATACATCCTGAAGTCCTCCTGATACCGAAAGCAGTCCGGCAGTCAGGAAAGATTCTGACATCTGTTTATTTGAATAATAATGAAGATTTGAAAATAACATATAGTTCTCCTGAATAATGATATTGTCATATATTATACTGCACTCATATTAAGATGTTGGGGTAAAAAGCCTCCAGCTATGATATCTGTGGATTGCCATGTGTTGCGCATTCCTACAATCCTACATAATATTTGCATAATATTATGTACAGTACCTAAACGTCTTATCCGTAATAATTCGTGCAAATATAAGTCCTAAAGGGAGGGCAAGTATTATAAGCAGTGCCGATGCAAGCCAGGATGCAGCAGTTGTAAGATTCATAATTCCGAGATTATAAAAGCCCTTATAAAGGTATAGACCAGGAACCATAATAACTATTGAAGGAACTGTAATTGAGATTCTTGGATATCCTGCGACACCTTTTAATGTGGAGGCAAGAATACCTGATATAAACGCTCCGACAAATGCAGCAGCAGCCGGAGGAATTGCACATATATCAATAAGCTCAAGACGTGTAGTATTAGATATAGCACCTATTATACCAGCGGCAATAGCAAGTTTTACAGGACTGTTAAACATGATTGAGAAACCGAATACACCACAAAAGCTTGAAATAAGACGTAATATAATCCACTGCCACAGTTTCATATCCATAGGAAGAAATGCAACAGGTGTAAGTCCTAATAACATTGCAAGAATCCAGGCAGCCATAGTAGCTACGGTTACAATAATCATAGAATACATGAACCGTTCCATGCCTGAACGCATATCAAGCTTAGCAAGGTCAATCCCGCTTGTAATAAATGGAAATCCCGGTATTACAAAAAGCATAGAACATATATATCCGGCTTCGTGCTGTAAATTAATAGAAAATACAAGTTCAAGTACCTTAAGGAGTGATGCGTAAGTAAGACATGCCGCAGAAACGGAAGCTGTGATACATAAGAATAATGTAAAATGGTGTTTTGAAAGCTTACATCTTATATAATTGCCTATTCCTGCACCAACAAATGCACATAACATCTCTATAACACCGCCGCCAAGCAGGAATGTGAATGCTCCACATGCAAGTGCAGCAGCAAGGGCAAGCTTTGATGGTGTATACAGACCATGTATTTTCTGTATATCATCAAGTGCGGAGTGTATAGCCTCACAGCTATAGAAAAGTTCCTTATCTTTAAATTCTGATACAAATTTTTCAAGACGGTTAAGCTGCGAAGTATTAACACCTGTATTGGTAAGACAAAGAGACTGGCTGAAGCTGTCATTGCCATCAAAGCATGTATAATTAATAGACATAAGTCCGATGTCGACTGTACAGGTAATTTCCATAAGTTCTGACAAATGGTTCATGGAACTTCTGACACGCCATGCTCCTGTACCACAGGAAAGCATCATTATGCCTACACGTCCTATTACAGAAGCTTTTGCAGACAGACTGTCTTGGGTAATGGGAGTATTTATATCACTGCCGGCATAGTCATGCCAGTGTATATCCATATGATTTTTTTTGATTTGTGTATTTGTAGCTGCCGTAGTCATATCATAATCAACTCCATTTCCACTGATTATATTTATTATAGAATTATTGTAAATCCAGACTGTCTGCACCGGCGGTTTTTATCATTCCTTCACGGCAGGATAATACTATACCATCTATTGCTAAAAGGTGTGATAACATTTTATTTTCAAACTGGTGTATAGGTAATAAAACGCCTAATTCATCAAATGATTTACCTGATTTTGTGCCTGTTTCCTGACCGTAATATACAATAGCTGAGTATGCTTCCTTTTGTATATCATGGAAAGCAGTCCATATAACATCGTATGCCTGAGCTTCAGTAAGACCTAATTTTTTAGTATCAGGAAGTGCATAAAGAATAAGAATACCACGTTCTTTATTCTCCGGCTTTTCACAGATATTCATGTCTGTTGTATAGTATCTTACAAGACTGTAACCATCAGCAAGATACAGTCTGGAACGTGGAGCCGGAGTGTGCGTATTATATATTTCATGGAATTTTTTATATTCATGATTAGTAACTGACGACTTCTTATCTTCAAGGAGATTGCCGTTGACATCTGTAAGAAGTACAGGGTTTTCACCAGCTTTTCCATGAAAACGCCGTGGTATAAGATAGGCTTCTTTAAGCAGGTCAAACATACTGCGGTTGCATATTTCTAAAAGAAATGCACTTACATCACCATTTTTATAGGCATTAAGCATAACCTCTGCAAAATGATGGGGGTTGGGGTCGATAAATTTATTGTCATCACACAGATGGTCATAAAAGGTTTCTAAAAGCCGTTCACAGGCTTCATCAGATGAAAGTATTCTTGAAAAAATATTTTCAACAGCTTCCTCTCTTGGTAATACTAATGACATAAAAATCATCTTCCTTTCGCATTTATATATTGTCATTTAGGTTCTTTGTTATTATAATCAGTTAATAGGCATGAGTAAAACATATTATTGATATGATGGCTATAATAAATTGATATAGCTGATTATATAAAGCTTACATGTGAGCCGGCTGTTTGTTTCTGAGCAGGACAAGCAGCCATTGATGGCAGAAGAAAAATTGCCTGCGCAAATTTTTCTTAACCTCTTCGCAACAAAGTTGCTCAGAAATGAGGATTGGTATAAATAGTTATGAATGTGAATTTTGAATATTATAAAATATTTTATTATGTGGCAAAGTATGGCAATTTTACAAAAGCTGCTAGTGTATTAAATGGAAGCCAGCCTAATGTGACAAGGGCAATAAACTGTCTTGAACAGGAAGTGAACTGTAAATTATTTGTAAGAACTAACCGTGGGGTATTTCTTACACCAGAGGGAGAAAGATTGTATACGAGAGTGGCAGCTTCTATGATTCAGTTACAGCTTGCAGAAGAAGAACTTGCTGACAGTGTCGGACTTGAGCATGGGAGCATATCTATAGGTGCCAGTGAGATAGCACTTAATATATATCTGCTTCAAAGATTGAAAAAATTTCATATGTCATATCCGGGAGTAAGGCTTAAGCTATGTAACCATTCGACACCTCAGGCAGTAAGGTCAGTAAAAAGCGGCGAAATTGATTTTGCAATAGTTACCACGCCACTTGATTATGATATGTCATTAAAGGTGGTAAGGCTTAAAGAATTTAACGATGTACTTGTAGGTGGAAGATCTTTTTACGGACTTGGCAGTCATAAACTTGGTATTTCTGATATAAAAAAATATCCGTTTATATGTCTTGGAAAAGATACGACAACCTATGAATTTTATTATAATCTGTTTAATAAGCATGGTGTAGAGCTTACGCCGGATACAGAGGCAGCTACGACTGACCAGGTGCTTCCACTGGTAGAAAGTGAGCTGGGACTTGCTTTTCTGCCGGAAGAAATGGTGGAAAAGGCGCTTAAGAATAACGATATTGTAAAATTGGAGCTGGATGAAGATATTCCAAGACGCTATGTATGTATGATATATGATTCAAAGCGTCCAATCAGTGTGGCGGCACAGAAGTTTAAAAAGATATTGCTGGAAGAAAGCAATGTATAAATATTCTGTAATCCATTAACATGATATAGAAGATGATGCCCCTTTCATCTATAGGGAGGGGAAACAATATTGTCATAGCTGTGATTCAATCTCCGACAAATATTACGCTCCGGAAGCGAATCTTATTTATACATCGGGACCTTGTTTTAGTTCGTCTTTATAAAATACATAAAAAGGATAGACAGTCTATAACTATCTATCCTTAAAATCCCTTATATCAGGCAGTTTTTAAACCTGTTGCTGATTAACCAAAGTATCTCTTTAAAAGACCTTCAAAGGCTTTGCCATGGCGGGCCTCATCCTTAGCCATCTCATGAACTGTATCATGGATTGCATCAAGGTCAGCAGCCTTAGCACGCTTAGCAAGGTCAAACTTACCTGCTGTAGCACCATTTTCAGCATCAACTCTTAACTGAAGATTCTTCTTAGTACTGTCTGTTACAACTTCACCGAGTAATTCAGCAAACTTAGCAGCATGTTCAGCTTCTTCATAAGCAGCCTTTTCATAATACATACCAATCTCAGGATAACCTTCTCTGTGTGCAACTCTTGCCATTGCAAGGTACATACCAACTTCTGTACATTCACCCTGGAAATTAGCTCTTAAGTCAGACATAATGTCATCAGAACATCCCTGTGCAATACCTACTACATGTTCAGCAGCCCATACCTTATCACCTGTCTGTGCTTCAAACTTAGAAGCAGGAGCGTGACATACCGGACATTCAGCTGGTGCAGCATCTCCTTCATAAACATATCCACATACCATACATACATACTTCATAATTGTTATCTCCTTTTCAAAATAATATTTTATAAAATAGTAATTATTACTGTTTTGTTTAAATTTAATATAACATAATGATAATATTTTGTCAACAAAAATAATAATAATTCCTATTTTATTCTGTATAAGTATTTAAGCTTCCAGATTCGGAAAGTCTTATAGTGCAGGCGGAAAAGATTCTTGAAACTTTGACCATTACATCATATTATTATAACAATAATTTTTGTATAAATTCATTGGGTTAAGAAATTGTTTTATTTTTATCACAGCCATTATATAGTATTATTAAGTGAATTTTTATTAAAATATTGACTGTAAATAATAAAATGCACCATCCAAGGCACAGATAATTATATATGTGCGTTAAATGATGCATTGCAAAGTGCTAAAAATTAATTTTTAGAAGCACAGGCAGGACATTTACCATAAAAAAATGTAACATTGCCGTCAATTATTCCATTAAAATTCTTTCCCGCGGCACTATTAAGGGCAAGCTCTTCGCTTCTGCCATCCATATCAAGGTCGAGTACAGCCCCACATTCCATACATTGAAAATGATAATGAGGTGATACATTACCATCAAAATGTATAGAACCATCACTACAGGGAACCTTAACAGCCATACCATTGTCAACCAGAAATGACAGATTACGATATACCGTTCCAAGACTTATATTAGGAAATTCCTTAATTACATTAGCATAAACCGTTTCAGCAGTAGGGTGGTCCTTACGTGACATCAGAAAATTATGAATAGCATCACGTTGTTTACTATGTTTAATAACAGCCATAAATCCATCCTCCTTCAAATAATAGTAATTATTACTATTATCAGTTTAGGCTTTTTCCACACAAATGTCAAGAGAAGAAGGTGTTAATATTCAACATAATGGGGTTATTTGGAATTCTGTATTATAAGCTCCATTATTTTTCCAATGGAATCACTCTGCTCACTGTTTTCCATATTATGTATATACTGTTCGCGGTTATCGAAAAGTTCATTGACAGCAGCCATAAGAGTCTCAGGTGTCATCTCTTCTTCTGTAAGAACGGCAGAGTAACCATGCTCCTTAAATGAATTGGCATTAAGAATCTGGTCGCCACGGCTTGCATTGGCTGAAAGCGGAATAAGAAGGTTAGGCTTCTTAAGCGCTAAAAGCTCACATATGGCATTAGCGCCGGCTCTTGAGATGACGATGTCACTCATTGCAAATAAATCACGCATTTCTTTGCTGATATATTCAAACTGGACATAGCCATTAATATTATTAAGCGATTCGTCAGTTTTGCCTTTACCACAAAGGTGTACAACCTGGAATCTCTTTAATAATTCGGGAAGTATTGCTCTTACGGCATCGTTTACATGAACGGCTCCTGTGCTTCCTCCTACTACCATAAGGACGGGCTTATCAGATGTGAATCCACACATACGGTAAGCTGCGGATTTATCGCCTGATAAAAGCTCACTTCTTATAGGCGAACCGGTAAGTACAGCCTTATCGGCAGGAAGATATTTGACAGTTTCAGGGAAATTGCAGCATATTCTGGTAGCACCATGCATTGCTATCTTATTGGCAAGTCCCGGAGTCATATCTGATTCGTGTATTATTACGGGGATATGTTTATTGCTTGCAGCCAGTACAACCGGAACTGATACGAAACCGCCCTTTGAAAATACAATATCAGGTTTAATCTTTTTCATAAGGACTTTTGCCTGATGATATCCATTTAATACCCTGAAAGGGTCGGAGAGGTTTTTTAAGCTCTTGTAACGTCTTAATTTGCCGGATGAGATGCCATAGTAAGGAATATCCATATCTTCTATAAGTTTTTTTTCAATTCCATTATATGAGCCTATATAAAATACTTCATATCCGGCTTCTTTAAGGCTTGGAAGAAGCGCAATATTAGGTGTAACATGTCCGGCAGTACCACCGCCGGTAAGAATAATTCTTTTCATTTTCACATTATCTCCATTCCGCAGGCATTGTCAATGCCGCCAATTCTTATTTATTATAATTTGTGAGTAAAGCGTTCCTTAAAACTGCAATGTTTACACAGAGGCTCAACAGCCATTTTGGCATGCCAGCCTTTAATTATAGCCTGACTGCGTTCATTTGAGAGTATATCTTTAAAATGTGATGAAAATATGTTGCCGAGTGCCATTATAGCATTGCCATCAAGACAGCAGGGAACTACGGTTCCATCACTTAGTATGGCAATGTGGGATCTTAATCCCTGACAGAAGCCACGTTCGTTGAAATATCCGCTGTTAAGTTCGGGCCATTCAAAAGGTGACTGTACATTGATATACAAATGTCTTTTTATAGTACAGTTTTTGTTACCAAAAAGTAAAGGGGCTTTTTTGGTATTCCACAATCTTAAATTGACCTCTGTATCTGTTTTATCTACAAGTGTTTCACATGAAGAAAATACATCTTTGATATAAGAGTCCATATCTATACAGTCATTATCATCAGCACTGTGAAGTGAGATGTTAATCTGATGGACAGGATATTTAACCAGTGTGTTAATACGGTCAGCAAGCAGAGTCCCGTTAGTAGTAATATTTACACGGATATTATTATCCTGACACAGCTTTAACATATCTTCAAGATAAGGCGAAAGCAAAGGCTCTCCCTTTACATGAAGGTATACATAATTAGTATATGGTTTAATCTCGCTTATTATATGTGCAAATTCCTGTGTATTCATAAAATGAGCCGGACGCAGTGTCTTCTGACAAAAGGAACACGTAAGGTTACAGGAGCTTGTTATTTCTATATAAATGCGTTTAAATCGTGCAACACTTCCCATTATCAGGCATTTTCCTTAAACTGTTTTAATGCCTTGGAAAGCTGGTCGGGACATGAAGTCGGACGGAAGCCGCATCTGATTCCTTCGATTCTTTTTATTGCTTCATCTATATCCATGCCTTCAATCAATGCGGCAACACCCTGAGTATTACCTGAACAGCCACCGATAAATTTTACATTAGTCACCTTATTATCAACTACATCAAAATCAATTGCGCTTGAACAGACGCCTGATGTTTTGTATCTCATAAATAAATCCTCCATATATATTAATGTTTAATAATTATTATTTCTATATTGTTACATGCCGGAAATTTTATGTAACAGATGTATTATAGCATAATATATATCTGATGTTGTTATAAAAATATAAAAATATTATGTACATGTGGATTAATTTATAAAGCTTATGGAAAAGTTATTTTTAATAATTAAAGAAGCTCTTGACGTATATATGAGTATTTATATACAATAGCTAATGAAATATAACATTATAGTACGGACAGGTGTATATTGGATATATCTGAAAGATACACAAATAGCATATTACAAGAATGGAGATAAATATGATTGGTATTATTGGAGCAATGGATGAAGAGGTAGCCCAGATTGTAGAAGTTATGACAATTGAAAAAGAAGAAAATAAAGCTCAGATGAATTTTAAGCAGGGTAAGTTAAATGGCAAAGATGTAGTAGTGGTAAGAAGTGGTATTGGCAAGGTCAATGCTGCCGTATGTACACAGGTGCTTGCAGATGATTTTAAGGTTGACTATGTAATTAATACCGGTATAGCTGGTTCTCTTAAGGCACAGATAGATATTGCAGATATCGTAATATCAAGCGATGTGCTTCACCATGATATGGATGCAACAGGCTTTGGTTATGCACTTGGTCAGATTCCAAGAATGGATACACTCTCATTTAAGGCGGATGACAGACTTATAGAGCTTGCTAAAGAAAGTTGTGCAAAGGCTGTGCCTCAGATTGGTGTCCATGTGGGAAGAGTTGTAAGCGGAGACCAGTTTATATCAGATAAAGAAGTAAAGAATAAGATAGCAGACAATTTTGACGGATATTGTACAGAGATGGAAGGGGCAGCGATTGCACAGGCGGCATATCTTAATAATATTCCATTTGTAATATTAAGGGCGATATCAGACAAGGCAGATGATAGTGCAACAATGGACTATCCGGCATTTGAAAAACAAGCAATAAAAAATTCCGTCCTGCTTATCAAAGAACTTGTTGACAGAATATAATTTGTAAAATAAGACGAGGGAATACAGTATTATGACATAAGGATTGTAATATGGCATTGAACAGCCATTTTGCAATCCTTATTTTATGAAAATATATTGGAATGTATGTAAAAAAATAGGGATTTTGGGGGAAATGTGTTGAACGATTTTTTAATTTTACAGCTGATTTAAGCCGTAAGTCTGATATAATAAAGACTGTGGGAAATATTATTTTTTAGAATATTGTATGTATAGAATGTGTGGGGATAGTGTGATTATTGTATACATATAATTTGAGAATATACTGATAAATAATATTTTGCAGGATTATATATGATGTCAGGATTATTAGCTTTTATTATGCAGGTATGGATGGCTTTTTACTTCTTACATTATATTAAAAATTTATAGCAGGAGGTATATAGGTAAATAGTGATAACTGTATTTGTTATACTGTGGATTACTGCCATGGTAATATGGTGTACACTGTTTAACTACTATTCACAACTGATAAGGGATGTCAGGTGTGGAGAGTACAAAAAACCCCTGATAAAACAGATTGTCATAAGGTATGACAATTGTAAAAAACTTAACATAAATATTAATAATATTGATGTTTTTGTGGAAAAGATAATTGATAATTATGAGGTATGTGGATTATCTATAATAAACTGGGAGATTGCAGCAGGTATATTAGAATACATAATAGTGATATTGGGAACAGGACATATCGTGGGAATATTTTTTTCTATTCAGGAACGTGGAGAATGGATATATTCAATACATTACAGCCTGTCAGCGGCATCTTTAAAGGACTATACAGTAATTGACATAGCCGGAGTTATATTTGTAATAATAGCAGTCATAGCTGTGTGTATACTTCGTAAAGTATGGGAAAATAAGCGGTTTATACGAACATTGATTGTAGAGATTGCCGACTATCTTGAAAATAGTGGTGGCTTAAGAGTTCCATCGACGTGTTGTGCTGCAACTAAGCTTAAGGGAAGCTCGGCAAGTGATTTTGAAAGGCTGAGGAAGAGTTATAAACGGATACAGACTGATAAATTATAATTTTTGAAAATCGGGTCTGATTTGGCAATGGCGTATGGTATTGGAAATAGTCAGAATATAACAACTATTGCTTGAAAAAATATGAAAAAATGACTATAATTAAAGTAATAAATTATCAGTTGCAAAGCTCATTTATAAAGGGGATTTTTCGGCGGATAAACTAAATATAAAAAGGAGATTTTATTATGGGACAGGTTAGTTTTGATTATTCAAAGACAGAGGGGTATGTTCATGCACATGAGGTTGAGTCTATGAAGGCTATTACAGAGAGTGCAAAGGAGCTTCTTCTGTCAAAGAAGGGAGCTGGTAATGATTTTCTTGGATGGATTGACCTTCCGGTAGATTACGATAAAGATGAGTTTGAGAGAATTAAAAAAGCAGCTAAAAAGATACAGTCAGATTCAGAGGTACTTGTAGTTATTGGTATTGGAGGTTCGTATCTTGGAGCGAGAGCTGCGATTGAATTTTTAGGACATAATTTCTTTAACAGCGTATCTAAAGAGATAAGAAAAGCACCTGAGATTTATTTTGTAGGTAACAGCATAAGCTCTACATATTTATCTAATCTTATAGATGTAATAGGAGACAGGGATTTTTCGGTAAATATTATCTCTAAGTCAGGTACAACAACAGAACCTGCTATTGCTTTCAGAGTATTCAAAAAGATGCTTGAAAAGAAGTATGGAAAAGAAGAAGCGGCTAAGAGAATTTATGCCACAACAGACAGAGCTAAGGGAGCTTTAAAGAATCTTGCTGATGCAGAAGGCTATGAGGAATTTGTAGTACCTGATGATGTAGGAGGACGTTTTTCTGTGCTTACAGCAGTAGGACTTCTTGCAATTGCAGCAAGTGGAGCTGATATAGACAAGCTAATGGAAGGTGCAGCAAGTGCAAGAAAGCGTTGTATAGAGAATGATTTTGATAATAATGATTCAATGCAATATGCTGCACTTCGTAATATCATGTTAAGAAAAGGCAAGGAAGTTGAGATCCTTTGTGATTATGAACCAAGCCTTCATTATACACTTGAGTGGTGGAAGCAGCTTATGGGTGAGTCAGAAGGTAAAGATAATAAGGGACTTTTCCCTGCCAGTGTTGATTTAACAACAGATCTTCATTCAATGGGACAGTTTATACAGGACGGTTCAAGAATTATGTTCGAGACAGTTCTTAATGTTGAAAAGGCAAGAAAAGAGATTACTATTGAGGCAGAGGATGAAGACCTTGACGGACTTAATTATCTTGCAGGAAAGACAGTTGATTTCGTTAATAAATGTGCTATGAACGGAACGATATTAGCCCATACAGATGGTAATACACCTAATCTTATGGTTAAGATTCCTGAACAGAATGAGTTCTATCTTGGTGAATTATTCTATTTCTTTGAATTTGCATGTGGACTTTCAGGTTATATACTTGGAGTTAATCCATTTAACCAGCCGGGTGTGGAAAGCTATAAGCATAATATGTTTGCTCTTCTTGGCAAGCCTGGTTTCGAGGCAGAAGGTGAAGCTTTAAGAAAGAGATTATAATAAGTGTAATATATAGTTTATCATTATGATTATGTGATAAGTTAAAATACTGTCGTATAAAGTATATTATATAAATGTTCACATTATAGGAGTGAATAGAAGCTATTTTATGTAAGATGGATAAGACAATAATTGATTATAGAGATTAGTGTGTCTGAATTTGGTGATAGATGGGATTCTGATGGAGAATACTATAATTGATTATAGAGTCAGTCAGCATAAAAATTATAGCATGATAAATTATATAATTTTACTTTTGCGGCAGTTATTTTAATTTACAAAATAAATTAATGGAGGAGAGAATATGAAGATACTTATTTTGGATGCGGCTACATTTGGGGAAGACATTGATATCAGTAAGTTTAATGAACTTGGGGAAGTTACAGTATACGCAAAGAGTACTAAGAAAGAAGCTCTTGAAAGATTAGAGGCAGTTAATCCGGATGCTGTTATAACTAATAAAGTAGTAATTGGAAATGATGAGATGCAGGCAGCACCTAATCTTAAGATTATACTTGAAGCGGCAACGGGATATAACAATATAGACATTGAATGTGCCCGTACACTTAGAATAAAGGTTGCTAATGTTGCAGGCTATTCTACAATGTCAGTAGTACAGCATACATTTGCATTATTCTTCTATTTATATGAGAAGATGAGATATTATGATGATTATGTCAAGTCAGGAGAATATTCAAAGTCAACGATATTTACTAACTTTTCAAATGTATTTGGAGAGCTGGCAGGAAAGACATGGGGAATAGTAGGCCTTGGACATATAGGAAGCAGGGTTGCCGATGCAGCCAGGGCATTTGGCTGTAAGGTTGTATATTACTCAGCAAGCGGTAATACATATGATACAGAATATGAGAAGGTTGACCTTGATACTTTATTGAAAGAATCGGACATTATCTCAATACATGCACCACTTAACCAGTATACTAAGGATCTTTTCAATTATGAAAATCTTAAGAAGATGAAGAAGAGTGCATATCTTATCAATGTAGGAAGAGGCCCTATTGTAAATGATGCTGATCTTGCAAAAGCTCTTAACGAAGGTGAGATTGCAGGTGCAGGACTCGATGTGCTTACAACAGAGCCGATGCCGGCAGATAATCCGCTTCTTGCAATTAAGGACAGTAATAAGCTTGTTATAACACCACATAATGCTTGGGCAACTTATGAAGCCAGAGTAAGACTGTTAGATGAGATATATAATAATCTTAACAGCTTTATTAATGGTAAAGAGAGGAATCTGGTTGTATAATTGTGTTTGTGGTAAAATAAGATTATATTTTTGAAAATTTTTAATGTCGTTAAAGCCTTATATTTTAAGGCTTTAACGGCATTTTGATTTTTGAAAATAAAAGCGATCTGATATAGTTTAAAACTATGGATAACATTAGGATTTATGTATTTCCAATTTATATTTATTGTTGTTATTATTATTCTACATTTTACAGATAAAATATTATAAACGGTTGTGAGATATATGGAGTATGCCCGATGTGGTATTTTTGCCGCTTGCAGCTGATATTATTAACATTTGTATTCTGATACCTTAGATAAGTATATTGATTTTAAGTTCTGCAGATGTATTATGACGGTAAGGTAATCAGGAATAATTATTAACAGCTTTAATTGGAGGATATATGAGTAATTTAAAGACACCATTTCGTTATGATTTTGTAGGAAGCTTTTTAAGACCTGAAAAACTAAAGAAAGCAAGAAGACAGTTTGATGAAGGAAGCATTGATTATGCTGCATTAAAAAAGGTCGAAGATGAAGCTGTTACAGAGCTTGTTGCAAAGACTAAGGAGCTTGGATACCATGTGATTACTGATGGAGAGTTCAGAAGAGCAACATGGCATCTTGATTTTATGTGGGGCTTTGAAGGAATCGGACATGCACCTACAAAGACGGGACTACCATTCCATGGTGAAGCAGCTATGATTGATGATACTTATATTGTTGGAAAGATTGGATTATCAAAAGAGCATCCGTTTGTTGACCATTTCAGATTTGTAAAGGCACTTGAGGATGAGAATACAGTTGCAAAGCAGACAATGCCTGCACCTGCACAGTTCTTAGCGCAGTTTACAATGCCATTTAACAGACCGGCAACAGATGAAGTATATTCAAGTGATGAAGAACTTGTTGACGATATTGTTGCAGCTTATGGAAAGGTAATTGATGACTTATACGCAGCAGGCTGTAGAAATATCCAGCTTGATGACTGTACATGGGGAATGTTTGCTGATAAAATCGGACATACTCTCTATGGAACTACAAAGGAAGGAATTATTGATTTCCAGAAGTCACATAAGGATATTAATAACAGGGTAATTGCAAATGCACCGTCAGATATGATAATCAATACACATGTATGCCGTGGTAATTTCCATTCGACATATGCAAGTGAAGGTGCTTATGATTCAGTTGCAGATATCTTATTCGGTGAGGAAAATGTTAATGCATATTTCCTTGAATTTGATGATGAGCGTTCGGGCGGTTTTGCACCATTAGCTAAGGTATCAGGTGATAAGAAAGTTGTATTAGGATTAATAACAACTAAATCACCATTGCTTGAAAATAAGGAGCTTGTAATTAACAGAATTAAGGAGGCTTCTAAATATATTCCATTAGACAGATTATATTTAAGTCCACAGTGCGGTTTTGCATCATGTGAGATCGGCAATAAGCTTACAGAAGAAGAACAGTGGAATAAGCTCAGATTAGTTAAGGAAATAGCTGAGGAAGTATGGGGCTGTTAGTGCCGGTATTATATTAAAAAAGATTAATATAAAGTATCATGTTGAAAATTCATAAAATTACAGTATAATATTATTTAAGTCGTTCAGAGTCAGTCGGTAAGGCTGGCTCTGAATTTTTACTTAGAAATTAATCTTCCTCTATAACCTGCACTTCCATATATGAAAAGTCTATACTTTCAATAAAATTATCCTGATTAAATCTTACCTTGGAATGTCTTTGGAATTCGGCTACATTGGCATCAAGCCATATTGGTTCACCCAAATCAAATTCATAGCAGGCATCTTTTATTCCGTCAAATATTTTTTTGGTGCGGTTAATGGAATAATCTGCATTTTCAATTACGGTATCTTTGATAAGATGGTTTGATTCATCAAAAAGCTTACACCATAGTCTGAACATAATAATTCGTATTCTCCTGTTTTAAGTTAATTACCACTAAGCTGAAACTTATTGGATTTTCATTAATTTATTTAAAGTCCCTGCTGTCAAGTACGATGGTAAATGGACCATCATTTTCAAGGGCAACCTTCATATCTGCGCCAAATCGTCCTGTTTCTACTTTACTGCATTGCTGTCTGCACAATTCTACAAATTGCTCGTACATCATATTGGCTCTATCCGGTTCACATGCCTTTACAAAGCTTGGACGGTTGCCCTTTCTACAGTCGGCATAAAGTGTAAACTGGCTTACGATAAGCAGCTCGCCGCTAACATCATTTAATGATAAGTTAGTCTTGCCATTTTCATCGGCAAAAATTCGTAATTTTATTATCTTATCAACAAATTTCTGAAGCATATCGGGCGAATCATCCTCACCTGCTCCAAATAATATAAGAAGTCCTTTGTTGATGGCTCCCACAGTCTCTCCATCTATTCTGACACTTGCGTGATTGACACGCTGGATTACAAATCTCATAATTAATCTCCATATGGTAAAAAATTTATTAATATTGTAAACATAAAAATATAATATGTAAAGAAAAATATTTTTATAATATGTGATATAAGAGTTTTGCTGAAACTGTTACAAATATGTCTGCATTACAAAGACATACTTTCATTGATTATTCCGAATGTATTTAGATATAAAATAAGAAGAATTTATTTTTTGCATTTTTCTATATCTGCTCATTTATAGTTATAAATATATCAAATAATAAAAAGCTGTCGTACTAATGAAGCTTGTACAAAATACAGATGTTTAATATCTGTATTATATAAAGCCTGTTAGCACGACAGCCTTTTTCAGTATTAAATTATATACCTTAAATTACATATTGACATTAAGATGTCTTGGAAGACCATCAACCATAATTGGTGAAAGTTCAGCCTGAATAAGAGGTCTGATATATCTTATAAGATCTTCTGTAACATAGTCATCATCTGTAATCCACTCTAATGGAACTTTCTTTTCAACGTTAGCAATATCATGAACATCATGTGTTTCTGTGATGCACATATATGGGTCGTCAGAAATTCTCTTTAATACTACAACTCGTCCTGATTCGCCTTCAAATGCTGCTTTAACAGCCGCACCACCAACATTAAATGCTTCTGTGATATCTGTACGTGAAGTCATATGAGCTGCACAACGCTGCATTGTTGATAATTCAATGGCACGTGTCTTGATACCGAGTTCTGAACCGAGCTTGTTAGCAAGGAACTTAGCAGAACCTGCAAGCTGCTTATGACCAAATGCATCTACGAATTCAACATGGTCAGAAAGCTCGAATACATATCTGCCATCTGCAACCTTAATACCTTCTGATATGGCAATTACCATTGAGCGACCCTGTTCACTCTTTTCCTTGACTGTCTGCATAAATTTATCAATATCAAATACCTTCTCTGGAAGATAAATCATATCAACACCTTCGCAATCCTCGCCCTTGGCAAGAGCAGCAGCAGCAGTAAGCCATCCGGCATTACGTCCCATTATTTCAACGATAGTGATTGTTGGATAGTCGTATACGAGACCATCACGGATTATTTCTTTCATTGTTGCGGCTATGTACTTAGCGGCACTACCATAACCAGGAGTATGGTCTGTTACAGCAAGGTCATTATCAATAGTCTTAGGTACACCCATAAAACTTATATCGCTGCCAACCATTGCACCATAGTCAGAAAGCTGCTTAATTGTATCCATTGAATCGTTACCACCAATATAGAAGAAATACTTTACGTTCAAGTCATCAAGAGTCTTGAAAATCTTTTCGTATACATCCTCGTTGCCTTTAATCTCAGGTAACTTATAACGACATGAACCTAAAAATGAAGAAGGTGTTCTCTTTAAAAGGTCAATGTCTATATCAGTCTTAATCTTCTCTGAAAGATCAACATACTGACCATCTAAAAGGCCTTTAATACCATGAAGCATACCATATACTTTGTCAGCACCTCTGTCTTTCGCTGTCTTAAATACCCCTACAAGACTTGAATTAATTACTGATGTTGGTCCACCTGACTGGCCAACGATTACATTTCCATTCATATATTCCTCCATTCCTCCGCCATAGACGGGAATAATCGTGATTAAACGCAATGATACACATATAAATAAAATCAGTTATTAATATCATACAATTTATCACGAGTACTTATATATGTATATTAACATATTTGTTGTGTTCATACAATACTTTAACTTGTGAATTGTTGAAAACGGGGTGTGGACAAGACGCGTGAGATTTTGATTGTGGATTTTGAAACGATGGATGAATATTCTACATATCATAAAGCTGGGGATAATGTATATGGGTAAAACATTACAGATGAAAATACTATTAAAATGTGATATAATATTACAATAAAATTCTAAGCAGGAAGAAAGGTGTTAGTTATGTCAAACCAATGTGATTCAGGAACTGCGAGCAGAAGAAGAAATTATAAAAAGTACATTAAGAAACCGGAGTATTCATCAAGGGTGGAAAGAGGTATTTCCAGGATAAAGCAAAGACATTATAAAAGAGATGAGTCCGGTAAGGAATATGTTGAATATGTTAAGAATATTGTGAATACACCGGTAGTCCGGCAGATGAAAGAGTATAATCATCATAGTAATACGACATGCTTTGAACATTCAGTGCATGTTTCATATTATAATTATCTTATATGTAAGAAGTTAGGCTGGGATACATATGCGGCCGCTAAGGGTGGACTTCTGCATGACTTATTTTTATATGACTGGCATGGGCATGTACCGGAAGAAGGTGAGAGAAAACACGGCTTTGAGCATCCGACCAAGGCACTTAAGAACGCGGGCAGTAATTTTAATATTACCAGAAAAGAGGGAGATATAATAGCCAAGCATATGTTTCCGCTTACAGTGACACCACCTAAGTATAAGGAGTCATATGTCATTGTGCTTACTGACAAGTTCTGTGGCATGTGTGAGGTTATGGATAGATTTTTTAAACAGAGTAAAAGAGACAGCTTTAAAGATATCAGATAGTTACGGATTGAAGTATTTAGAAATGAAGAAAAATCACCTGCATGAATTTTTCTTTGAATCTTTACGATAAAGCTGCTTTGGAATGGAGATTATTATGTATCTTAATGAAGAAGAGATTGTTCCATTTTTGGGACTTGAAAAATATAACGAACAGGGAAAGGATCTTTTGACATTTTTGGAAGAATATGACCCTAAGAAATATGACAATCCTTGTAATACGGTAGATACCTGTGTATTTACCTATAGTAGAGAGGATATGAAGGTTAAAAAAGTGATGCTTATAAGAAGAAGAAATCATCCGAGTATAGGCATGTGGGCATTGCCAGGTGGCTTTGTCGAGTACAGAGAGGATATTGATAAAGCGGCACTTCGTGAACTTGAGGAGGAAACAGGTGTTTCTGATATTGAGGTTGAACAGTTAAAAAGCTATGGGGCATATAACAGAGACCCAAGGACGAGAATAATTACCACTGCATATGTGGCTCTTATACCGGAGGGAAGTGTGCAGCCGGAAGCAGGAGATGATGCCCGTGATGCCGGCTGGTTTAATATAGAGGATATAAGGGAAGATATATATCTTGATGAAAATGGAATTATGCACGATAAGCATTGTCTTAAGCTTACAGGAGATGATGTTGAAAATACAATTACTGAATCTCATATAGAGATAACCTATAAGAAGAATGCGATTTTAAAAAATGTCAATTATAAGGTTACAAAGACAAGCCTGCTTGCGGCTGACCACGGCGCAATAATACTTGAGGGATACCATCATGTGTGTGACAGACTGAGCAGAATGTTATAATACAATATTTATGTTAAAAAATTATTGCTTTTGAATGGAAGTTGGTTTCATATGGGAGATTTTTAGCATGCGGGTTTATTTAGCATGGGGTACTTAACAGGGTAGTCTGCTTAGAATAAAAATGTCTTTCGCATGGAAGTTAGTTTCATATGAAAGAGGCTTTTAGGGTAAAATTACTTGTGTGTCAGCGTGTGTTACGAAGCCGGGTCCTTAAACAGACCGATGGCAGGCGGCGTTATTGTAAATAAGAAGAATAGTAACACAAGTATAAAAAGCAGTGTGATAGAAAGTAACATATAATTATAGCTGTTAAGGATAATTGAGTCTTTACAGTATGTCTGTATATACCAAAATAATGCATAGACACAGGTGGCGGATATAAAATATATGGCGATATTTAACCAGTCGATATTAGTGCCGGTAATGCCTGTTAATGTATAAAAAAGCACAATTATTAAGAGAAGTCCTGTGATTGTGCTGATAAAGAATCCGTTGATATACAGAGGAATACGGTTAAGCTGTGGCTTTATGATAAATATTCCGATTATCATACACGCAATGGCGGGAAAGAATAATAATTTCAGGTGTTCCCATGTAGATTCGCATACAGGAGTAAAAAGTCCGATAATTATATTTCTTCCTGAAAAGTCATATGCAAAGTGTAATAATACTCCAAGTATGGAAGTTATGATAAATGCAATAATTGCAAATATTTTAACAATATTATTATTCATAGAAGCTCCTTATTATAATTTTAAAATATTATGATGTAATTGATGTGGGAATTATAAAGCAGTGTGGCAGTTCTGATAAATCATTAAGTGCCATAATTTATTTCTGACACCTGCAACTTTTTATTAGTAAACAGATAGCGATTGTGTATTTATATATCTAAAATATATTCTTTTTTAAAAAGTATTTCTTTTATTAAAAATATATCCATTATTAAAAGTATATTCTTTTATCAAAAATATATCCATTATTAAAAGTATATTCTTTTATTAAAAATATATTCTTTATTAAAAGCATATTCTTTATATAAAGTATATTCAAAATGGCGATTTGTGCTGCAGGCGTCACAAACAGCCGTTATTACGGAGTCATACCTGACAATCATGTATGATATACGGTAAGTGTTTTCTGATATTAAAAATATTTATAAAAATGCCTGTGGAATGGAGATTATATGTCAAGAACAGATTTTAAGCCGGGAAATATGTTATATCCGGTGCCGGCAGTAATGGTAAGCTGCCAAAGAGAAGGTGAAAAGCCTAATATAATAACAGTTGCATGGGCAGGTACAGTGTGTTCTGATCCTGCGATGGTGTCAATATCGGTAAGACCTGAAAGATATTCACATGCAATTATCGAAGAAACGGGTGAATTTGTAATTAATCTTACCACTAAGGATATAGTAAGGGCGACAGATTATTGTGGAGTAAGGTCTGGAAGAGATGTTGATAAATATAAAGAGATGCATCTTACACCATCACAGTCAAAGGTGGTTAAAGCGCCGGGGATACAGGAAAGTCCTGTCAATATAGAATGTAAGGTAAAAGAAGTGTGTCATCTTGGAACCCATGATATGTTTATCGCAGAGGTTGTTGCAGTAACAGTGGATGATAAGTATATGAATGAGTCAGGAAGATTTGAGCTTAATTCATCAGGACTTGTGGCATATTCACATGGAGAATATTTTGAACTTGGCAAAAAACTTGGAACATTTGGATTTTCAGTAAAGAAGCAGACAAATGGCAGGCATGACAAGTCATTAGATAACAAAAGTAACAAAAAACATGAAAAGTCATTAAAAGCTAAAAGTGATGGAAGGTCAGAAAAATCCTTGAAAGCTAAAAGTAATAAAAGACCTGAAAAGTCATCAAAAGCTAAAAGTGATAGAAAGTCAGAAAAATCAATGAAAGCAAAAAGAAATAAAAAGTAATAAAAAGTTAAATGGAATGAAAAGTCAGATAGAAATTATAATGGGAAATTTTAAAATATGGTTTTTACATAAACTGGGGTGAACTGTAAATTTTCATAAAAACATTTAAATAATATTTAATATTGCATAACGCTTGATAATACATAATATCAATTGACAGAATGGAGTCATTAATGAAAATATCATACCTTCATATTAGGAATTTTAAATCAGTAAAAGACACGGTTATAGATAATATTGATGATGTTTTAATACTTGTCGGACGTAATAATTCCGGTAAGTCTGTAATACTCGATGCAATACGTGCCGTGGCAGGTGATTATCACATAACGGACAGGGATTTTTACTCGTCAGAGGGAAATATTATAATAGAAGTACATCTTATAATTGAAAATGAAGATATGGAATATATGCACAATAATGGCATTGCCGGAAAATACAGGAATTTTCAGTTATGGAAGAAGAATTTTCTATTAAAGTATCCGTCATTTTGTGAAAGAGAAGATTGTAGCGGCGAATTGTCATTTGAATATGTATATAGGCGCGATGGTGTTATTCATTATAGAGATGGTGTAAAGAAGAATAATACTCATATTAAAGAAATGTTTCCCAAGATATATTTTGTAGACCATAACAGAGATAAGGTAGACATAAGGGAAGATTTTGTAATGCTGCAGCAGGATGGAGGCCTTAGCAAGCTTCGTGAGGACAAGTGCATATTTGACAGGACTAAAAAATGCAGCCAGTGTTTTGAATGTATAGGTGTTATTAATAAAAAGACGCCGGCGCAGCTTACACTTGTTGAGAGCAGCAGACTGTTACAATACAAGCTTTTTAATCTCAACCTTAATGAATTTGCTGACCGTCTTAATAAATATTTTGCAAAGAACGGGGCTGGTTCAGAAAAGATTCATTATGAAATCAGATTTGATGTGGATGAAGTATTTAAAATCAATACGATTGTTGAAAATACGGACAGAGGACAGACCGGCTCAATAGATTCTTTAGGAGAAGGCTTAAAAAGCATATATATTCTGTCGCTTCTTGAAACTTATGTGGATACCAAAAATACAACGCCTTATATAATTATGATAGAAGACCCGGAGATTTATCTGCATCCGCATCTTAAGAAGACAGCAAGTGAGATTCTGTACAGATTATCCGGGAAAAATCAGGTTATATTTTCAACGCACGAGCCGGAGATGCTGTTTAACTTTACTACAAAACAGATAAGACAGGTGTATACAGATAAAGAGTATGCAACCTCTGTTAATAATAATACAGATATAGATGATATTTTAAATGACCTTGGATATACGGCAAATGATTTTATGAACGTAAGCTTTGTATTTATAGTGGAAGGTAAGCAGGATAAGAGCAGACTGCCTCTGCTTCTTGATAAATATTATTCTGAGATATATGACGATACTGGCCATCTTAACAGAATTGCAATAATAGCAACTAACAGTTGTACTAATATTAAGACATATGCCAACCTTAAATATCTTAATACTGTATATCTTAAAGACCAGTTTATGATGATAAGGGACGGTGATGGCAAAGACAGGAATATGTTAGGAAGACAGCTCTGCAGGTATTATGAAGACCGTCAGCTTCAGGATACAGGCAATATTCCAAGGGTTACTACAAGAAATGTACTTATATTAAAATACTATTCATTTGAAAATTATTTCCTGTTTCCGGAGGTGATGGCACGTATTGGAGTAGTTAATAGCGTTGATGAGTTTTATGATATTTTATGGGAAAAATATCAGGAATATCTGTACCGTCTGACCAGTGTTAAAAATATGATTGAGCAGACAGGGATAAATATTAAAACACGTCAGGATATTATTGATAATATGGAAAATATCAGAATATATGTAAGAGGTCATAACCTGTATGATATTTTCTATGGAAGATATAAGCATGATGAAAATGAAATTCTTACAAGATATATAGATGAAGCACCAAGAGAAATATTTGCCGATATACTTGATAAAATTGACGATTTTGTATATTTTACATCAAGAAAAATATAAAAAATGCATAAAAAATCATTATCAATACTATAAAAATAGTACTTTTTTCATGTGTTAGCCTTTACAAATAACAATTAAAGTGTTATTATTCCTTTGTTACAAAAATGTTACAGAATAATTAAACATGAGGGCGGAAGCAGTAACATTTTGTTTTTGTATTGATTTGATTATTTTTTGGAGGAAGTATGGCTCATTTAACGAAGTATGGCAGACGTATGAGATTAACACTTGTAAGTGCAATGTCTGCAGCGTGCATGGCTTGTATTGTGGCTATTCCATTCGTAGAAAAGAAAATACTTAAAAATGATGTTGGATATATAAGCATCAGCGTTAATGGCAAAGAAGTTGGTGCAGCTAATACGCAGGAGGAAGCTAAAAAAGCAGTGACAGAGGCAAGACTGCGCTTTAGTAATGATTATTCTGATGTAGTATATCTTGATCCTGATATTGAATATAAGAGTGAAGAGAGAGTATCAGCTTCAAGAATGTCAGTGGATGAACTGGCATCAGCCGTATATTCTGATTTATTTACAAGTATGGTTGACATGAACAATCAGGTTGCATATACAGTAAGAATAGATGATTTTACAGTAACTTTATCAAGCAAGGATGAAGTTATTAACTTATTAGACAGGGTTGCAGCAACACAGGATCCTAATAAGCAGTTCCAAGTAAGCTTTCTAACAGAAGGAACAACTGACGGAACTTATGGTGTTGACGTTGTAAAGTCAGAGATTAAGGATACTAACAGGGATATCGTGGCAGCTGCCATGAATGGTGGGACTATTACAACTGCCAAGGATGGTACTGTAAGTACAGATGGTATATCAGATATTTCTTTTAAGGAAGATATACAGGTTAATGAGGTTCAGAAAGATACAGCTAAGATAATAAGTGTTGATGAAGCATATGATATTATTACAGCTAAGGATATACAGACAGCAGGATATGTAGTACAGCCAGGAGATGATCTTACTAAGATTGCGCAGGCTAATGGAACTACAGTTGAAGATATATTATCACTTAATGTTGAACTTACAGAAGATTCAATAATTGTACCGGGTGATGTTATCGCAGTTAATACACCTAAGTCAGTTATTAATGTTGTAACAGTTAAGACAACGACTTATGAAGAAGATTATAAGGCTGATGTACAGTATGTTGATGATAATGAGAATTATAAAGGAATTAATACAGTTATTTCAGAAGGAACAGACGGCAGACGTAAGGTTACAGCTGAGGTAACTTATGTAGATGGTGTACAGACATCAGTAGAATATACTAATGAAGTGATTATTACACCGGCAGAGCCTGAGATTGTTGCAGTAGGAACATTGGTACAGCCTGAATATATAAGACCTGTTATAGGTGGTACGGTAGTATCTAATTATGGTGACAGGAATGGAGAATTTCATTCAGGTGTTGACTGGTCAGTTAATCAGGGGACTTTAGTTAATGCATCGGCAGCAGGTACGGTTACAAGAGCCGGCTGGTATGGTGGTTACGGATATTGTGTTGATGTTACACATGATAATGGAACAATGACACGTTATGCACATCTTAGTGATATTAATGTTACTGTAGGACAGAAGGTGGCACAGAACCAGTTATTGGCAAAAAGTGGTAACACAGGTAACAGCACAGATGCACATCTTCATTTTGAAATATGGGTTAATGGTGGTGCAGTTAATCCGTTAGATTATGTTAATAAGAATTAGTATTTTTTGATTTTTATATAGAACAAATAGCCTTTAAGGGCAGATAACAAACAACCGGGATTGTTGTATGATAATATTTTGACTGCTCAGTAAAGGTTAGACGAAGATTAACAAGGTAGAGATTATAAGGTTACGGTTTATGCTTATATAAGCCGTAACTTTTTCAATTATACTTTACAAATTGTGGGTGTATGTGTATAATCATACAGAATGTATTGAATTTCAGACAAATTTAATATATTATTAAACAGTATGGTATTTTAAAATACTATGTTTAAATACATAAAAAATAACGAATAATTAATTGGGAATGAAACAATAATTTTAATAGATAAATGTTTTAATAATTACGGTTTATTTTACAAAGCCATTCTGTATGATAAAGAGCGGAATTATTAATAAGATTTTAGCAACTTTGAGATATAAAAGATTATAATATAGAGGTGCATAGATACATGGAACAGTATATTATTAAGGGCGGAAATCCACTTGTGGGTGAGGTTTCAATTGGCGGAGCTAAGAATGCGGCACTGGGTATTCTTGCGGCTGCAATTATGACAGATGAGACTGTAACAATAGAAAACGTACCTAATGTAAGGGATACAAGAGTATTATTGCAGGCAATTGAGGGAATAGGTGCAAAGGTTAAGTATGTATACAATAATTGTGTCCAGATAAATGGCGGAGATATTAACGATATTAATGTTGATTATGAATATATTAAGAAGATAAGAGCTTCATACTATCTCCTTGGAGCATTACTTGGAAAGTATAAGAAGTCACAGGTGGCACTCCCTGGTGGCTGTAATATAGGAAGCAGACCGATTGACCAGCATATTAAGGGATTTAAGGCACTTGGAGCAGAAGTTGAGATAGCACATGGAAAGATTAATACCAAGGCAGACAGGCTTATCGGTAATCATATTTATTTTGATGTAGTATCTGTCGGAGCCACTATTAATATTATGATGGCGGCATGTATGGCAGAGGGTGATACTATAATGGAAAATGCTGCTAAAGAGCCTCATATAGTTGATGTTGCCAATTTCCTCAATGCGATGGGAGCTAATATTAAGGGTGCCGGAACGGACGTTATAAGGATTAAGGGGGTTAAGCGTCTTCATGGTACAACTTATTCAATAATACCGGATCAGATTGAGGCCGGAACATTTATGTTTGCAGCTGCGGCAACTAAGGGAGATATAACAGTAAGGGACGTAATTCCTAAGCATCTGGAATCTATATCAGCAAAGCTTATGGAGATGGGCTGTACTATAGTTGAGGGTGATGACAGCGTAAGAGTTATAGGCTGTGACGAACTTAAATGTACTAATGTCAAGACTCTTCCATATCCGGGATTTCCTACGGATATGCAGCCACAGGTGGCAGTTACACTTGCACTTGCCAAGGGTACAAGTATGGTTACAGAGAGCATATTTGAGAACCGTTTTAAATATGTTGATGAATTAAACCGCATGGGAAGCAATATCAAGGTAGAAGGCAATACTGCATATATAGAAGGTGTTGAAAAACTTACAGGAACACAGTTATCAGCGCCGGATTTAAGAGCAGGAGCGGCATTGGTAATTGCGGCACTTGCAGCAGAGGGAATATCTGAGATTGATGATATTGTATATATACAGCGAGGTTATGAGGATTTTGAAGGGAAGATGCGTAAGCTCGGAGCGGTTATGGAGCGTGTGGATTCGGAAAGAGAAGCACAGAGATTCAAATTAAAAATTGGTTAAAATATTAATATAAATCCTGGGTTTTTAAATTTTTGCATTTATTTAAATGACGTAGGGATACTATACTTATATAAAACATTAACACACCGGTTAAAGAACAATTGACTATATATGTATGTTTATGACGTACATAAAATGTACGCCACCAGCTGCATATATAGTCAATTATCTGTTAAATGGTATAATTCATTGTTTTATATAAGTATGATATCCTGTGATATAGTTTATTGATATGTAAAATTTAGAAACTCAGGATTTATTAGTGTGCTGTTAAGCAATGGTGATTAATGGAAAAAAATTGAAAATTCATTATAGTATTCATATTATTTTTATAAAATTTATCGAATATTCTTATAATGAGTTGTTAATTTGTGTTATTATATGGATATGTGGAATAATTAACGTATGTTTATATGAAGTGTATTATTAATAGTATTAAAAGATATGCTAGATTAATAATGCCGGTTATCTGCAATAAATCGTTTAGGAGCAGGGATTGTTATGAAAGTAAGGAGTAAGTTAATAGTATCATTTTGCATTATGGTAATACTTCCGGCTATATTATGTGTTGCCGTAGTAAGTGGGATTTTTCAGGTGCAGACTAAGAGCATTAATCAGGCATATGATGTTGAATGTGATACTCTGCTTTCAGGATTCTATTCATCAACAGCTATAATGGGACAGATTACCGAAAGAATATATGAAAACGTTGCTAAGGTGGCATACAATAATCCTGAAAAGTTTAATGACAGTGAATATCTTAATGATTTATCAGCGCGACTTGAGAAGAAAATGTCCTCAATAGTTGTAAGAAAGAACGGTGAACTGTTATATACTTCCTCAGAGCTTGGCGAACAGGACATGGAAGACATACTTCCACAGTATGATGGAAGTGATATTGATAATTCCGGTGAGGAACAACAGTATTCTGAAGATGAAAGTAATAATGAGATACACACATTAGCTTCTGATAATAATACACAGCTTGGTATATATACAGGTGGTAAATATCAGCTTCTTATCAAACAGATAGATTTTACGGATAATGGCAATAATGAGTATAGTGTGTATATAATTACATCACTTAATCAGGTTATTCCGCAGGTAAAGCATTTTGTGATACAGGGTGGAGCTGCTATTTTAACTATACTTATAATAACAGGGGTGCTTCTTACATTATGGGTATACAGTTCTATATTAAAACCGGTAGATAAGTTAAAGCTTGCAACTAACAATATTAAAAATGGCAATCTTGATTTTAAGATGCCGAAGGTATCCAATGATGAGATTGGTGATGTATGCCGCGATTTTGAGGAAATGCGTGTTATATTAAAGCAGTCATCTGAGGACAAGATTAAGTCCGATAAAGAGGAAAAAGAGCTTATAAGAAATATTTCACATGACTTAAAGACTCCTCTTACAGCTATTAAGGGATATGTTGAGGGTATACTTGATGGCATAGCTGACACACCTGAAAAACAGGAGAAGTATTTAAGAACTATTGCTAATAAAGTTAATGATATGGATAAGCTTATAGACGAGCTTACCATTTATTCTAAACTTGATACTAACAGAGTGCCATATTCATTTAATAAGATTAATGCAAAAGCGTATTTTGATGACTGTTGTGACGAGATACATATGGATCTGGATGCACAGGGAATAACGCTTAATTATAATTACCATGCATCTGATGATATGTATATTGTTGCGGATGCAGAGCAGTTAAAGAGAGTAATTAATAATATTGTAAGTAATTCTGCGAAGTATCTTATGGATGGAAGAGCCGGTATTATTGATTTTGATATTTATGATGAGGGCGATTATGCGCATATCATTATAAGAGATAATGGTAAGGGTATAGGAATTAATGAACTTCCGCATATATTTGAAAGATTTTACAGGACAGATTCTTCAAGAAACAGTAAGAAAGGTGGAAGTGGAATAGGGCTTGCCATTGTTAAGAAGATAATAGATGACCATAAGGGAAGAATATGGGCGGAAAGTGTCGAGGGTGAAGGAACAACAATGCATATCGACCTTAAGAAGTATAAAGATGAATCGTGCTATTGCATAGAGAATAAGAATGGTAAAGATAAGAATATAGTCAATAAGCTGTTTAAACAGAATTAAGATTATTATAGTAAGCATGCATTAGTAGATTTTTTAACATATAAAATAAACAGGCATAGAAAGGAAAATGATTATGAGTAAAGTATTGATTGTAGAAGATGAAGAGGCAATTGCCGAAATTGAAAAGGATTATCTTGAGCTTAGCGGATTTGATGTAACAATCAGGTCTGATGGTGAGAGTGGTTTGGCAACAGCGCTTGCAGATGATTATGATATTATGATTCTTGATGTAATGCTTCCGGGCGTTGACGGATATGAGATTTGTAAGCAGGTAAGAGAAAGTAAGAATACACCGATTATTATGGTATCAGCCAAGAAAGAGGATATTGATAAGATAAGAGGACTCGGCGTTGGTGCTGACGATTATATGACAAAGCCTTTCAGTCCAAGTGAACTTGTGGCAAGAGTTAAGGCACATCTTGCAAGATACGAAAGACTTGTAAGCAGTGCAAAGGAAGAGAATGATGTAATTGAAATCAGGGGTATTAAGATTGATAAGACTGCAAGAAGAGTTTTTGTAAATGGAGAAGAGAAGATATTTACAACTAAGGAATTTGACCTTCTTACATTTCTTGCACAGAATCCTAACCATGTATTTACAAAGGATGAATTGTTCAAGGAAATATGGGATATGGATTCAATAGGAGATATAGCAACAGTAACAGTTCATATCAAGAAGATTCGTGAAAAGATTGAGTTTGATACATCTAAGCCACAGTATATAGAGACTATCTGGGGTGTGGGTTACAGATTTAAGGTATAATGCAGATTTATATCTGATATCATAACCTGCCATGATACCGAAGAACTTGTAAAGTTATCGGACGTTATAATTAATATTAACGATGGAAAAATAATATCATTTTAAATATAACTTTAAGAAGCAGACCGGTAATATCCGCATTAAGTGTTAGAATAATACATGGTGTAATTGGAAATGTCCGTATATTATTCTAACTTTTAATGCAGAGGTTTACGGTCTGTTTTTTAAATAAAATATTTTCACTATTAATAGATGAACCATTCATTGTTAATGTACCAACTCACGATACTGTGTAGGTGTCATATTCTTAAGCTTCTTAAAAAGCTTGGTAAAATAATTAACATCATTAATACCACATTGTACGGCAATTTCCTGAATAGGAAGCTTAGTGGTATTAAGAAGATATATCGCATGTTCGATTCTTTTATTATTTACATAGTTAGTAAGCGTTGTGCCGGTCTCTTTTTTAAACAGAGTAGACAGGTAGCTGCTGTTTAATGAGAATTCATTTGCAATTGCATTAAGGCTCAAATCAGCGGTCAGGTTAAAAGAGATATAATTGATGATATTTTGTACAGGCTTACTGTAGGTTCTTAATGAATAGGACTGTACAAGCAGACAGTATCGTCTGGTCAGATCATTTTCAAGTGCTTCAAGCTGTGCTATGGTAGTGCAGTTCTCTATTTTTATTGCAAATTTACGAGAGATTTCATTAAGATGTACAGGATGCACATAAGCTGCCTGGGCAGCTTTACGGCACAGTGTATTTAATATAATCATAAGATTTTTTCTGTCACGTAGGGAATCAGATAATCTCTGTTTGATATTAGCGGTATTAAGATGGTCGAGCTTGTCAATGGAGGCATAATCACCATGTGAGATATACTCCATAAGGCGGGATTCATTTCTGTAACGCTCCTCAAGCATTTCAACAGACTTACTGGTAGGTTCAGGGGCTTCTTCATTGTACATAGTTTCAGTTAAATTATTATTAATAATACGTTTTTTTTCTAATGAATAACTACTACCCCAGAGCTTGTCACAAAGACAATTAATTATACCATATATACATTGTTCATCTGTAAATACCGGAAGTGCAGCATAATATAGCTGCATAAATTCCGTAAGCTGTGACGGTATGGCATTGGCAGAACACAATTCAAGTATTCTTTTGTTAGTAAAGGTCTCAAATGAAAATGGTCCTGCCATAAACAGATTATCTGTATCAGGCAGCTTGATATAGATATATTCACATGCAAAGTTGTCATGTATAAGTAGTATGGTTCTGTCTTTTTTATAAGAATTAATAAAGCTTTTAAACTCATTACTATTATTATTAAATATTTTATCATTAAATATGGTTTTTCGTAATCCTCCATCATATTGTTCATCCCACAAAAAAGGACTTTCTATTATATATGACGAAATCTTTAACTGGTTAAGTAATTGTCTTGTGTAATCCAGATATATTTTATATTCCATATGCTAATCTCCGTTCTGAAATATTAATATATACTAACATGTTAAAGAGAAATGACTGGCATGTTAATACTTTTGAACTAACATGTTAGTATAATTTTTCAATTTATTAGTATAATATTTACTGTAAAAATAGGGCATATAAATATTTTACTATAATTACTAAAAATTACAATAACAAAAATTTAATAAATAAGTTAATATTAAACCATAGAAAACAACAAAATAAATATTTAAGGACGGTCGTTAAAAGAGTATTTAGGTGTATCAAACACAGAATGGAGGATGTATTATGGCAGGCAATAATGGAAAGGTAAAACCTTTTGGACTGAAGGATAAGCTGGGCTATATGTTTGGTGACTTCGGTAATGATTTTACGTTTATATTATCTTCAATGTTTTTATTAAAATTTTATACTGACGTTATGGGAGTGTCAGCAGCACTTGTAGGACTTATGATGATGGCTGCACGATTTGTAGATGCAGTCACAGATGTAACAATGGGACAGATAGTTGACAGAAGCAGACCTGGAAAGAAAGGTAAGTTTGCTCCTTGGATAAGACGTATGTGTGGACCGGTTGCGTTAGCATCATTCCTTATGTATGCAACATGGTTCCAGAACATGCCAATGGGATTTAAGATATTCTGGATGTTCTTTACTTATCTTCTCTGGGGAAGTATATGTTACACAGGTGTAAATATTCCTTATGGTTCTATGGCATCAGCACTTTCAGATAATCCTACTGACAGAACTTCTCTTTCTAACTGGAGAACAATCGGTGCAACACTTGCACAGACAGCAATTGGTGTTATCTTACCACTTCTTGTTTATTACAAGGATGAAGCCGGTAAGTCAGTATTATCTGGTCAGAGAATGATGATTGGCGCTTTAGTATGTTCAATCTGTGCAGTAATATGCTATATGCTCTGCTACCATATGACAACAGAGAGAGTTAAAGTAGAACAGAATACACAGAAGTTTTCATTTGGACAGCTTATTAAAGAACTTGTTCATAACAAGGCATTAATCGGTATTATCGTATGTGCATTAGTATTCTTACTTGCACAGTTATCATTAAGCAATATGAATGCTTATATTTATCCAAACTATTTTGGAAATGCATCAGCTATGTCAATAGCTAACTTAGCAGGTACAGTAATAGTACTTGTACTTTCAACTTTCATTGTTAAGTTATCATCTAAGATTGGTAAGAAAGAATTATCAGTAATCGGAAGTATAATAAGTGCTTCAGCATATATAATATTATTTATTCTTCATACACACAATGTATGGGTATGGATGGCATTAATGTGGACAGCTACAATAGGTTTATCAATGTTTAACATGGTTATCTGGGCTATGATTACAGATGTAATTGATGATGCAGAGGTAAAGACAGGCGTAAGACAGGACGGAACAATTTATTCAGTATATTCATTTGCAAGAAAGTTAGGACAGGCTTGTTCATCAGGTATTTCAGGTGTGCTTCTTTCAATAGTAGGTTACACAACAGCAACAGCATATGATGCTAAGGTAGTAGATGGCATTTACAATGTTACATGTCTTGTACCGGCAGCAGGAATGATATTACTTTTCTTTGCATTACAGTTCTTATATCCTCTTAACAAGAAGAGAGTAGAAGAAAATGCAGCTAAATTAAGAGACATGAGAGCAGCTAAGTAATAGAACAGATGCAATTAACTAACATGTAAGATAAGAATTGAATAAAAATATCTGTATGAAGTAAATTTAATATGATTTTTAGGATTACCGGTATTAAATATAAGATACCGGTAGTCCATAAAATAAAAGTTACTAAATATAATAAAAACATAAGATTAGATTTATAGGAACATTTTTTACAAGTAGAGGTTTATTAAAATATAGGAGGAATTAAGTATGTTATATCCAGTTTTAACACAGTCAAGATTATTAAGCGATTTAAGCGGAGTATGGGATTTTAAATTAGACAACGGTAAGGGATTTGATGAGAAATGGTATGAAGCACCACTAAAGGATGCAGATACAATGCCTGTTCCGGCTTCATATAATGATTTAAAGGAGGGTGCTGATTTCAGGGATCATTATGGATGGGTATTCTATCAGAGAAATATTTCAGTTCCTGCATATGTAAAGAGCCAGAGAATTGTGCTTCGTTGTGCAGCTGTAACACATTATGCAAAGATTTATCTTAATGGTAAGTTAATATGTGAACATAAGGGAGGTTTCCTTCCATTTGAGGTTGAATTAAATGATGTATTAGAAGATGGTGACAACCTTCTTACAATTGCAGTAAATAATGTGATTGACTATACAACACTTCCTGTTGGCGGTAAGGCTAATATGATGAGTGGTATGATGGGAGGCATGGGTGCCGGTGCATCTGATAAGCCACAGAACAATCCTAACTTTGATTTCTTTAATTATTGTGGTATTACAAGACCGGTTAAGATATATACAACACCTAAGACATATATTAACGATATTACAGTAGTATCTGATATTGATTTTGGTAAGTCAGATCCATCAGCAGTATTAGCATATGATGTTGATATTAAAGGTGATAATAAAGACAGTACATCATGCAAGGTTGAAGTATTTGATGCAGAGGGTAACAAGGTTGCAGAAGCAGATGGTGCTACAGGTAAGATTGAACTTGAAAATGTTCATTTATGGCAGCCATTAAATGCATATCTTTATCAGATTAAGGTTACAGCAGGTGAAGATGTATACACACTTCCATATGGTGTAAGAAGTGTAAGAGTTGACGGAATTAAGTTCCTGATTAATGAAAGACCATTCTACTTCAAGGGTTATGGAAAGCATGAGGATACATTCCCGAACGGACGTGGAATTAACCTTCCAATGAATACAAAGGATATCTCTATTATGAAATGGCAGCATGCTAACAGCTTTAGAACAAGCCATTATCCATATAGTGAAGAGATGATGAGACTTTGTGATGAAGAAGGTATCGTAGTTATTGATGAGACACCTGCTGTAGGTATCAACCTTCAGTTTGGCGGCGGTGCTAATTTCAATGGTCAGAAGATAGGAACATTTGATAAGGAACATGGTGTACAGACACAGGAACATCATAAGGATGTTATCCGCGATATGATATCAAGAGATAAGAACCATGCATGTGTTGTAATGTGGAGTATTGCAAATGAACCTGATTCAGCGGCAGAGGGGGCTTATGAATACTTTAAGCCATTATATGACCTTGCAAGAGAACTTGACCCACAGAAGCGTCCATGTACACTTGTAAGTGTCCAGATGGGTACAGCCCCTGACACAGACTGTTCATCAAAGTTAAGCGATGTTATCTGTCTTAACCGTTATTATGGCTGGTACTTTGGCGGACCTGATCTCGATGTATCAGAAAAGGCGTTAAGAAAAGAGCTTGATGCATGGAGAAGTATTGGAAAGCCTGTTATGTTTACAGAATATGGTGCAGATACTGTAAGTGGATTACATGATACAACATCTGTTATGTATACAGAAGAATATCAGGTTGAATATTATGAAATGAATAACAAGGTATTTGACGAATATGAATTTGTAGTAGGTGAACAGGCATGGAACTTCGCAGACTTTGCTACAAGCCAGAGCTTACTTAGAGTTCAGGGTAACAAGAAAGGCTTGTTTACAAGAGATAGAAAGCCTAAGATGGTAGCTCATTACTTCCGTAAGAGATGGAGTGATATTCCTGAATTTGATTACAAAAAGTAATTAATACAGGAAAGAATAATCAGATAATTAATTACACTAAGTAATTTAATTATAAATATTTTTAAGTGGTTACAAGACGAAATAAACAGGAAACATGTATTTAAAGGACATGTTTCCTGTTTATTTTTTTAGGGAAAGACTGACTTTGTTGTTCTATTAATTCATTTTGGGAAAATTGGTTTTAAAATATGAATAACTATGAAATACACATAAACAATCTTTAATCTTTACATTTTTTTTAGTGAAAATTAATATATCATTTATCAAAACATGGGGATATAATACGTATGATACAAAAAAAAGCATATTTTGATGTATCAAATGTATTACATATATGGAAAGGACATAAAAATGAAGTATCTTAAGCAGTTTCTTGTAATACTTGTTATTGCATTTGCAGGTGAAGTATTAAAATATATAATTCCCCTTCCAATTCCGGCAAGTATTTACGGATTAATAATATTATTTGTAGGGCTTCTTACAGGCTTAATAAGACTTGAGCAGGTAAGGGAGGCAGGCAAATTCCTGATAGAGATAATGCCGGTTATGTTTATTCCGGCAGCAGTCGGACTTCTTGAGTCATGGGGAGTATTACAGCCGATGTTTCTTCCGGTAATTATAATAACTCTCGTATCGACAGTAGTTGTAATGGCAGCTACAGGAATATCCTCACAGTTAATAATACGTCTGGGCAAACATCGTAATAAGTAGCAGTATATACATTGTTTAAATAATACAGCGGATACTATTATTTATTTTATACGGTAAATATTACTGTGTATAAGTTGATTTGTTATGTCAGATAAAAATAACTTAAAGATAAATTAAATAAAGATTATATACAATTAAGGAATAATATTACTATGGAAATGTTAAAGGATTCAGTATTTTTTGGAGTGGTAATAAGCCTGCTTGCATATTATGCAGGAATGTGGCTTAAAAAGAAGTTTAAGCTTCCTATATTCAATCCACTTCTTATATCAATAATTATAACAATTGTGGTGCTTTTATGTACAAAAATGGATTATCAGGTATATTATAGTGGAGCAAAATATATAAGCTACCTTCTTACACCGGCGACCATCTGCCTTGCAATCCCACTCTATGAGCAGGTTTCACTATTGAAAAAACAGTGGAAGGCAGTAGTTGGTGGAATAGTAACGGGAGTTATAACTTCTATGTTATGTATATTTGCAATGTGTCTTATTATGGGACTTGGACATACAGAATATGTAACGCTTCTTCCAAAGTCAATAACAACAGCTATCGGTATGGGTGTATCGGAAGAACTTGGAGGTTATGTAACAATAACAGTAGCTGTTATTATTATTACAGGTGTATTTGGAAATATAATCGGTGAGGTTGTATGTAAGATATTCAGAATAAATGAGCCGATTGCAAAGGGACTGGCTCTTGGAACGAGCGCACATGCAATAGGAACAGCAAAAGCTATGGAAATGGGTGAAGTTGAAGGAGCAATGAGCAGTCTGTCCGTTGCTGTGGCAGGACTTCTTACAGTTATCGTGGCTTCTGTATTTTCAGGACTTATATAGAAATGGAATGGAGATTAGTATGAAAAATAAGCCTGATGGCTTATTTTATCACACAGCTGATTTGTGCCGCAGGCGTCATAAATCAGCCTTTATCGCAGAGCCAAATCTGACATTTGGCTCGCGATTCCTCCGGCATTAGAAAATGCCTGCGGAATGGAGATAGTGTGAAAAATATTATTAAACTTAGTGAAGTTGAGTCGTATATAGACAAATTTAAAGGCAGCACATTTAAAATGGCAATCAGTGTTTTATTATGTATAATGTCACCTGCTGTACTTATTGTACTTAACGGAATATCAGAAGGCACAGGCGCTATTTCAGAAAAAGCATCGGATATTGCCGGTATCTGTGTTATTATATTAATGGCTGCCATAGCCGTTTATATGTTTGTCAGGAGTCTGATGGAATTAGGCAAAAACGAGATTGCCGGCAGGAGTAAAAATGAAGGTGCATATACATTAGAACAGTCAGCGCAAAAATATGTTTCTGACTTGAAGTTAAAGCAGAAAAAAATATTTTCATCAGGCGTTATAAAGGGTATTATAGTATGTGTAATTGCTGCAATACCTGTTGTTGTGACTGGAATGTTTTTTGAAAATATTGCCCTATATGAATGTATAGCGACAGCGGTATTTCTTGTGGTATTTGCAATTGAGGCAGCCTGTTTTATATATTGCCAGTTAAACTGGAACTGCTATGACAGATTGTAATTAAAAAATCGTGTATATCTCAGTCTGGGATATACGCTTTGCGAGGATTGCAGAGCTGCTGATATAAAAAGCCAGTAAGCTGGCCAGCGGCTTAAAAAGACATGGGAAGATGGGTAGAGTTAATTTTAAAACACATGGCGAAGGCTTAGAAATTCTTAGCGTTTTTTTATTGCTTTAAAATTGATAAAATAATTCTTTCCATGCTTTTTTTATGGATTTATAAAAGGAATGGGGATTAGTGTGAAAAATAAGCTCGATAGCTTATTTTAGCACACGGCTATTTGTGAAGCAGGCGTCACAAATTAGCCCTTATCGCAGAGCCAAATCTGACATTTGGCTCGCGATTCCTCCGGCATTAGAAATGCCTGCGGAATGGAGATTAATATGTTAAAAAAGAATAAGGCTGCTGAAGCTGTCACATCATTCAAAGATCTTTCTTTCGGAAAGAAAGTTGGATATATTTTCGGTTACTATAAATACTATATGCTCGCCGTTGTCCTTATTATCATTACAATCGTGGCATTTATCAATGCTTACAGAAGAAATGATTATACATCTGAATGTAATATTATCGCTGTCGACGGCAAGATGACCGGTTATGATAACCGCACTGATTATATAACTGAAAATTTTGCAAAGTATCTTGGTATTGACAATAAGAAGCACAGAGTTGTATGTGATTATAATTATTCTCTTATTCAACAGGATTTTGACCAGGAAAGCTATGTAAGCCAGACTAAGATATATACACTTGCATCTACCCATTCAATTGACGGATATATGGCTTCTGCCGATTATATTGATTATTTTTCGACTGATGAAGAACCGTTTCTTGAAGATTTAAGGGATATACTTACAGAAAACGAACTCGAAAAGGTTAAAGATAAAATAGTATACTTTACTAAAAAAGACGGAACACAGATTCCTATAGCTCTTAATCTGTCAGATACAAAGATTAAGACTGATACAGATTTTACGATGGATAATCCATGCTACGGCGTTGTAGTATCTGCTGCTAACCGTGACAATGCCATAGCATTTATAAGATTTGCATTTGACCTGTAATATATATTACATAATATATATTACATAATATATATTACATAATATATGATTTTACAACTTAATCGTGTATATTATATCATCACCCATTTCTTTATATACCGTAAATCCAAGCTTTACCGCAAGCGACTGTGACAGATAATTATCTTTATGTATACAGGCGTACAGCTTGTCTATACCAAGCTGTACGGCGGCATAACCTATTATAAATGTGCATGCTTCATATGCATAACCTCTGCCCTGATATGCCTTATCTATAAGATATCCTATCTCATGGCATAATTCACCGTCTATTTCTCTGTGTTCTATGCCTGCTCTCCCAATAAGTTTATATGAATTTTCATTAAAATAATCATAGCACTCCTTATTATTATCTGTTAAAAAATCATTTTTTAAGAAGATAAGCCACAAACCATAATTATAAAATCCATACATATTTTCTATATATTTTCTTGAATATTCTTCCTCTTTAGTTCTCTCATATAGCTGTTCTATATAAGGACAGTCAGAAAGACTATCATATAATGAAAACAGATTATCAATATCATCCATACACATCTCTCTTATCAATAGATGTTGTGTGTGTCCTATAACCATCGGTATGCCATGCTTACGATTATACACAAGTAACATATATTCTTTATCTGTATCAGAAAGCTCAAGCGTTACATAAGGTGCATTTCCATGATACAACAAACCCACACCTAAAACTGCGCAATGCTTATAAGTCTCACAATTAACATCAAGCTCATCATTATCAGTCATTATAACAGCCTGCGCCAATATACCTTTCTTTTTAGCCTCATCGCATATATTAATAATATCACGCATGTTTAAAACAGTATATATGCCATCTTCTGCCATTTCTTTTTTAAACTGTATAACCTCATCAGTCTTATTAAATTCAAGACTTCCATCAAGAATAATATATTTTAACTCAATTTTAGTATCTTTCATTTTAAATTAGTAATCTCCATTTACATTTATAAAATGTTCATTTGACAATTTATCATAACACAGATACAATTAATTTAATATATTTTATTTTGAAAGGAATTATAAAAATGGCACAGAATCCAATTGTTACAATTACAATGAACACCGGTGATGTTATGAAGGCTGAATTATATCCTGAAACAGCACCTAATACAGTCAACAACTTTATCAGTCTTATAAAGAAAGGCTTCTATGACGGCGTAGGCTTCCATAGAATTATCGCAGGCTTTATGATTCAGGGTGGAGACCCTGATGGCAATGGAATGGGCGGTCCCGGATATTCTATCAAGGGAGAATTTACCTCTAATGGTTTTAAGAATGATTTAAAGCACTCTAAGGGCGTTCTTTCTATGGCACGTACACAGATTCCTGATTCTGCCGGATCACAGTTCTTTATTATGCATGCTGATGCACCTCATCTTGATGGTGAATATGCTGCATTTGGTAAGCTTACAGAAGGTTTTGACGTACTTGATAAGATTGCAACTACTGCAACAGACTGGAGTGACAGACCTAGAACTCCACAGGTTATGGAAAGTGTTACTGTTGAGACATTCGGAACAGATTACGACGAACCTGAAACATTATAATCAGGATATATACAATTATACGGGTTGTTTCATTATTATGTATAAGAGCTGTGTTAATTATCAGCTTATATAACAATTACATATGGAACAACCCGTAATTTTAAGCTATATATAATTATTAAATCAGAAGCTTCCACCGCCACCGCCGGAATTACCTCCACCCGATGAACCACTGCTGCCACCTGATGATGAATTGTTTCCCCTGTCAATATGACGTGTTGTGACAGTTGTATTAATAAATACGTCCTGCCTTGCATTAACATCAAAGCCATGATCCTTAGTATATGTCCTGCTATCCACAGTCATCTTAGACTTGGCATTATACATCATAATAACAATAGCCACAGTAGCAGCCACTGCCGCTATCGCAGTCTTTATTCCGAATCTGTTAAACAGTCTGTACGATATACTCGTATTCATGCTTTTTTCAACAGCATTGACAAACTTTTTACAGCCTGCATAATAATCTCCGTCCGAAAGATACTTCTTAACACCAGATACCATATTATCCATATCAGACTGTGAAATATCACTTTTTGAATTACCTGAACTTGATATTCTGTACTTTCTTGATGTCATGTCAATAGCAAATGCTATGGCATCAGGCGATGAACTTTGTGATGTATTATTATATCCATAATCATCAGCCGCCATCATCGTGCGAAGATATGTATCAAGCTGTGATTCTGTAAATCCATCCGTAAGCGTAACAATAAATATATCTGTCTTACAGTCATCTGATGATTTACTACACAGCTTTTCAAGCTTGCTTATTTCATCATCTGTAAGTATTCCCGCATTATCTGTTACATACTTCTTGGATGTACTATCCTGTGCATATACATTTACTGCAGCAATCCCCATAATAATCAAAGATAACATATAAATGGCAGTAAAAAATATTGTAAATGGCTTTAAAAAAAACTTTGCATAATTTTTCATAATAACCTCCATTCCTAAGCAATTTTCTTATTCCAATGTCAGAAAAATAATCCTATAAGCATTGCTATTATAAGTGTCACAACAAATATTATAAACCACCATACTACTGCTCTTTGTATACTTATCGGTCTGTCCGCCACTATCTTTCCTGTCTGACCATTTAACATAAACTGAAAATTCTTTCCATTATATCGGCAGTTAAGCATCCATACCGGCATAAGTGCATACTGGTTATGTATATTCCTTAAAGAAACATTATTACTTATAACATTATAGCCTGAATATCCATTTATAGTACTTCTTGCTATCTGTGTTATGTATTCGTTAATTCTCGGCTCAATTCTTCCAATCATATCCTTATCCGTATAATTATATCTTTCTGACAGATAACCTGACAGGTAAGGCATCTCAAATGGTACAAGCTCCGAATAGTTATACGGCTCTAACTTATCCATAACTCCATCGTTAAGCTTTACAGAAGCATCTGCCGGAACCTTTTCAAATACAGCTGATACATTTCTATATACCTTATAATGGTCAGTATAAATATATTCCGTATCCCCACGCTCTTCTCTTCTTACATTCTCTGCATTGGCATGCATATCTGACTCACCATAATAGTCATATAGCCAGAATGGTGCATATACACCTGATATCTTATCAATCGTACTTTGTGTCGCAAGTGTCTTAGGTGTAAGAAGTCCTTTTTTTAACCATCCCTTATATATATTCACAGCCTGTTCTTTATTAATCTTAAATGGTATTACCCTATCCGGTCTGAACTCTCCCTGCAATCTGTCTTCAACAAGTGACGGATTACCGCAAAACGAGCATATTACCGCAGATGTATATTCATCAGTTACAAGCTCTGCACCACAACTCTGACAATGATATATCTTCATATTACCATTGTTAAAATTACGTGTTTCATTGTAATCTGATGAAAATTCACCATTATCTCCAAAATCTTTACCATCTGATTCGTTTTCTTCTGTGTTATTATTGTCTGCCTGCCCTGTAACAGTATCCTGATAAATATTCTTATATTCATCCATTCCAATCTGCCTTCCACATTGTGGACATGCAAGCTTTTGTGATGCACTATCAAATTCCATCGCAGCCCCACACGAAGGACACTTATATGTAATTGGCATATTATTCCCCTTAGGTTATCGCATTAAGAATTACCATAATAACGCTTATTAATAATTAATTTAAACTATCTTTATATTGTATCGTTTTTCTTATTGCGACATTCCCTTTTCCTTTCTGCTTAAATTTAATATTAACATTTTGTTCATATTTCATTTTCATTTTTTTAACAACTTGCACACTAAATCTTCACTTTTTCTAAATAGAATAAAAGTGAATTAAAGATATAGACATTTTAATATATTAAAGCTAACCATTTTAATATATTAATAATACATATAATTTTTGATTTTCATTATACTTTTAATAGACGGGTTGTTACAAACAACTCTCCTCCCTCTTTTTAATCTCCCACATTATCATGTGGGAGATTTTTTAGAAAATGCTCTAATATAATTATATACTCTCTTACGGCTACTGAAATAATCTTAAAATATTACTTTTAGAAATATTAATTCACATAAAACTAAACATATCTCTTGAAAATTCCACTTAAAATATCCCCCAAAATCATACCATACAAAATCTATATTATGAAATTAGAGGCAATCATCATCACTATTCCCACAACCAGCATTATAATTCCGACCTTTCTATCCTTTATAACTACAGGCGAATTAAGATCCTTTTTATCTCTCTGGTCATAAAAAAGATTCCACTGATGCTTGGAATTACTAATCTTTACTATTCCGATAAATGCCACAACGAGTCCTATAAAAAAACACATAAATCCAATAAATGGCCAATATGATGTTCCTGCATACGCCTCACTGTCATTAAAATCAATATCACATGCTATTCTTTGTAAAAAATACATTGGCAGCCTCCATTAATATATATTTACACATAATTATACAACATATTATGCATTATTAACAACAATATTTTCAGACATTATCATCATTATTACAATAAAATATAAAATTTATCACTCTTTATTTTATTATTTACCTTTTAATTTTGACAATTTTGAGATATAATGACATATATAAAAATCTAGGAGGTAATTATATGTTAGTATCAGCTAAAGACATGTTAGAAAAAGCACGCGCAGGAAAGTATGCTGTCGGTCATTTCAACATCAATAATCTTGAGTGGGCAAAGGCTATCCTGCTTACAGCCCAGGAAATGAATTCACCTGTAATTCTTGGCGTGTCAGAAGGTGCCGGTAAGTACATGGGGGGATTTAAGACAATTACAGGAATGGTCAATGGTCTTATTGAAGGACTTAATATCACAGTTCCTGTTGCTCTTCATCTCGATCACGGTACATTTGAGGGATGCCTTAAGTGTGTAGAAGCAGGATTCTCATCAATTATGTTTGATGGTTCACACTATCCAATTGAAGAGAATATCGAAAAGACTAAAGAATTAATCAAGATTGTAAGAGAAAAGGGCATGTCTCTTGAAGCTGAGGTTGGTGCCATCGGTGGAGAAGAAGATGGCGTTGTAGGTATGGGTGAATGTGCAGATCCTAATGAATGTAAGGCTATTGCTGATTTAGGTGTAGACATGCTCGCTGCCGGAATTGGTAATATCCACGGTAAATATCCTGCTAACTGGCCAGGTCTTAGCTTTGAAACACTCGCTGCCGTTAAAGAAAAGATTGGTGATATGCCATTAGTATTACATGGTGGTACAGGTATTCCTACAGATATGATTAAGAAAGCTATTTCACTTGGAGTTGCAAAGATTAATGTCAATACAGAGTGTCAGCTCGCTTTCGCTGCTGCAACAAGAAAGTATATCGAAGAAGGTAAGGATCTTGAGGGTAAGGGATTTGACCCAAGAAAGCTTCTTGCTCCAGGTACAGAGGCTATCAAGGCTACTGTACGTGAAAAGATTGAACTTTTCGGTTCAGCAAATAAGGCATGATTATATAATTATATTTAAAATAATTATTTTTTAGCGTAATCTATATTATAGCAATATTATATATAGTATTCCGTATGCTATGCTTTTTATAATTTATTATATATGGAGCTGCCGCATAAAAAGTTTATATAGGACATATCAGATACTCTTATTCTATATATTCTTTCTTAATGCAGCCGCTCCATATATTTTTTATTTATTGGATATACATATATCTTTTAATAAAGATTTCAAAAAATAAGACAGTGGCTTTGTGCTGCAGGTATCGCAAAGTATCTTTATCCGTTGACAGATTTATTAAAATACCTGCGGAATGGAGTTTTTATGAATAATCCCCCTGTATCAGCCCATAAAAAAAATAATTCGGGAAACATTTTACGCAATATAATACTTATTATTGCAATATGTTTATTTGTATATTCTACCTATAAACTGACAGACATTTATCTGGAATATAAAAAAGGAACAGATATATATAACAATATAGACTCTTCTGTACTTGATAATAACAATCCTGATGCTCTTGTAATTACCGATGATAATGGCGATACAACTACTGCCGAGATTCCATTTACATATAATCATGCGGCTCTCTTATCCATTAATCCGGAAGGACTTGGATATATATACATACCCTCTATAGATACAAGACTTCCAATTGCACAGACAACTGATAATGATTATTACTTAACTCATGCATTTGAAGGCACCTATAATGGCAACGGCTGTATATTTGAAGATTATCGTATTGAGGATAAGCTTAATTCATCCAATATTATCCTTTATGGCCATAATATGAAAAACGGAAGTATGTTTGGACAGCTTTCTAAATATCAGGATTATTCATTCTGGAATACACCTGGGAATGATATATTTTACATATATACAGAGGATAATATTACGATGTACCGCATATTCAGTGCATATATCAGCGAACCTGTAAGTGATACATATACTTTTAATTTTTCTTCAAAAGATAGCCTTAGGCAATATGCTGCTGATATGAAGGCTAATTCTTTATATCCTACTGATGTTGACATAACACAGACAACACAGGTTGTTACACTGTCAACCTGCACAAAAGATGGAAGCAGACGTTTTATTATTCATGGTACATATGTTGGAAAAATGGCACTTAATACTGACATTTATTAATATTATTAAATAAAAAACAAAAAAAGGCTTGCAATATTGAGTAATATGAGTTATTTTATTAACAGGCAATGATTTGCCATTAATTAAATAGTAGAACAACGGCGTTCCATAATTATATCTACACATATATAATATTATGGAATGCCTTTTTTAGTTTTACTAATAGAATACTAAATAAATGAAAAGAAAGGAATACTAAATTATGAGTGAAAAATTTAATGTAGCTGATATTTTCGGCGAGAATGTGTTTAATGACACTGTAATGAAAGAGCGTTTACCAAAGAACGTCTACAAAAACCTCAAGCTTGCAATGGCAGGCGAGAAAGAATTAACATTATCAGATGCAGACGTAATTGCCAATGCAATGAAGGACTGGGCTATCGAAAAGGGAGCAACTCATTATACTCACTGGTTCCAGCCTCTTACAGGCACAACTGCTGAAAAGCATGATTCATTTATTTCAGCACCTAAGGAAAATGGAAAGGTTCTCATGGAGTTTTCCGGTAAAGAACTTATAAAGGGTGAACCAGATGCTTCTTCTTTCCCATCTGGTGGTCTTAGAGCTACATTTGAAGCAAGAGGATATACAGCCTGGGATTGTACTTCTCCAGCATTTGTACGTGAGGGTGCAGGCGGTGCTATACTTTGTATCCCAACTGCTTTCTGCTCATATAAAGGTGAAGCTCTTGATCAGAAGACACCTCTTCTTCGTTCTATGGATGCAATCAACGAACAGGCTCTTCGTATCTTAAAATTATTTGGAAATACAACATCTAATAAGGTAACTCCTTCTGTTGGTGCTGAACAGGAATATTTCATCGTAGACAGAGATAAATATTTACAGAGAAAGGATCTTATCTTCTCAGGACGTACACTTTTCGGTGCTATGCCTCCTAAGGGACAGGAACTTGATGACCATTACTTTGGTAACATCCGTGAAAGAATTGCCTCATTCATGAAAGATGTTAATAAAGAATTATGGAAGCTTGGAGTATCTGCTAAGACACAGCATAACGAAGTTGCTCCTGCACAGCATGAATTAGCTCCAATCTATGCACAGTGTAATATTGCCACAGATAATAACCAGCTTACAATGGAAGTATTAAAAAAGGTGGCATACCGTCATAACCTTGTATGCCTTCTCCATGAGAAGCCATTTGCAGGCGTTAATGGTTCAGGTAAGCACAATAACTGGTCTATCACAACTGATGATGGAATCAATCTTCTTGAGCCGGGTAAGACACCTCATGATAATATCCAGTTCTTATTAGTACTCGGTGCTGTTATGAAAGCTGTTGATACACACGCTGACCTTCTTCGTGAATCAGCTTCATGTGTAGGTAACGACCACAGATTAGGTGCTAATGAAGCTCCACCGGCAGTTATTTCTATGTTCCTTGGTGAACAGCTTGAAGATGTTGTTATGCAGCTTATTGACAAGGGAGATGCTACAAGCTCAATCCAGAAGGGTAAGTTAAAGACCGGTGCTTCTACTCTTCCTGACCTTAATAAGGATGCTACAGACAGAAACAGAACATCACCATTTGCTTTCACAGGTAATAAGTTTGAATTCCGTATGGTTGGTTCTTCTGACTCTATTGCTCCTGCAAATGTCGTTCTTAACACTATCGTTGCTGAAAGCTTTAAAGAAATTGCCGATGAACTTGAGGGTGTTGAAAACTTTGACATGGCTTGTCATGATATGATTAAGAAGCTCTTCACTGACCACCACAGAATCGTATTTAATGGAAATGGTTATACTGATGAATGGATTGCTGAAGCAGCAAGAAGAGGTTTACCAAATATTCCTTCTATGGTTGATGCAATTCCTGCACTTACAACCAAAAAAGCTATTAATTTATTTGAATCATTTGGAGTATTTACAGAAGCAGAGCTTAAGTCAAGAGCTGAGATTAAGTATGAAGCTTACGCTAAAGCAATCAATATTGAAGCAAAGTCTATGATAGATATAGCCGGAAAGCAGATTATTCCTGCAGTTATTTCCTACACAACAGAACTTGCCAACGCTGTTATCACTGTATCAGAAGCCGGTGTTGATTCTTCTGTACAGAAGGAACTTCTTGATACAATAACAGGTTACTTAAAGGATATGAAGTCTGCTTATGCTAAATTAGTAGATGTTACTGAAAAAGGTTCATCTGTTGAAGGTGCTAAGGAACAGGCTACATATTACAGAGATATAGTTAAGACAACAATGGATGAATTAAGAGCTCCTGCCGATGCTCTTGAAATGATTGTTGACAAAGAATATTGGCCATTCCCTTCATATGGCGACCTTATGTTTGAGGTTTAATTCAAAGAATAATATATTGCTATACATTCAGACTATATGGCATTGGGAAACTTATTTTAGTTTTTCCAATGCTGCCGCAACGGCAGATTATCATATATACAAAGGTCTGCCGGGCCGCATAAACAAGACATATATTTTATATATGTACTCATAAATAGTATTCTTTAACATAGAGAAACCCCACTGCTTAATTGCAGTGGGGTTTCTTTTAATAATATCCATAAAAACTGTCTTATATCTTAAATTCACTTATTAGAATACTTTATTAAAATACCGGTTAGTATTATATGTTAAAATGATTTATCAGCATAATTCGTTAATATTATAATTTATCTTCAAATAAAACCTTTCCGTCTATAAATGTCTTAAACATACATATCATAACTATTGGAAGACTTATCACAAAATATATCGCTTCATTCTGTGTCAAGCCTTTATCTATATAGCTTTGAATTATCATTATTAATCTTTTTGCAAATACTGAAGCTGCTATTATTAATATTACTAACACAACTATAATATCAAGAATAATTCCTATTTTAGCAAGAACTGCTGCGTCTAAAAATGCTTTTGTTATAGGAAATATCAATGATACCATATTATTTTTACTAAAGATTCCTACATTTAAGAAAAACAATATAGGTATCATATACATTATACATCCATATATTATTGCTTTACGGTTATAATACACATATTTTATCTTTTTCATTATTCCTAATACAGATAATATAAGTCCGACAGGGAAAATAACTATACATAATAATGACTTAAATATATCAACTGTCTTCATCTTATTATTAATATATGACCCCCATATCTTTATAAATGAAGCTAAGGCACATATTCCTGCAAGTATTGCTCCTGCCATAGGGAAACATATAATAATAAACGGATATAAAACCATTACCCATTTAATTAATCCCGCATATGCAAAATCAGCTTGTGTTAATTTTGTTTGTGAGGTATTACTTTGTACCGGATTATTTTGTACAGGATTGTTTTGAATTAAATTACTTTTTGCCGGATTGCTCTTTACTGTTTCTTCTGTGCTATCCGTTTTCCCATCTGCCATATCTGCTGTTACCTGTTTAGATTTTTCCGGTACTGTTTCTTGTGTCACAGCTTCTTCTGACGATGTATCCTCCTCCGTCATTGTGGCAATATCTGTTGGTTCTACTTCTGTTCCTGCTTCCTGGGCTTCTATTTCAGAGCTTTCCGGTTCTGTTTCTTCTATTACAGCTCCTTCTGTTACAGCTTCTTCTGACGATGTATCATCTGTCATTTCAGTAGTATCGGCTGATGTTATGTCTGATTCCTCTACAGGTGTATCCTGTGTTGTTTCAGCGGTATCAGTTGATGCTGCATCTGATTCTGCTTCTTTTGTTGCTTCTTTACTTTCTACAGTGACATCAGCCTGCAAATTATGCTGTTGCATATCTTCTGGATTATCAGGCTTCATAAGCTCTGACTCCTCTCTTATTGCTTCTGCCTCTGCGATATTATCTGCACTTGTATCATCCAGATTATCTTCATCAGAACCATTATCGTATATAAATGGTTCAATCGGCTTATCATCTTCTTTGCTGTTTTCCTTTAACACATCCATAAATTCCAATCCGACTATTGAACGGAACATCTCCGGATGCTGATTAAAGCCTTCATATAACTGTTTTGCAACATGCGCATCCGTTATATCAACATTTGTTAATATCTTCCGGATACGCTCCTGTTCTAACAGAGCTCTGCTATAATCCTCCTGTGAATCAAAATCTTCAATACTAAGTGCAACATTTCTAAAATATGCCATTTATTTATCCCCTCATTTGTTATTCAGGATAAACCAACCTTTCCTCTGTTGGATTATCAAGAACTTCTTCTTTAAATTTTTTCATGTATATCTTCGCAAGCTTAAGATTGTTATCCAGATAATTACCACAGTCACGAGGTGAATATCCCGGTATCTCACCTTCATAAGCAAGCACAAAATCAGCGGCTTTCCTTAAAATTCCTATTATATCCTTAGACTGTAAATCGCCTGCAAATATAACATAAAATCCTGTACGGCAGCCCATAGGTCCAAAATATATTGTCTTTTCAGCCCACTCACTGTCATTTCTTAAAAAAGTAGCTACCAGATGTTCTATTGTATGAATCCCAGGATTATCCATAGGCGGCTCCTCATTCGGTCTTGTAAATCTTAAATCAAATGTAGTTATAACCTGCTCTCCAAGATAATCTTTTCTTGATACATACACGCCTGTCAGCAGGTTAAGATGATTAACAGTAAAACTTGCTATCTTATTCATTATTCACATTCTCCTTTTCTGATATTTCAGATATTAATATACTAATCCTCATTTCTGAGCAACTTTGTTGCGAAGAGGCGAAGAAAAATCCGCACAGGCGATTATTCTTCTGCCATCAATGGCCATCTGTGATACCTTGCAGCTTAAATATAAAATTTAACCTTACAAAAATATTTTATAGTTACATATCTATAGCTTCTATTGTACCCTTACCTCAGCTCTTTTTCAAGCATCTTAAACTCATCTTCAAATATACAGTTTCTAATCTGTCCATTCCACAGCTTCTGTCTGCACTCATCAAAATCTATCCACATCACAGATTCAACTTCTTCCTTTTGCAGTTTAAACTCATTCTCATTAAGACAACATTCGTATATATATACTGCGCTTATCTCATGGTTGATAAATGGATTACCGGCAAACTCTGTTTCCATTATACCATTGATATAACCGATAAACTTAAGTTCATCAGGCTTTGCACTAACCCCAATTTCTTCCTTTAACTCTCTTATAGCTGCTTCCATATAGCTCTGACCGGCAGTAAGATGACCTGCAGCAGATATATCGTAACAGCCTGCATAAGAATCCTTTGTTGCAGCCCTTTTTTGTAATAAAATATCAAATTTGTTATTATCTTTTTTTCTAATAAGCCATATATGTGATGTTCCATGTAAATCTCCATCACGATGTACTTCACTTCTGTTTTTAATAACACCTGTAGCCTTACCATCAGGCGTCCTTATATCAAGCATCTCCATTACAATCCTCATTTACTTTAAAAATACAAGCTTTCTGTTTTCATCAAGATTATCTATCTTTAAAAGCTTTATGCCATATATAAACTTACTAAGTGTTGAATATCCATATTCCTTAACCTTAAAATTAGGATACTTCTTATGAATCTTTTGTCCTAACGCCCCAAGCTCAAGACCGCTGCTTCCTGCCTGTCTTACACATTCAATTGCAAAATTAACTACACATTTCTTAACACTATTATCTTCCTTTACACCAACTATTACCGTGTTATTGACCTTTTTAAGATCAAAGCTTTCTATCTCTTCTAAAAAAGTTGAAAGTGAACTGTAGCCATAATTTCTTACGTCAAAGTCAGAATATTTCTTTTGTAATCTGCTTCCTATCTCTCCAAGTCCGGTCTGTCGTCCCTTATTTTCATTCTCCATTATAATCTCTATTATGGCATTTTCTATCATATTCTGCTTAAGAAAATTCTTAGCCTTTCTCCCGGATTTTTTATATTCCTGTTCTTCCTCCTGCTGGTCTAACAATAATTCAAGGTCTGTAAATACCGAGCATGCCGCCCTGAATGAACGCGGAGTCTTATTCTCTCCCATTCCTATTACATCCATTCCTGACTCTCTTAATCTTCCTGCAAGTCTTGTAAAGTCACCATCACTGGATACTATACAGAAGCCATCTACATTATTAGTATATAATATATCCATCGCGTCTATAATTAATGTAGAATCTGTTGCATTCTTTCCTACGGTATTTCTAAACTGCTGTATTGGTGTTATGGAATTTTCCATAAGCTCTTTTTTCCATTTTCCCGCCTGTGGTGCAGTCCAGTCACCATATATTCTTTTATATGTAATTACACCATACTTAGTCATCTCATCTAAAATACTTACTATATATTTAGACGAGATATTATCTGAATCAATCAATACTGCATATCTTTTTTCTTCCATTACTACCTCTTGTTTATATTCATTTCTAGAATTATTAAAATACTAATCCACATTCCACTTGCATTTTCTAATGCCGGAAAAACGCATCAGTATTATTTTTCACACTACTTTTATTATTCTTCAGTCTATGTATCATTGAATATATTTTACATCTGATGCCTTACAATCTTATATTCATTATCATACTGAAAATAAGGACATATCTTTCTCTTGCTGCTTATAAATCTGGAATAATCATCCTCATCCATCTCTATATCACATACATAACCTTCACAATCCTCATCATATATAAGATTGCTGCAATATTCACAACTTGTCTGATCTGACATAAGCTTATCCCTCTTTTCTTATCTGTTCTTTCTGTTTGCCTTAATCTTTCCTGCAACTCCTGTTATATTTTTCACATTTTGAAGTTTTTCAAGCTTCTCCTTATAAGCCTTTAACTGCTCTGTAAGCGGCTGTACTGTTCCAAATATAAACATAAACTTGCTCTTTTGTTTATCTCTTTTAATTGCCTGTGAAAAATCTGCTTTAAATTCATCATAACGGACGATAATATCATTTTCATTGGCATATTTTTTAATCTTATCCACAATCTTAAATGAATATCCCAGGTCGATTATAAATACGCCAAAAAACATTCCTATTACAAATGAGAAAGCAAGATTATCTGACAGCCAGTTTAATGCCTCAAGTATATATGGATGTACCAGAAAATAATATATTCCGCCAATTAATGCCCATGCAAGTGAAAACTTTGGGCATATTATTCCTTTAATATTGCCCCACTCATCAGTATAATCCCATAGCTTGACTTTTAAATGCCTGATAAATATAAGACCTGTAATATATTCAATAAATGTCATCATAACTGCCATGCTTATAAATACAAATATTTTTTGCAAAACTATATTGCTTATAAAAGCTTCACTATCCACACTCGCCATAAGATATAATGCTACAAGACCTGTCCCATACAGCGGAAGGTATGGTCCTATAAGAAAACCGGGATTAATCCAACGCCTTTCCGGATTATTCTTTGAAACAAATCTTCTGAATAAAACCTCAAGTCCCCAGCCAAGTTCACACCCGATAAAAAACAAAAAAACTATTTTCAAAAAAAAGTTCATAATTCTCTCCATTCTTAATATTATTTTGAAGTATTCTGTAGCTGCTTCTTATATTCACTAGGAGTTATCTTCTCCTGTCTTTTAAATACCCTCGCAAAATAATTCGCATCATTATATCCTACTGAATATCCAACTTCACTTATAGACATATTGGTTGATAATAATAACTTCTTAGCATTATTCATTCTTACTGATGTAAGAAAATCACCAAAACTCATTCCTAAGTATTCTTTTATAAGCTTCATAAAATAATATGTGCTATAACCTATCATATCAGCCATATCATCAAGCGTTATCTCTTCTGCATAATGTTCTTCAACATATGCTTTTACCTTCTGTATAAGCATCTTATTTCTATCTGAATGTTGACTTGTATAATTTCTTGAATACTCTAATAATTCGTTAAAAAAATGACAAAAGCTCTGTTCATCATCGACTTCGTCACACAGCTTATCTGCATAACTCATAAGCGCATCAGGAGATATCTGTATTATTGCCCTTTTTACAACTGTATACAGCTCTGTAACCATATGTTTATACCCATTATCACTGAAATTCTTAGAAAGCTCAGAAGATATCTTTGTTATCAGGACATCTGTATTATCAAATATTCCCTGTCCTAAAATATCAGTAAGCTCCTTTTCAAGCTCAAACGGATATGATACAAGATTATCTGTCTGCGCATTTCCATGTTTTCCTGTCTGATATATTGCTGTTGGAAGCTTTAGCTGTGACTCAAAATAATCGCTTATTCTTATATCAACTCTTAATCCCATATACTGTGATGTCTTATCAAGTATACTCCTTACATTCTGCTGTAACGTGCTTTTAGCCAGATTAATATCCATATCAGATTTATCATATTCAACAAAGAAAATAATCTTAATACTGCTTTCAGCTCTTCCTGTTACTATCCTTATATTATAACCTCTGTCAGTATCATTTCCAATATTAATAAGAAGTCTTTCAATAAATTCCTTAGTTATTATATCTTTTTTTACATTACCTGCCATTTTATAATCAGATGAAGTAGTAAAATCCACCTGTGCTGCAACTGCACCTGAAAAATCTATATTAAGTACATTAAGATAATATTCAATATCTTCTTTCTGACAACTGAATTTCTGAACCATTTCAATAAATTCTATCTCATATTGTCTTTTAATTGAGCCCTTATCATCAGATGTATTCTTAAATGCCCTCTCCTGTTCAAGCTGTTGTGTCCATTCTTTCATCTGTATAAGAAATTCTTCCATATCAACCGGCTTAAGCAGCAGTTCCTCTGCTTTTACGGATATTGCTGCCTTTGCATATTCAAATGTATCATATGCTGTAACAAATATTATCTTGACATCTTTATCTGTCTGCCTTATCTTTGCTGCTGCTTCAAGTCCTGTCATACCCGGCATCTTAATATCCATAAATATAATGTCAGGGCTGACCTTCAATGATATATCCACAGCCTCTATACCATTTTCAGCCTCATATATATCATATACATCCTGATATTCCATCCCTATAATCTTTTTCATTGCAAGTCTTTCTATCTGTTCATCTTCTGCTAATAACAACTTATATTTCATCTTTATCCTCATTTCTGAGCAGCTTTGTTGCGAAGAGACGAAGAAAAATACGCATAGGCTGTTTTTCTTCTGCCATCAGGGCTATTTGTTCTGCTCAAAAACAAATAGCCAGTTCATCTATGAACTTGTGAATAATCAGCATATCAATCTGATTATACATACTATGCCTCCTTACGGTTCCTTATACGGATTGTAAATATTGTTCCCTTATCAGGTATTGAACTTATACATATATGGACACACTCTTCATAAAGCATATTAAGCCTGCTGCACACATTTTCTATCCCAATATGTTCCACATAATTAAACCTCGCCTCATCAATTCTTGTCTTAAGTCTCATAGCAGCAAGCTTATCCTTACTCATGCCTAATCCATCATCTGCAACCGTAAGCACAAGTTCTTCATTAACCTGCTTTATACGGACAAGAATATTACCACCATCAACACATGGTTCTATGCCATGTTTAAATGCATTTTCTACTATCGGCTGTAACGTAAATAAAGGAAGCTCATGCCGGCTGTTATTATCAAGCCTGTTATCTATTGTATAGCTTAATCTGTCTCCCATTCTTGCCTGTAAAATATACAGATACTGCTGTATCATATCAATCTCTTCCTGAATAGGAACACAGCTCTGTCTGTTCTTAAGGCTATGTCTTAAAAACTTAGATAATGCTATAATCAGATGGTATACCTTATCATCATTTTCAAGAAATGCCATCTTAGATATGACATTTAACGTATTAAAAAGAAAATGCGGTGTAATCTGCATCTGTAAGCCCTGCAGCTTGGCTTCTTTTAATAATTCCTGCATTCTTGCCTGCTCTAACTCATCCTGTGCAATCTTAAGCTCCATGTCATTCTTTTCCTGAAGCTGTTCAAGAAGTGCATTGAAGCTCTCTAACATATCTTTAACTTCCGGCGGCTCATCCTCTATCTCATACTTGACTGTCCGTTGTCGGTTGGCTATCTCTTTAGTCATCCTGACTGTACTGTTAATAACTCTGGTAATATAGCTGCTGAATATAAAATTAATCGCACCGCTTACTATTACTACCATTATCCCCACAAATGCGGTTGTAATCCATAGATTTCTATTATCCTTCTGTACCGTGTCTATATATTCCTTATTGGCTTCTACGCTTATTCTTAATATCTCCTGTGCAAAAGAATTAATTCTGTCTATTGTATACATACAATCCGTATACAACTCATCCTGATATTCTTCTTTATATTTTTCAAAACTATTTTCAAAATATTCTGTCAGATATTGTACGGTCTCGACTCTCATACGCTCCTGTGAAGACAGGACTTCATTATCAACTTCATCAAGCAGCACTTTCATCTTATTAATATTACCCGTTATCTGTCCTGACAGCGTCTGGTCTTTTTCATCATCAGATTTCTTAAGCTCTTTTATTGCTTCTGTATTCTGTGCATTGAGTTCATATATCTGGCTTATCTGTGAAAAATGCTCCAGATAATCAGCACTTTTCCCTGCTGTTTTGCTATTCTTTAATAATACTGCAACAACTATACTGCCTGCCATCAGGCTTAATAATGCGGCAAGAATCATAAGCCTTATACGGATTGACATATTATTAAATTTTTTAATTAAAGCTCTCATCTATTATTCCCCAGTCTGCTCAAAATAATACTTTCCCTTTATGGCATCCGTATAATCTACTATTTTCTGTATAAAACGTTCACCGTAACGTTCATATTTGTTAGCACCTACCCCATTGACATTAAGCATCTCTTCCTTCGTAAATGGAAGCCTGATACACATATCAATAAGTGTCTTATCTGAGAAAATAATATATGGCGGCATATTTTCTTCCCTTGCAATATCCATTCTTAATGCCCTTAACTCATCAAATAAAGCAAGCCCCTTTGAGGTAAGAATATCTGATGTCCTGCTCTTTTTAGACTTAATCTGTGTAGCCGCTGCCTTCTCCTGCTTCTGCGACCATTTGCAGATTATCCTTGCACTTCCATCAATTATACTTTCACATTCGGGAGTCAGCTTAAGTATTCTATATATATCATTAGTCTCTATAAGATAATCCTGTAACAGAAGCTCTTCTATTATACTCTTAAGCATCGCCTCACTTACACCTTTTCTTAAACCGTAGGACTTCCACCTGTCCACTCTGTATGAACGCAGTCTTGCGGTATTAGCTGCACGAAGTGCCCCTGTTATGACATTAATGCCATATCTTTGATTACCTTCCTGTATGCATTTAATTATATCTACACATATATCAGTAACGTCCTTTTCTTCGTATGTAGTATTACAGTTAGAACAATTCCCACATTCATGCTTATCAGTATACTCACCAAAATAATTAAGCATATACTCTCTTAAACAATTCCTGGTAGTACAATAAAAACGCATCTTTGCAAGTCTTTTTATATCATTTTCCTTAATAAGCATAAGCTCTTCCGGTGTAAATTCTGTATTCTCGCCCTTATTTTCTATTAAAAACTCGCTTATCATAACATCCTGTGGTGAATAAAATAATATACATTCAGCAGCTTCACCGTCTCTTCCTGCCCTTCCTGCTTCCTGATAATAGCCTTCTACATCAAGCGGCAAAGTATAATGCAAGACAAACCTTACATCAGGTTTATCTATACCCATCCCAAACGCATTAGTCGCCACCATCACCCGCAATTCATTTTTAATGAAAGCGTTCTGGTTCCGCTGCCGTTCTTCCATTGTTAAACCAGCATGATAACGTCCTGTGGGATAACCCCAGGCATTGAGGTCATTACATACTTCTTCCGTCTGCTTCTGCGTTGCACAATAAATAATACCGCAACCGTTTTGCTCCGGCAGCCAGCTACGCAAAAAACGTCTTTTCACCATTGGTTTTTCCACAATAAATGTAAGATTGCTTCTGTCAAAACCGGTCACCAGTTCTAACGGCTGCTCTAATCCCAGGCATTTACTTATCTCACGTCTTACAACCGGCGTAGCAGTAGCTGTAAAAGCCGCAACAACAGGAGTCTTCGGCAGGCCGTCTAAAAACGGCTTTATTGCCAGATAAGCCGGTCGGAAGGATTCACCCCATCGTACTACGCAGTGCGCTTCATCAACAACGACCAACGCTATTTGCAGCTCACTTGCAAAAGCCTTAAACTGCTCATTCTGCAGGCGTTCAGGTGAAACGTACAGCAATTTACATTTATTATTACGGGCAGCATAAACGGCGGCACCGTACTCCTGCTTACTCATCCCGCTGCTCAAATAAGCCGCTTCTACACCATTTTCCGCTAAACTGCGTACCTGATCCTTCATCAAAGAAATCAACGGTGAAACAACCAGCGTCAATCCCTCCAGCATCAACGCCGGTAACTGATAACATAAGCTTTTTCCAGCTCCGGTCGGCATAACAGCTACAACAGGACGTCCGTTCAAAATTTGCTCTATCAGCTCTGACTGCCCGCTTCTGAACTCACTGTAACCAAAATATTTTTGCAAAATCATTTCTTTTGTCTGCACGGCTGCTCCTTAAACACAACAAGCCTGTGTGCCAGTCGCACTACAGGCTTGTCTGCAATTTTATTTTATAAATTCTTTTCCTTGTATGGACACAATTCTACCAATACGCATTCACTGCATAAAGGTTTCCTTGCCTTACAAATCTTACGGCCATGCCAGATCAACCAATGATGAGCATCGCTCCACTTATTCTTCGGAATGGCTTTCTGCAACTCTTTCTCCACTGCCAGCGGATCATCGCCCTTAGCTAAACCCAATCGGTGCGAAACTCTGAAAACATGGGTATCAACCGCAATCGCCGGAACCTTATAAACAATACTGGCGACAACGTTAGCCGTTTTTTTACCCACACCCGGCAGCTTCATCAGCTCCTCGACAGTGTCAGGAATAACGCTGTTATATTCTTCCGTCAGCATTTTACAGGTTGCCAGCAGATTTTTAGCCTTCGATCGGAACAGGCCACAGTCACGAATCTCTTCTTCCAGCTGTTCCTGAGAAAGTGCGCCCATTTTTTCAGGAGTATTATATTTCGGGAAAATACGTGCTGTAATCTTATTGACACGTTCGTCCGTACATTGCGCTGACATAATTACCGCTACTAACAATTCAAAAGGCGTCGAATAGTTCAGCGCTGTTTCCGTACCCATATAAGTTTCTTCCAGCAGCGCTAAAATTGCCTCACGTTGTTGTTTACGCATTAGTTGGTCAGACTCCTTACCGGTGCAGGAATACGACCACCGCGGGCAATAAAGGCATCGGCCTTAAATTTGCTCACGGCAATGATGGGAGCATATCCCAGCAAACCGCCAAATTCTACCTGTTCTCCGACAGTTTTACCCGGAACCGGTATCAGACGTACAGCAGTAGTTTTATTGTTGATCATTCCAATTGCCGCTTCATCAGCAATGATTGCTGAAATAGTTTCAGCAGTCACATCACCTGGAATGGCTATCATATCAAGCCCTACGGAACAAACACAGGTCATGGCCTCTAATTTCTCCAAAGTCAGGCTGCCGCGTTCAACAGCCGCGATCATTCCCGCGTCTTCACTGACAGGAATAAAGGCACCGCTCAAACCGCCGACATAACTTGAAGCCATCAATCCACCCTTTTTAACGGCGTCATTAAGCATAGCTAAAGTAGCAGTAGTACCAGGACAGCCACAGCTCTCCAAGCCTATTTCTTCCAGAATATGAGCAACGCTGTCGCCGATTGCCGGTGTCGGAGCCAGCGACAAATCAATAATACCAAACTGCGTATCCAGACGACGGGCGGCTTCCTGTGCAACCAACTGGCCGACACGAGTAATTTTGAACGCAGTTTTCTTGATCGTTTCTGCGACAGCACCAATGTCCTGCCCGCGCACTGCCTCCAACGCATGTTTTACTACACCGGGTCCGCTGACACCTACATTGATGACAGTTTCAGGCTCTGTAACACCATGGAAAGCACCGGCCATAAAAGGATTATCAGGCACTGCATTACAGAAAACAACCAATTTTGCACAGCCAATAGCATCACGGTCTGCAGTACGTTCTGCTGCCATTTTGATTACACGGCCCATTTCCGCAACTGCATCCATATTAATCCC
>URAI01000006.1 GCA_900545725.1 uncultured Eubacterium sp.
CAGAACATGACAGGGATATCAATGCCGCGAAAAATATACTGACAGAAGGATTAAGGCAAATAGCATAAAGAAATATATAGGGCAGGGACTGCCCCAATTAACGCCTGTGGAGATAGTAGGTTACGAGGTCGATGAAGCAGGAAGCCCATTGGCTTAAGACAATGGGTAGTTCACATTATGCAAAGATAATAGCATTTATATAATAATCAGAATAGTTAGATATGAAGCAGACAGGATTACTTATTGATAAATTATTGTTAATTAATATTTTATCAGTAGATAGTCCTGTTTTTGTTTTAAGAAAGTTTTAAGAAAGTTAAAATATAGTATTGAAATTAGTATTATGATATGTTATATTTTTAACAAAGATTGTACTTGAATTAGAACAAGGTACAAAATTAATGATATGATATCAGGGGTAAAAGGTCTAGTGTCACATGAGTTTGTTTATAGGTGGGATAATGACCTTGTGCCCTGCCTCGATATGAGCATATAAATATGCGAATATTGGGAATGGTTCTATGTGCCGGTGGCACAAGTTTAGCACGAACCGGAGCGGAGCGTAGAAGTGGGAGTGTGTAGCATGGAACAATCCGTATATATCATAGTTGGGGATTTTGTCTCCAACATTATAATATTATATATAGAAAAGGGGATATATGATGAGAAGGAAAGTAGTAGCAGGTAACTGGAAGATGAATCTTACACCTAGTCAGGCAAGGGCATTGGTGGATAAGTTTAAGCCACAGATTGATAATCCTGATGTTGATGTTATATTATGTGTTCCGGGAATTGATATAGTTCCTGTTGCACAGGAGCTTGAGGGTACAGGAGTTTATGTTGGTGCAGAGAATATGTATTATGAAGAAAATGGTGCATATACAGGAGAGCAGTCAGCGGATATGCTTACAGATGCAGGAGTTTCATATGTAATTCTTGGACATTCAGAAAGACGTCAGTATTTTAACGAAGATGACAGGATAATTAATAAGAAGATTAAAAAGGCACTGGAGCATGATATTATTCCAATAATATGCTGCGGTGAAACTATTGAGCAAAGAGAAGCCGGAATTACACTTGAATTTGTAAGAATACAGATAGTTAATGCATTTGCACAGGTATCAAAAGAAGATGCAAAAAGATGTATAGTAGCTTATGAACCTATATGGGCTATAGGAACAGGCCATGTGGCAACAACAGGTCAGGCACAGGAAGTGTGTGCAGCCATAAGGAAAGATATCAGTGATATATATGATGAGGAGACTGCACAGGCTGTAAGGATTCTTTATGGTGGAAGTGTGAATATGAGTAATGCAGCAGAGATATTTGCACAGCCTGATATCGATGGTGGTCTTGTGGGGGGCGCAAGCACAAAGCCTGAATTTGCTAATATAGTTAATTATCAGGAGAGTTAAATCTATGATATATAGCACTATGATACATAGCATGTGCATAAAATATATCAGGGTCGGTAATAAAACAGCCGGTACAGGAAATATGTCAGATTGAAATAGGGCTACCGCAATCCCACTGGCTTTAGACGGTGGGTAGTTCACTAATGTCTATGATGATGTGTATAATTGGGTATGAACATTAATATATATATATTAATGTTCATGACACATTGATTAACAATGTATCATATGATTAACAATACATCGGATTATTAGTGATTAACAATGTATCATATGATTAGCAATACATCAGATTATTAATGATTAACAATATATCGGATTATATAGCAGATTATTAGTTGACATCTATTTAAGATGTTGATATAATATAATAGTTGCATATTTAATGCAACTAATTAAAAAGCGGATGTGGCGGAACTGGCAGACGCGCTAGACTTAGGATCTAGTTCGAGAGAGTGCAGGTTCGATTCCTGTCATCCGCATGGTAACCGATTCGGAATATACCGAGTCGGTTTTTTTACAGTTTTATTATATAGTAAAATTATTGTTTTTAAACAGATGATATGTTATTATAAAATAAAAATATAAACAGAGTCTGATTTTAATGGAGGGGAATATGAATAAGAGTTTTTCAAAGGCAGCGGTTGATGAAAAAAATAAAGACTGCGCCTGGCTTTTAAAAAGACAGAAAGATATGTATGTGATATCCGGTGATAACAGGTCACAATTTGAAAGAGATTATACAAGGATATTACATTCTAATTCTTTCAGACGTATGAAGCACAAGACGCAGGTGTTCTTTAATGTGGAGAATGATCATATATGTACAAGAATGGAACATGTACTTCATGTGGAATCTGTAAGTCATTCCATTGCACAGGCGTTAGGATTAAACTGTGAGCTTACGCAGGCAATAGCCATAGGACATGACCTTGGCCATACTCCATTTGGACATGTAGGCGAACGTATACTGAATAACCTTGCTGTAAATGGTATAGTTGAAAATGATGAGACTATTGTTAAAGGTTTTTCATGGGAACACCTTAAGAATCTTAATGGAGAGGCATACTTCTGGCATGAAAGAAATAGCTTAAGAATGGTTGATAAGCTGGATCTGCTTGCAGATGATACAGGAAAAGAGCGTAATCTTAATCTTACATTTGCAGTCAGGGATGGAATTATATCACATTGCGGAGAATTAAAGACAGTATCCCTAAAACCCAGAAACAATAAAAAGATAGACCTTTACGGGGATTTTATAAGAAGCGGACAATTTGAACCGGCTACATGGGAAGGGTGTGCAGTTAAAATAGCAGACAAGATTGCATATCTTGGAAGAGATATAGAAGATGCCATACGTCTTAAATTTATAACGGCTCAGGATCTTGAAGAATTAAAGGATATAGCAGATGAGAATATAGTTATGAACACTACTACGCTTATGCACCGCATGATTGTGGATATAAGCCGTGAAAGTTCACCTGAATGTGGAATAGTTCTTGGTGATGATAATAAAAAGCTTATTGATGACGTTTTAAAATTTAATAATCTTCATATATATCAGAGTAGTAAGTTTCTTGCATATAAGGATTATTGCAAGATGATTCTTTCATGGATATTCAGAAATCTTGCCGTATTATATGATTACGATAAGACGATAAAAAATATAGAGTCGCTGCCATATGAGATATTAAGGGATAGCTTTCTTGACTGGATATATACATATACGGAAATTGATTATATACCTGAAGATAAGACAGATAAGTATAAAAGATTTAAAAATGATAAGATATATGGAAAACTTGAAAACAGGGATGTGTATATACAGGCGGTCATTGATTATATATCTGGAATGACAGATAATTATGCAATTAAGGTGTTTAAGGAATTTATAACATTTGAATAACAGCCGGTATCGTGGCTTTGTGCTTTTGCAGCAGAATTTAATAATTTTACAAAGAGTCATGTAAGTATCATTAGCATTATTATATATGAGTGTTCAACATAGAAGTTATTGAGAAACTTTATCATGTATATTTTGGATAATGTGATATAATGTTATGAAATTAAAGTTAATCAAAGGAGGCATTTTTATGTTTAATTTAAAAAATATCAAATGGGACAAGGTAGGTTTATTCGGAGCAGGTGTATTATTTGGTACAGCCGGCATCAAGGCATTATCAAGCAAGGATGCCAAGAATGTATATACAAAGGGTACAGCAGCTGTATTAAGAGCTAAGGAATGTGTTATGAAGACAGCTACAGTTCTTCAGGAAAATGTTGAGGATATCTATTCAGATGCCAAGAATATCAATGAAGAGCGTGCTGCACAGGAGGCAGAATATGAAGATGTTACTTTAACTGAGGATGATGATGAGGAAGAAGTAACAGAATAATAAGGAAAGCCGGGGTAGATGAATATGAAGTTCATGATATTACATGAAAATAAAGGAACTATGAGAGTTCATTTTGCCCAAAGCAGGATGAGTTTTAAACAGGCAGATATACTTTTATATTATCTGCATGAAAATAAAAATATTACATTTGCAAAGGTATACGAGCGTACAGCGGATGCAACAATTAAATATGTTGGCAGAAGAGCTGATATAATAAGACTTTTACAGACATTTCATTATAATGAGGTGGAGGTTCCAAAAGGACTTATAGAGAATTCGGGAAGAGAGCAGAATTCAATATATCAGGAAAAGCTTGTTAATAAGATTGTATTAAGATGTGCAAGTAAGCTGTTTATTCCATATCCGTTAAGGGCATGCATAACAACAGTAAAGTCAGTTAAATATATTTCTAAAGGAATATCAACACTGTTAAAGGGTAAGATTGAAGTTCCGGTACTTGATGCTACAGCTATTGGTGTATCAGTCATAAGAGGTGATTATGATACAGCTGGTTCAGTTATGTTCTTACTTGGAATAGGTGAGCTGTTAGAGGAATGGACACATAAACGTTCAGTTGATGACCTTGCAAGGACTATGTCACTTAATGTGGGCAAAGTATGGTTAAAGACAGAAGACCAGCAGGTGCTTGTATCGTCGCAGGAGATTAAGGCAGGTGACCAGGTAATTGTACATATGGGTAATATTATTCCATTTGACGGTGTGGTAACTGCTGGAGAGGCGATGGTCAATCAGGCTTCACTTACAGGTGAATCTGAACCAGTTAGAAGAATAAGCGGTAATTCAGTATTTGCAGGAACTGTGGTTGAAGAAGGCGAGCTTACTTTACTTGTCAAAGAAACTGGTGGAAAGACTAAGTTTGAAAAGATTGTAACAATGATAGAAGAAACTGAAAAGCTTAAGTCACAGATGGAGAGCAAGGCAGAGCATATTGCAGATAAGCTTGTTCCTTATACATTAGGTGGTACAGCGCTTACATATCTTCTTACAAGAAATGTTACAAAGGCTTTGTCTGTGCTTATGGTTGATTTTTCATGTGCATTAAAGCTGGCTATGCCTGTATCGGTCCTTTCAGCTATAAGAGAAGCGGGATTGTATAATATAACAGTTAAAGGCGGCAGGTTCCTCGAGCAGGTTGCAGAGGCTGACACTATTGTATTTGACAAGACAGGTACACTTACTAAAGCTACACCGAGAGTTGTTAAGGTTGTGTCATTTAATGATACTAATCCGGAAGAACTTCTTCGTATATCAGCATGTTTAGAAGAGCATTTCCCTCATTCAATGGCAAAGGCAGTTGTTGAGGCAGCCAGGGAAAGACATCTTGACCATGAGGAGATGCATTCAAAAGTAGAATATATAGTAGCTCATGGAATCTCTACTACAATCAATGGCAAAAAGGCTGTAATTGGAAGTTCTCATTTTGTATTTGAGGATGAAAAATGTATTGTACCAGAGGATAAGAAGGCTTTATTTGCACATCTTCCATCACATTGTTCACAGCTGTATCTTGCAATTGAAAATGTTCTGGCAGCGGTTATCTGCATAGAAGACCCGTTAAGGGAAGAGGCAGAGGCGGTTATTACTTCACTCAAGAAGTCAGGAATAAGTAAGGTTGTTATGATGACGGGCGACAGTGAGCGTACTGCGAGAGCTATTGCAAAGCGTGTAGGTGTTGATGAATATTATTCAGAAGTTCTTCCTGAGGATAAGGCAAGATTTGTTGAAAATGAAAAGAAGCAGGGAAGAAAGGTTATCATGGTTGGTGATGGAATTAACGATTCGCCTGCATTATCAGCAGCAGATGTCGGTATAGCAATAAGTGATGGTGCAGAGATTGCGAGGGAAATAGCAGATATTACTATTTCAGCAGATGATTTGTATCAGCTTGTTACATTAAAGCTTATCAGTGATGGACTGATGAAGAGAATTAAAAAGAATTACAGAACTATAGTCGGATTTAATACAGGACTTATAGCTGCCGGTGTTACGGGCTTGATACAGCCTACAACATCAGCTTTATTGCATAACAGTTCCACACTTTTGATAGGACTTAAGAGTATGCAGAATATTATTCAGTAATAGTATCTGTATTAAAATATAAGTTGAAGCATATGAAATTATAAGCATATGGTAATAATTCGTGTTTTATATGGGAATTTAACATAGATTTTTATATAAATGCATGTGATTGTACAATAGCTTGTAATTTTGTATGCTTTTTTACTTTTAAGTCATCTTTTATATATTACCAACAGACATAAAAGAGTATTGCGGACAGTAGTAAGAAAATGGTAAAATTATATAAGAGGATGTAGAACAGGAGGATAAATTAAATATGCTAAGAAGAAAAAAATTGTATACAGTATGTATCTCATGTATTCTTGCATTTGTAATGATATTTACATCAGCAGGTTTCGGAAATACAGTATACGGAAACGAAGCTGAAAATGTGTCATATGAAGGGGAAGTACAGACTAAAGCAGATAATGCTGGCACACTTAAGCCAATGATACAAAAGACGGAGATTGTAGATTCGGCATATGAAGCAGATAATGAAAGAGAGAGTATTGCAAGACTGTATTCAGCTTCATCAGAATGGTCTAAGTATTCAAGTGATTATTATTATAATATGCTCGCAGATAATGAGAAGATATTATATGACAGACTTGAGGCATCTGTTTTAAAATATGCAGAGTCATCAGATAATGTATCAAATGTAAAATTCGGTAATGAATATTATACAGATAATGTAGATTGTAAGGATCTTGAGCTTACTAACGAAAGGGTACAGTTTGTTGTAGAATTGTTCTATCAGACAGAATCACAGTATTTCTTTTTGAAAAATGAATGGTCTGTAAGCAAGACTTCTGATGGAAGGGTTGTTGCAGCAGCTATTGCAGTATATGATGAGTTTACTAATGGAGCTGCACGTCAGGCATATATAAGACAATTTAATAGTGTGATAGATGCGTGGTCAGAGCAGGCACAGATGGCAGAGGATACATATGGAAGGGTTAAGATAATCCATAATCTCATATGTGGAAATGTCACATATCAGGCTGGTAATTTTGACCAAAGTGCGGCAAGTGCATTATTAGATTATGGAGTATTTGACATGAATACAGTATGTGCCGGATATGCAAAGGCTTTCCAGATATTATGTAATGGACTTGGAATTGATACAATAATAACTGTAAGTGCTACACATGCATGGAATTGTGTTAATATCGACGGCTGCTGGTATATAACTGACTGTACTTATGATAAGAGCTTTTATGAGTATGGTAAGTCGCCATATCTTGCCATAAGTCAGGCAACTTTAAGAGATGTAAGTAATTATGATTCAGCACATGATGTAAGGGAAGACTGGAAACTATATCAGCCATTGTGTCTTTATGATTACGGCAGAGAGAATAAGGAGGTTTCATGGGATATAGGTAAAAATATTACAGCCACACTTGATAGTGACGGTGTTCTTACGGTGGCAGGAATCGGTGGAACTTATGATTATGAAGAGGGTGAATCTCCTATAAGCGGTTGTGAATATATTTATGGGATTAATAAGGTTGTAGTACAGTCAGGTATTACAAGGCTTGGAAGGTATGTATTTACCGGTGGTTATTTTGACACAATAGAATTGCCTGATACACTTACTATATGGTCAGATAAAGCATTTTCTAATTGTGAAAATGTTGTCAATATAATTAATAACAGCAGTCTTAAGAAGAGTTTTACTATATTTGGGGACGAGTATAGTGAATATGACTGGAAGGATATTAATACAGGTAATAAAGTAACTGAAATTCCTGAACATTCATCAGTACAGAGAATACAGAATATAGCTGCAGAAGGAATAACACTTAATTATGATAATGCACAGCTGGTGCCAGGGGATGTATTACAGCTTACAGCTATAGTTAATCCTGATAATGCAACAGTGAAGGATATTACATGGACAAGCTCTAATCCGGCTGTAGCCGATGTTGATGAAAATGGTCTTGTAAATGCATATACTCAGGGAAGTACACAGATAATAGTACAATGTGGAGATGTAACCGCCATATGTGATATTACAGTATATATACCTGATGCATCACTATATGAATTTAAACAGGGTGATGATGGTAACTGGTACATGTTTGTTGATGGTGATATTGATTATGATTATACCGGAATGGCTCTAAATGATTATGGCTGGTGGATGCTTACGAATGGAACAGTAGATTTTACATATACCGGAATGGCATTAAATGATTATGGCTGGTGGTATATAACGAATGGAGCGTTAGACCTTACATATACTGGAATGGCATTAAATGATTATGGCTGGTGGTATATAACGAATGGAGCGTTAGATCTTACATATACCGGAATGGCATTAAATGAGTACGGCTGGTGGTATATGACTAAGGGAATGGTAGATTATACATATAATGACTTAGGGTTAAATAAATATGGCTGGTGGAAGATAACGAATGGAGCGTTGGATCTTGGATATAATAGTCTTTCAGAAAATGAATATGGTTTATGGAAGGTTACTAACGGAACAGTAGATTTTGGATTTAATGGTCAGATTGAATATGAAGGAATTGTATATAATATTGTAAATGGACATGCAGAATAGTGTGAAAAATAAGCTTGATAGTTTATTTTATCACAAGTTCATAAGTGTACTGGCTGTTTGCTCTTAGTGTAGACAGACGGCATGGAAGAAATATCAGCAATAGCAGTTATAATTGCTGATAAATTTACAGTTTAGTTTTAGTTACAATTTAAGCGTTAAACGCATTAGAATAATAAAAAAAGACCGGCGCATTGGGAATCAGGAACTTCCGGTTAAACAGACAATCAAAAATTGTATTTTTAAGTATCTGTTTAATTGGAATGTGATTAATTCTTAATGTGCCGGTTTATTTTATCAATAACATGGTTTATTAATAAAAATTTGACTATAAAGTTATAACATTTTATGCAGCCGTCTGTTCGGATTCATTGTTTGCAGACTTTTTCTTATCAAGACTTGCAAAGAAGCCGGCGAGAAGTGTACCTGATATTGAATGCCATACACATGATACAGCACAGATGATAGCTGATTCTGGTGTTGAGGCAAATTGTGGAGTAGTTGTTGCAAGGTTGGTTGCAAGACCGGCATTCTGCATACCTACTTCAATTGAGATAGTTCTCTTTTTAGCTACATTCATTCCGGTAAGCTTTCCAGCACCATAGCCTAACAGATAGCCAAGTCCGTTATGTAATAATACAGCAACGAAGATTAATACACCTGATGTGAAGAATTTGCTTCCCTGGGAAGCTATAACACCACCGACAACACAGGCAAGACCAAGGACGGCAACTCCAGGCATAATCTGCTGTAATTCTTTATAGGTTTCATTTTTTGCTAAGAGATGATTTAACGTAAAACCAACAGCAATAGGAAGTATTACAGTTTCAATAATTGATACAAACATTGAAATGCCGTTTACTGAAATATGGGCGCCGCTTGCAAGTAAAGATACCATAACAGGTGTCATAATTGGTGAAATTATAGTGGATACAGTAGTCATTCCAACGGAAAAAGCGACATCACCACCACAAAGATATGACATGATGTTAGATGATACACCACCAGGACAACAGCCGACAAGGATAAGTCCAAGAGCAATGGCATCAGGAAGATGTAATATTTTTGTTAATGTAAATGCAAGAAATGGCATAATCGCATATTGTGCAATTGCACCGATACAGATATCAAATGGACGTTTTTTAAGTTCTTTAAAATCGTCAGTAGTCAGAGTAAGTCCCATACTAAACATTATAATACCGATGATTATTGACTGGCTTGTGAATTTATTGCCGACAAAGTCAACAAAGAGTTTGAAGTTGACCCATTTCATAAATGATGGGACTAAAAATGTTACTACTGCAATAGCAATAACTACTACAGAAGTATAATTAGATAAAAATTTGCTTAATTTCTGTAAAGCTTTCATTCTTTCTTCCTCCTAAAAAAATTGTTGGAAATTTTGAAAACTTATACAAAGCTTCAATGAAAAAAAACTAAGAAAAAAAGTCCCTTTCAGATAGAAATCTGAAAGGGACGAATAAATCCGCGATACCACCCATATTCTGAAAAGTATTATTATTACCAATATAAAAATATAAGAATATTGGTAGTAAAAATAAACTTAACAGCACTTAACGTACTTCATACGCTTTCCCTATAACGGAGGATTCCGGCACAGCTTACTGCCATTAATAAGATTCAATAATGTATAACAGCTAAATAAATTAATAATTTAACTATATATAATTACCGGACTAATTAATTAAGATTCAGCCTGCTTCTCAGAGATGATAATTATCTTAAAATATCTGCTGTCTCGCACCAGCCGGCAGCTCTCTTAAAGACATCTGTTATAAGATAATCCTGTTCTCATCGTTGAAATTTTGTATAGTTATTCAAATATTGATTTAATTATAGCTTCTAATTTTTAAAAGTCAATACAATATTTATCTTTAATTTAATAAATGTTTATATAAATTGTGCTTGGATAGTTAATAAAAGACTATAAAATATGAAAATATATAAGTAGAAATATATTTTATTATTAATTATATATATACAAATGAATGAATATGATTTATTATTAAATGTATACAGTATAACAGCTAAGCAGATGATTGCGAAACTCACTAAGTACGTTCGCAATTCTGATTAAAAACAAAGCAGACAGTTACTGCGTTTGAGGAATGGAGATTATTATGGTACATCATATTATTTTATGGAAGATTAAAGAAGAAAAGACTGAACAGGAAAAGCTTGATATTAAAAAGGGAGTTAAAAAGGGGCTTGAGGGACTTAAGGGAGTTGTTCCAGGACTACTTTCATGCAATGTCTATATTGATGGGTTAGCATCATCTAATTGTGATATTATGTTAGATTCAACGCTTGAAAGTGAGGAAGCACTTAAGGCATATCAGAAGAATCCGGCGCATGTTGAGGTTGCTGATACATTTGTAAGACCATTTATGGAAGTAAGAATGTGTATGGATTACGAAGATTAGTAATGCGTATACATAAAATACACCAATATGAAAGAGTATTTATAGTATGTATTGATTATATGGAAAGTATAAAACAGCTATAATGAATATTAAAAGAATATTTTGATTTTTTTCGCTAGAATTTTCATGTTTATTTGTATATAATACAAGTTATATTTTGATATTCAAATAAATTGGATATTACCGGCATAAAATAATCGGAAGGAGATGCTGTATTAAATTACAATGCAGCAAAATATCAGACAATGCTTCAGATACAAAATATTTGTAAAAAGTATGTCACAGGAGATCTTGTGCAGACAGCACTTGATAATGTGTCACTTAACCTAAGAGATAATGAATTTGTAGCAATATTAGGTCCGTCGGGTTCAGGTAAGACGACAATGCTTAATATAATTGGAGGACTGGACAGATATGATAGTGGAGATCTTATTATAAATGGTATATCCACTAAAAAATATAAGGACAGGGACTGGGATTCTTATAGAAACCATACGATAGGTTTTGTTTTCCAGAGTTATAATCTTATACCACATCAGTCAGTCCTTTCAAATGTTGAGCTGGCGCTTACTATATCAGGAATAAGCCGTTCGGAAAGAAGAAGGAGAGCTAAGGAAGCACTTGAAAAGGTAGGTCTTGGTAATCAGCTTCACAAAAGACCTAATCAGATGTCAGGTGGCCAGATGCAAAGGGTTGCAATAGCAAGAGCACTTGTTAATAATCCTGACATACTGCTTGCCGATGAGCCTACGGGAGCATTGGATTCAGAAACAAGCGTACAGGTTATGGAACTGTTAAAGGAGGTTGCAAAGGACAGACTTGTTGTAATGGTTACACATAATCCTGAACTTGCTAATGAATATGCTACAAGAATTGTAAGAGTTAAGGATGGACATATTGTAGATGATACAGATCCTTATGAAATAGAACAAAAGCTTGAAGAGCCACAACATAAGAATATGGGTAAAGCTTCAATGTCTATATTGACGGCATTATCATTATCATTTAATAACTTAAGAACCAAGAAGGGGAGAACATTTCTGACCGCATTTGCAGGTTCAATAGGTATAATAGGAATAGCCCTTATTTTATCATTTTCAAATGGAGTCAACACATATATAACAGATATTCAGAAAAGTACTATGACATCATATCCGATATCCATAGAAGCACAGACGATTGACCTTACGAGTATCATGCAAAAAGGGCAGTCATCCATGAAAGATTCAGACATTACACATGAGCTTGATGGTGTATATTCTAATGGAACTGATATTGAGATGGCTTCAAGCATAACAACAAGCTTTACAAAGAATAATCTGACAGAATTTAAGAAGTATATGGATAATCCAGACAGTGAGATTAGAAAGCATATAAGAGAAAATGGAATAGTATATTCATATAATACTAAGTTTGATGTATTTACATATGATTCAGAAGGAGCATTTGTAAATACAGATGGAAGTACCTTAAAAAGCAGCAGTCAGACATCAGCAACCAATATGATGGCTGATATGTCAAATGATAATGGCATGACCATGATGACAGGAAGTACAGGAAAGACTAATAACTTTACAGAACTGCTTCCGGGAAGTGATTCTGCATCAGTAAGTCAGGCAGTAACAGATGCTTACGATGTATTATATGGTAACTGGCCATCATCATATGATGAAGCTGTTCTTGTGATGAATAAGAATAATGAAATATCATCGGCAGTTTTATATCAGCTTGGAATACTTCCAACATCTGAATATAAAGAGATAATGAAAAGAATAGATGCCGGTGAAGAAGTTACAATGGATATTGAAAAAATATCATATGAAGATATTTGTAATAAGGAATATTATCTGTTACCTGCAAGCGATATGTATGTTAAGGACGATAATGGCAATTATAAGTCTATAGTATCTGATAATGCAAGCTTAAAGGATAAGGCAGCAGATGGTATAAAGCTTAAGATAAGCGGTATTGTAAGACAAAATGATGACAATGATAATGCACTTATTAATAAAGCCGTAGGTTATACAAAGGCACTCACTGATTACCTTATGGATTATGCAGATAAGAGTGAGGTTGTAAAGGCACAGCGTGAGAATAAAGATATTAATATAACTAATGGTATGGCATTTTCACCGGCAGATGATGCAGCTAAGATTGCAGATGCCAGAACATATCTTGCTAATCTTGGTGTAAGTGATAAAGCATCTATGTTTAAGAATATGATGCAGATGGTATATGCAGATAATCAGCAGATGTATACACAGCTTATGGCTATGGGAGAAGCACAGCAGGCAGCTATGCTTGATTCATACCTTGAGAATCCCGATGATAGTACATTGTTATCTATATATAATTCATATATTTCAACAGGAAATTATGATGATAATATGGAAAGCTTTGGCGTTATAAGCGAGGACGCACCATCAGCCATCAATATATATGTAGACAGTTTTGAAGCTAAGGACGCGGTATCTGACTGTATTAAGAAATATAATGAAGGTGCATCAGAGGATGATAAAATCAGTTATACTGATTATGTCGGACTTCTTATGAATAGTGTTACAACAATTATTAATGTTATAACATATGTGCTTATTGCATTTGTGGCTGTATCACTTATAGTATCATCAATTATGATTGGTATTATAACTTATATTTCTGTACTTGAAAGAACTAAAGAGATTGGTATACTTCGTGCAATAGGAGCTTCTAAGAGAAACATTTCACAGGTGTTTAATGCAGAGACGTTTATTATAGGTTTCTGTTCAGGTATTATAGGAATAGCAATTACATTATTACTGCTTATTCCATGTAACAGCATTATACATGCAGTAACGGATTCAACAGCGGTTAATGCGGCACTTCCACCGGTAAGTGCAGTAGTGCTTATAATACTTAGCATGGTACTTACATTTATTGGCGGATTAATACCGGCAAAGAATGCAGCTAAGAAAGACCCTGTTACAGCATTAAGAACAGAGTAATATTATACTAAAACAGGCAGCCATATGGCTGCCTGTTTTAGTAGTGAGGAGTATCTGATATGTACTTATTATCTGATATGATATTTATCTGCTATAACAATAGTGACTGCTGTTTATCTTTTATATGATATTATATGATACTTATATGTTATGTAATATCAGTGTATATATATTCTTTTATAAAATATTAGCTTATGCATATATTATATCTGTAAATGAACAAATTTAAAATATTAGCTGATAATTACATGTTTTATAAAATATTAGCTGATATTTATTCATTATATAACATTACAACTTCGTCAACGATCTGTTCTAATGACAAATCTTCTGTATTAAAATAGTAATCATAGCTCTTAGGATTACCCCATTCTTTCATCGTGTGGAACTTATAATATGCTTTTCTTCTCTTATCGTGTTTCTTGATAAGAGAGATAGCTTTACTCTCTTCAACATCGTACTTTGCCATAATTCTGTCAATACGCTGTTCAAGCGGTGCACTTATAAATACGCTCAATACATTAAACTTCTCTTCCTTAAGAATCCAGTCAGCACATCTGCCTATTATGATGGCAGGACCGTTATTGGCAATATCAATTATTACATCACGCTGTAACTTAAATAATACCTCTTCCATAGGCTCGCCCTTAGGTGCATTCTCATTGCCATAATAATTGCTCTCAAATAGAAATGGATTGAACTTCTTCTCATCAAACTTATCAAGCGGACGACCATGAGTAATTCCACCATGCTTGATTGCCATGCTGATAAGTTCATTGTCATAATAAGGAATACCAAGCTTATCGGCAATTAATTGTCCGGCTACATGTCCGCCACTTCCAAATTCTCTACCGATAGTTATAATCTTAGACATAATAACCTCCGTTCTGCAGATGTATTAATACCAGTAATCTTCTTAAAATGTGTTAATATAATAGAATATTAGTATAATATCAATATTAACGCATGGTATAAAAGCTCATAAATATAAATAAAATTACTGCATCTGCCATAAAACCATTACTGAATCACATTATGGGCATATAGTTTTATAAATAATAATGTAAATTATAATATAGACTGTAAGCATTATATGTAATAAAAGCCATATGGTTACAAAATAATGCACCTTTGTAAGTATGTGTCCAGTTACAATTATATAAAGTTCTTATATTTGTACATATTATATCATATTATGCTTAAAAATGAAACAAAAAAATAAATATAATGTATAAAATGCACAAAAAACAAATTAGAGTCATTGTTATGGAATGAATTTAAAATTCTGGAACAACAATAAGAAAAATATTGAAATAGTTTGTGATTTATAGTACAATCGACCAATAATAAAAACAGGATTAAGTATATAGTACAATATATACCAGATCACACAAAGACACGAATCTTAATAATGGAGGTAAGTATGAATTTCTTAGAGGAAAGAATTATAAAGGACGGTATTGTAAGAGAAGGCAATGTATTAAAGGTTGACAGCTTTTTGAATCATCAGATGGATATACATCTGTTAAATCAGATTGGTGAGGAATTTAAGAAGCGTTTTGATGGAAAGCCAATTAACAAAATCGTTACAATAGAAGCTTCAGGAATAGGAATTGCGTGTATAGTTGCTAATCATTTTGACGTGCCGGTAGTATTTGCAAAGAAGAGCAAGAGCATTAATATTGAAGGTGATGTATACGTGGCTGAGGTTGAGTCATTTACACATAAGTGTAAGAATCAGGTAATAGTATCTAAGAAATTCTTAGGACCGGATGACCATGTACTTATAATAGATGATTTCCTTGCAAATGGATGTGCATTACAGGGGCTTGTATCTATTGTTGCACAGGCAGGCGGTACAGTTGAAGGAATTGGTATTGCAATAGAAAAAGGCTTCCAGCAGGGGGGAAGAATTATCAGAAATCTCGGTTATCAGCTTGAATCACTTGCGATAGTTGATGGAATGGACCCACAGACAGGTGAAGTATTCTTCCGTGAGCAGTAGTAGTTGATATAGTATCTGGCGGTTGTATTTATTGTAAGTATAATACTTAACCTTGTACTTCCTAAGAATATGGAAGTTGAACATGTGCCAAATTACTAATACTTTGTCCGGATATCTGGAAATCAGAGTATAGGAATAATAAAAATATTTATACGCCGGTAATGGATAATTACCTGAATATGTATGTTAATGCCGTATATAAATGTACGCCATTGACGCACATATTTTAGGGAATGTCCGTTGCCGGCGTACTATTTTTTACAATTCACGCAGAAACTCAGCAATTCACGCAGAGTGGGTTGTTTTTGGCAAATTATAAGTTATAATTTATTTATATGTTGCGTGAATACTTTGGAGAAGGTATTTTAATATTATTCAGTGTAAAATAATTAATAATTTTGCGTAAATATGAAGAATAATTTTTACAAGATAAATTGAAAAATGAGGGGATTAAATTATATGAACATGTTGATTGCAGTATGTGATGATAATGTTAAGGAACATATGACCATAGGGAATATATGTGATAATTATTTAAAAAAATATAGTATTGAATATGAACTGTTAATATTTTGCAGCGGAGAAGCTTTATTAAAATATTGTGATAATAAAGAAAATAACAGGATAGATGTGTTATTTCTTGATATAGAACTTACAGGAATTAATGGACTTGAGTTAAAGGACAGATTATTAACATCAGATAATATATGGAGGATTTCATATTTTTCAAGTCATACAGATATGTTTTTTGAAACATATAGTATTAAGACAATAGGTTTTGTAAGAAAACCGGCGAATATTGCTGATGTTGAGAAAATATTAAATATCGTTATTAAAGAAAAAAGGGATAACATTGTATTTCAGATGAATGATATTGATGGAAGAAATATAGAAGTGAGTCTTTGGGATATATTATATTTAAGGGCAGATGGAAGTTATACAGAGATATATACATATTCAAAAAGAAAAGAATTTTATAAATATGCTTTATGCTCTAAAAAGCTTGGTGATATTGAGAATGAGATGGAAAAATATAACATTATCCGCGTACATAAATCATATATGGTTAATCTTGCCAATGTAGAAAGTATAACAGAAAATATTACTTTTAATGATATTGATATAAAGATACCAATAGGAAGAAAATATAAAGAAACGGTAAGAATTAAGAGCTTTAATTATGGAAGAGATAGGATGAAAATAAGATTATGATAGTTAGTATTGTTGATATCGTAATATATCTTATTACAGAAACATTGAATTATGTGTTGGGATATGTAGTGATTTTTAACTGCAGATTAACAAAAAATAAAAGCAGGTGGGTAATATTTGTGGGGCTTATATTAACAATTCATCTGATTATATTATATGGCTGCGGTATAAAGACTGCGGAATCTATAAGTGTAATATCAATGATTTTAATACCATTTCTGTTAATGGATAAGTTAAGAGTTAAACATTTTTTGATATATCCATTTATCATAATGAGTATTTCAGTTGTAGCGGTAAGCTGTTCTTTTATTTTGTCTGTGATATTAAATATAAGTGAATATGAGATAACACAGAATTGGTTAAGTGTAATAATATGTGAAATTATACCAGTAGTATTAATGATAATAATTATTATTTTTAGAAGAATAAAGAATATAAGATGTATAGAGATAAAACTGGACTGGAAGCAGTATATGTTATTTTATATTGTAACTATATGCACATTATTATTAATAGGACCTGTACAAAGGTTAATTTATGTAACGGGATATAACAACTTATATAATCTGATGGGATTTATAATATCTATTGTCTGTATTGTACTTATCTTAATAACAATATGGCAGGGAGTAATTGTAAACAGACAGATAAAGTCGGAAGAACGTAACAGGATGTATGAAAAATATATTAAATTGCAGAAAGAATATTATAATGGATTAATTAATCAGGATAATCAGTTAAGAAAATTTAAGCATGACCTTAATGCTCATATAGCAGTGTTGTCTGATTATTGCAATAGTATTAATGATGACAGGTTAAAAAAGTATATTGATGATTTTATAAGTGAATCAGCAATATTTGAAGTAGTCAGTTATACAGGAAACCGTTGTATAGATGCAATAATATCTAATCAGATTATGCAGGCGGCTGGTGAAAATATACATTTTGATGTAAAGGGAAACGTTCCACGTAATATAGATATTTCAGAGTTTGATATATGTGTTGTTTTGTCAAATCTTATAAAAAATGCAATTGAGGCATGTGAACGTATAGAGGATATTAAAAAAAGAAATATATATATAGAGATTGGTATGATGAGCGGAAAGTTATACATCTCAATAAAAAATCCTATTAATATCAGTGAAATAAGAGATATTAATAAGCTTGGGACATTAAAGACAGATAAAGTTAATCATGGTTTGGGACTTAATAATATTAGGGATGCAATAGAAAAATATAATGGTGTAATAGATATAAGAATGGATAATGGGTGTTTTATAGCAGATGTATGTATGTAGTTTATATGATTGAATTGTCTGTATATTTGAATTAATCGGTGTAATATTATGGCTTTTATAATAAAATATGTCGTTTGTGGTAAAAATATGTCGTTTGTGGGTATAATGTTGTATTTTATTCAATATGTTGTAGAATTGTATTAAGGAGGTGAAGGTATAGCAGAGTATTTATTAAATTGGGAAGACCTGTTTTATTGGCTTTTATAAGTTAAAGACGGGAAGTGGTTAAGGATTAGTTACTTTAGATTTAGAAAGGGGATTTTTATGAAGATTAGAAATTGTTTAAAAACAACTGGTTTAGTTATGGCAATATCATTGATGTTTGCCATGCCGGTATTAGCAGAATCGGGATATTTTGATTTCAGATTAGAGATTGCGGAAGATGCAGATAGTGTACAATATTCTGGTAATGTATTAAAAACAGATGATGATGATTATGCCAGAGTTACATATGATAGTAGTAATATTGGTAATCAGGATGATATGGAATTTACAATTGTAGGTGAAGCTTATGAAGATGATATGATATATTCTGAAACAGTAAAGGCAACAGCTAATACAGGAACATATTATTTATATTATACAGAAAGACAGGCTGTTAACGGAAGTATGTATAGGTTAAAAGGAGAAACATTTAGATATTATGTACTTGTAAGTGGTGATTGGGCACCATAAAATATATTTGAGTATTTGTTACGGTCTGTTGCAATAAGTTAATGTATAGTATGCTTATTGTAACAGACTTTTATAAAAATAGGGGGTGTGATTTATATGTATAAAAAAATATTATTAGTAATTGTATTATGTTTTATGATGACGGGGTGTTCGCTATTTCCAGATGGTTCTATATCAGGAAGTGAAGAAAAAGAAGTGCAGGTTAATGAGGATAATAATATAAAGCACATAAATACAACGATTAGCAGCAAGGTTTCGGTAGATGCAGATATACCTGATTATAGTGGTATTTCATTAAAGGAATTTAAAGCACAGTATAAAGACTGGACAGAACAACAGATGACGGCAGTATCAGATATATTCTGTAATAATAGAGAAGTGAAAGATTATAATAATTATGAAAGAAGGGTGTATACATATAATGATGACAGCAAATTAATAATTGGAACCGGTTTAATTAGTTTTTATACAGGAAAAGTAGGAGAACGTAATTATAATATATATATTGGAAATGTTACAAAACAAGAAAACGATGCAAAAGAAGCATTTCCACAGGAAGAGCTTGAGAATCTTCCAAAGGATAAGGTTATTGATGAAGTCAGGAAAGTATGTGATAACTTAGAAATTAAGCTTTCGGAAGATGTACCGGTATGTTATGCATTTGATTCTGAAAGCGCGACAAAGGTTATGATGAATTATGAAGATAATCTAAGATACAATAAGACCAAAGATGGTCAGATTATAAATGAGATTACATGGAACTATGAAGATGAAGTGTATTATATGGAATTTGATGTAGAGCTTGAAGGAATTCCTCTTTCCAGATATTCTTTTATGGACAATTCTAAAGCCTCATTTGATACTAAGCTGACAGTTGTGTATGGAAGAAATGGTTTTGAAAAATTTGAAGTATACAGCTTATACGATATAGTTGAAACAGATGATAATATAAAGCTTGCGGATATTGATGATATTGTTAAACAGCTTTCTGCATATCTGATGTATAATAATCAGTTGGATGAACAGGTTATAAATGATATAAAACTGGTATACTTACCAACAAAGCTGACAGGAAGCAGCAACAAAGGAAAACCATTAACAATAAGTCCATTCTGGGTATGTACTGTCACTAAGAGTTTATATGCAGAAAAAGATGGGATCAGCAGTACGGATCATGAACAAAATATGATCTTTATAAATGCACAAAATAAGGATACATATAAGTCTAATAATATTGGGTTTAAATAAGGAGTTCATATGAAAAAATTAGCAGGGGCATACCGTCATGAATTATTGCGCATTTTTCATTCGTATAGAATATATATATGTATTATTGCATATGTTATTATTTGTCTGTATATGGAACATAATCCCGGAAGCAGCAAGATAATCAGTAGAACAGTTTTTGAGGGATTAAGTAATATTGCCGGATTTAATAATATGAATAAAATTCCCGTAATAATAGCAGCCATTCCAATGGCAACAAGTTTTTGTGACGACATAAGTAATAATTATTTTAATCCGTATGTGCTAAGATGTGGAAAGAAAAATTATATAATATCAAAGATTACGACATGTTTTTTTAGTTCTTTTATTGTATCTTTTACAGGATTATCAGTTTATTCAATAATAAGTGGAGCAATAAATGGATTGGGAATAAGACAGATTCATGAATACAGGGTATTTCATGATATAGCTTATGGAAAATATCCTATAGCTGCTGTAATTATATTTATATTTTTATTTTCAATGGTATCGGGAGTGTATGCTGTTATGGGAATGGCTTTATCGGCAGCAGTTCCTAACAGATTTGTAGCAGTGACATCAGCTTTTTTTATCAGTATGTTTGTAGAAAATGTTTTGGATTTTTTACCAACATCTATAAGTCTGTTTGAGATACAGCAAGGAAATAAAGCGTTCTTTGGAATGAATTCAGGATATATACTGCTTTTGTCATGTATGGTATGCCTTGGATATATATTGCTTGCAGCATGGGCATTTAAGCATTTTGCTGAAAGGAGGATATAAGTAAATGAAAGCTGTCAGAATATGTATGCAGAATATTCGTAAGTGGGGTGGCAATAGGAGAATACTTATGTGTATAGCTATGACAACACTTCTTGTATACTCTTATACAAAAGATCTGAGTGTATTATGCAATTATATGGGACAAAAAATGAATCCATGGATTTTTCCATTTTTATTTGCATTCAGATACATGAGAATTGTATTTATGATACCGGTGGTGTTTATATTTTGTGATGCTCCATTTGTTGATACTAATCAGACATATGTAATGTTGAGAACAAAAAGAAATATATGGAGCATGGGGCAGATTTTATATATTATTGTCAGTTCTTTTTTATATACGTTATTTCATCTGTTACTTACAATTATATTTAATATTCAATATATACAATGGGGAACAACATGGGGGGATGTACTGGGAAATGCCGGAACTTCAGGTATTATGGTTAATCTTAATATACGGTATACAACAGTTGGTATTTCAGCATCAATAATAAGATATTTTACACCTGCACAGGCTATGTTTTTCTCATTTATACTTATGTGGTTAAGTTTTATATTTATAGGAATGTTAATATATGCAATTAATATTTTAACTAAGTCTAAAGGAATCAGCATTATTGTAACGGGATTTTTGATATTATTAAATGCTGTTGTTGAGGGAAAGCCATACTGGTGTAAGTTTTCACCACTATCATGGAATTATATCGGTTGTATCGATGTGGGCGGAAGAACACAATATCCAACAATAACTTATGTTTTGTGTATGTATATATTAATGATTGTTATTTTTGGAATTATAGCTGTAGCAGCTGGTAACAGGAGGGAGGTCGTAGTATATAATGAGCAATAATGATTATATAATAGATATTAAAAATGTCACAAAGAAGTATGGTACTAATATTGTCCTTAATGATGTTACAGTATCATTTGAAAAGGGAAAGATACATGGACTGGTTGGAAGAAATGGTTCTGGAAAGACAATGCTTATGAAGTGCATATGTGGATTTGTAACACCATCTTCCGGTGAAATATTAATTAATGGTATTAAAGTGGACAGGAATAGCAAAGCATTGGATAATATTGGTGCAATTATAGAAAATCCGGGTTTTTTGGGGAATTACAGTGCATATAATAATTTGAAATTTCTAGCTTCAATTAATAAGAAAGCTGGAAAAGATAAGATAAGGGAAACAATAAAACTGGTGGGATTAGATCCTGATAATAAAAAACATGTTGGAAAGTATTCATTAGGAATGAAACAAAGACTGGGCCTTGCACAGGCGCTAATGGAAGATCCGGATATATTATTATTAGACGAGCCAATGAATGGATTAGACAAAAATGGTGTTAGTGAAATGCGGCAATTATTTAAAAAGCTTGCACAGGATGGAAAAACAATTATCATGGCCAATCATAGCACTGAGGATATAGACTTGTTATGTGATACGGTATGCGAGATGGACTGTGGAGTGCTTAAAAGAATATGAAATATTCATATTAATAGTTATGTTTTAATATGAAGAGAATATTTAAACTATAAATGAGCAGGTTCATCATTTTGCATAAAAAGAAAAACCTCTTAAATCGATAATGTTGTATATATGGAAGTGAAAAACAAACACTAACAGCATTGCGAAAGAAGATGCCTCTCGCAAATACTATATATCAGGTTACCATGGCAAAACTACGGACTTTGCTAGAAACAGCACCTGTCACTGGACCATCATCGCACATTTTCTCAATAATGGTAAATGGGATGACTCCCAGCTTTATGACACACTACATTTGCGTTGCCGGAAGTGGTGAATTATGTTCATTTGAAAATGGTTATCACTAGATTTGTGATATTATCAGCCATGAAAAATATCAGTATCTGTTCCAATGTGCAAAGGAATGTAATGATTTTAATTCATTTATAAGGCTGATAGCATAATTTTGTGCATTTTTTCAAATTTGCTCATTTATAGATTTTTATAATAAAACATGTCGTTTGTGGGGATAATGTTGTATTTTATTCAATATGTTGTAGAATTGTATTAAGGGGGTAAATGTATAGCAGGGTATTTATTAAATTGGGAAGACCTGTTTTATTGACTTTTATAAGTTAAAGACAGGTAGCAGCTAAAGATTAAGTTAAATTAAAAGGGGGGATATAGTTTTAAGAAACTAAAGTAATTGACGGCTGACAATATCACAAGATTGTCAATTAATGCGGCGAAGCACTATGCAAATGTTGCTTGTCCATTGATTACATATCAACCAAAGATTAATAAAGATGTAAAGAAACTTAGAAGATTTTAATTAGGGGTATTGAAATGGAGAAGATGATATGGTGGTTGATTATAAAATGAAAAGACTTTTTTTATGTTTTAGCTTTATATGTATGATTACAATATCAGCTTGCGGCAATTCTTATAGTAATGATTCATCAAATATTGTTGATAAAACCGAGGAAACACAAACAGCAGTTAGTGTTAAAAATATTATAATATATGCAGCGGATGTATCAGAAAGCCTAAAGGCAATTGATAGATATAGTTTATCTGAAAATGGTGATATAATCAATAAATCTTATGTATTTGATAGTGAGTGTGTATTTTATGATAGCAATAAGAATAAAATATCACTTAATGATTTTGAAAAATACGTTAATAAAAATTATTCTGATAATAGTAAACTAACACAGTGTCGTCTTGTATCAGAAGATAAACTGGTAAAAGAAGTTTATTTAGAATATTAAGCTATAAATGAGCAAGTTCGTGATTTTGCATAAAAGAAAGACACCTTGATTCCGGATGTTGTAGAATTGTATTAAGGGGGTGGAATACATGCATCTATTAAAAAAAATAAGTGTATTAACTGTTATAACCTGTATATGCATAGGTATTGCCGGTTGTGGCAAAGCAGTATCTAAGAATACAGTGGGGAGTATAACAGATTGGGATATGCCACAGTTTTATAAGACGCCTTCTGTAGCAGAGGCTGAAAATGGAAGCTATTATTATATTGCCAATTATCCAATGTCAATGGAGAAAATAAGACTTTTATATTACTATGATAATAATAATAACATATCATATCCGTTATGTTCTAATACATCGTGTGACCATTCTGATACATCCTGTGATGCATATATGTCTGATGATGAGTGTATTGATAATATGATATGGTATTATAAAGACCGGATTTATATGATAGAACAGACATCAGAATATGATAATCTGGTATCGTATGATAAGAGGGGCAGAGATAAGAAAGTAGAAAACCAGTTATCTGTAAATGGTTTATCAGTTGGTTCAAGCAGCGTAATGCCACGTTTTTGTGTAAATAACGGAAAGCTTTTTTATACGATAGCAGGACAGGATATGATTGGGATATATAAGTGTTCTCTTGATAAAAAAGAAGAGCCTGTGTTAATAACACAATATAGCTTTGAAAATGAGCATAATCAGATAGTAAGCCTGTGTTCAAGGCAGGGAAAAGTATATATAAACAGAAAAGTTGAAGTAAATTCAGACAGTGTAAGATATTGTATTGATTCAGTTAATATACAGGATAATAAAGTTGATGAATTGATTTCATTTGATAATAATTTAGATGGGGTGCGTGGAGATATCAGCGACTGGAACAGGGATATCTGTTACGATGATGAAGATAATTTTTATTTTACATCTATATATTATGATGAGTTTATAGTCAATAAATTAAATATTAAATCATCAGAAGTATCAGAATTTTACGTGCTTGAAGGAAAAGGTAATACAGAAAAAAACAGAGCAGATACTGATTATTGCGAATTGGCAGGATTTAATGGGAAAAATATAATATTATATCAGGGTGTTAATATTTCAGTTAAAGAAAAAGGCAATAATTATATCTATATGCTGGGAAAAGATGGTAATCTGACAGATACTATTGAATTAGCAAGAAATAATGATAAGTCTATAGCAAGTTATTATATTGCAATGGATTATTTAGGGGTAATAAATAATAAGCTTATAATAACAACGAGCAGATTCGATATAGATAATGCACAGATTACAGATGAATGGTATACAAAATATAATGAGCTTATAACGGCTGACAGGAAAAAACAGCCAAGAATATGTATGATATTGATGTGTGATTTAGAACAGGACAATAAGAGCTGGAGAAACATTACATATAATATGTTTAAGTAAAATAGCCGGAAATGAGGGTGTTATGGAATTATTAAGAGTGATAAAAAAGACCCTCATTTCGCTTTTATTAATTAATGTGGTTATTATTGGGGTATGTATATTTCAGATACAAAATGAAATTGATGATACAGATAAGCTGTATACATCGTTAATAGAAGCGTATAATGAGGATGAAAATATTGATGTACAGGAATATTTAAAACAGTCAGATGAGCAGATGGCCTTAGATGTTACACAAAGATTCAATGCTTCATATAGTTATATCAGTTCATATAAGGATAATAAATTAAGAGCGTTAAAAAGTGCAGATACTCTTACACAATATGAATTGTTTAACGAGGAGGATTCATATAGTTATAAGGATATAGTAAAGAGCAGTCAGGATGCATTAAAAATATCGGATGCTCCGGTAAAGTTAATTAATACGCTCGCTATAGATAAATTTATGCAATACAGATGGCTTCCTTTTCTTTTTATATTAATTATTACTGTTGTTATAATAAGTTATAAGGAAGAAGAATATAATTCAGTGAATACGTTAATAAGGTGTTCTTATAACGGACGAAGCAGTCTTGTTTTAAAAAGACTTCTGATTAATTTTTTAATTATATTGATTAATTCATTTGCAATAAATCTTATTGTATTTTGTATTTTTATATATTTTTATGGCGGGGCAGGATATCTTGATAATGTAATTCAATGTTCACAGGTATTTTCTAACTTTCCATATGTGATAAGTATTAAGCATTTCATGCTTTTGTATTGTATATTCTTTGCAATGGCAATGTATGCGATAAGTCTTATTATATATTTATTTGTACAGTGGTCAGCTTCTAATAAAACAGCTTATGTAAAGATAATATTATTTGGACTTGCAGAGTGGCTGTTATATTATAAAATTAATGAAAAAAGCAGTCTCAATTTTTTCAAGTATTTTAATATCTTTTCAGATGTAATGCTTGCGGATTCACTTAAAAATACCAACTGGGGAACGGATTTATTTATAACTGATACGATAACTGCTTTTATGTATTTTACAGTAATATTAATTGTAATTGGAATACCGCTCAATATTATACTATATATAAGAAAATATCCTGTAAGAAAATTAAGTATAATTGATAAGCTTATAGGTAAGGCAGAGCAGCTTGTACAGAGAGGGATTGGCAGTTTTAATATTGGAATGTTTGAGATGCATAAATTATTATTTATGCAGAATGTATTTTTGATACTGGTAATATTTATTATAGCTATATCCTCATGTAAGATACATAAGGGCTTAAATTATAACGGGCAGAATACATATATCAAGAATTTCTATGCACAGTATGAGGGAAGTTCATCTGTTGAAGAGGCCAACGACTATATAAATTATCTTGAGCAGACTAAAGAACAATTAGAGACAAAAGAAAAGATATCAGCATATGATAAAAAACAGATAGCAGATATCAAGACAGCACAGGGCAGCATAACGAGTCAGCTTAATTATCTTAACCAGCTAAAACAAGATAATGATATAGATGGAATGATATTAGACGAGAGTGCCTATAATGAAATATTTGGAGACAGGATGAATACTGTGCAGGAAAATATTAACCTTATATGTATTCTTGTAATTATTTTTATGTTTTCAAATATTTTTAATATAGAAAAAAAGACTAAAATGACTAAGCTTCTTAAGATAAGCAAAAATAGAGGAAGTGTATGGGGATACAAGCTGTTTACGGTTATTGTTATAAGTATGCTTGTAGGAGTAATATCAGCAGTTATAAGTTGGCATAATATAACAGATTTATATAATATTAAATTTTTAAATGCTCCGGTTCAATGTATAAGGATGTTTAATAGTTTTCCAATAAATATAAGTATATCAGGATATATATTACTTTGTCAGTTTATAAGAGTATTACTTTTTATAAGTATAGGAATATTGATAATGAATATATCATACCTTGCAGGGTATTTACATTCAGTTATTATCGGAATGATTCTGTTAGTTCCATATATACTCAATGTATTCAAGGTATCCTTAATGAAATATTTATCATTGCCTGTACAGAGTGATATTAACAGATGGCTTACAATGTTTAATTATAATATTTCAGGATACATTATATATATTTTATTTATTATATCAGCAGTGATATTAAGTATTTATACATATTATGACTGGAATATAAAAAAATAATGGCAATATTTGGGAGCGAGGGTTATTATGAAAAAAAAGATATTGATTTTAGTACAGATGTTAGCAGTAATGAGCTTATGCATTGCCTGTGGCAGCACAAAGGATAATCAGGATGTAACGAATCAAGTTACAAAAGCAGATTCATATACGCAGGGAGCAAAAACATATGTATGGGAAACTGATGAAAATACAATAAATGAAGCTGTAGAAGCCGGTACGGAAGCAGTAGAGAATAAAGAATTATTAAAGCAGAAATTAAAGCTTGATGATAATCTTAAAGCTGTAGCAGGTAAGGATATATTTTCTGATGATATAAAGACAGAATTATCTAAGATATATAAACAGTGGATGGATGATGGTTTTGAACAGGCAAAAAGTATATCAGAGAAGGAATTACTGGAATTTGATATCAGAAATCCTGAATGTGAGATAATATCTTATGATGGAGGATGGGCAGTAAAGTATTCTTATCAGTTACCAAAGGCCTTAAACAGTAAATTGACACAAGATGACAGAGTACAGATTATTTTTAAGGTTAATGATAATGATTTAAGAGTGGATGAATGCAGTTATCATGGCAGTTATAAGTATTTTAAGGAGTCAAATTAAAATTATTTATTTAAAAGCTTAGAAATTACATAAAAGTGTTGTGACTATTAAGTGAAACTAAATATCTTTTCATAATTAAGTTAAAATTGTTAGAAATGGGGGCGGCATAATGGAATTAGAATTAAGGGAGTTATCAAAAAGTTATGGCTCGGTAAAGGCACTCAATAAGATATCATATACATTTAAGCCTGGGATATATGGAATACTTGGTGCGAATGGTGCCGGTAAAAGTACAATGATTAATCTTATTACTGACAATGTCAGCCGTGACAGTAATAATGGAGGTAATATTCTCTATGATGGAGAGGATATATTAAAGCTTGGCAAAAAGTTCCGTGCGATTGTAGGTTATATGCCACAGCAGCAGGGGTTCTATGAGGATTTTTCACCTAAGGCATTTTTAAAATATATGGCAGAAGTAAAAGGACTTAAAAGGAAGAATGAAGAGGGAAAGAGTGTAGCACAGCAGATTGATGAGCTTTTAGAGGTTGTCAATCTTACGAGTGTGGCATACAAAAAGATAGGCGGTTTTTCAGGAGGTATGAAGCAGAGAGTACTTCTGGCACAGGCACTTCTAGGCAATCCTAAGGTTCTTATTTTAGACGAGCCGACAGCAGGACTTGATCCAAAGGAAAGAATAGGTATAAGAAATTATATAGCAGAGCTTTCAAAGGATAAGATAATTTTGTTTGCAACACATGTTGTAAGTGATATTGAATGTATTGCTGATAAGGTTATACTTGTAAAAAAGGGACAGATAGTTGCAACAGGAACTCCGGTTGAATTAATAGAAAAAATGCAGGGAAAAGTAGCAGAGCTTACCTGTACGCTTGAAGATGTTGGAAAGCTTCAGGAGCAGTATAAGGTAGGCAACATAAGGCAGAGAAAGAATGGACTTGCTCTAAGGCTGGTAGGTGATACACTTCCTGATGAAGCAGTAAAAGTCGAAGATAATATAGACCTTGAGGATGTATATTTATATTATTTTGAGTAGTTTTTAAATATTTATTTTAACAGTTATGGTTTGTGACAGGCAGAAATAATAAATAACATTGGAATTAGTATATAGAAAAACAGATTTCCTTTATATCAGGCACTTTCATAGTTGGTGACTGATATAAAGGAAATCTGTTTATTAAAGGCATGTTTATTAAAGGCACTCTCTGTAAGTAGTCTATATTATATAAATGCTTTTTAATGCTACAGCTCTATCATTATAAATTATTTAGAAATTAATTTATAATGTACATTACAGATTTTCAAGAATTCCTTTACAGCCTGCCAATACATCCTTATAGGTTGCATCAAAATCCCCTGTGTACCAGGGGTCAGCTACATCCATTCCTGAGCCGGCAAATGTCAGCAGCTTGTATATTTTCTCATCAGGATCACCGCCTGATATACGCTGCATATTTCTTATATTCTCTGTATCCATTCCTATAAGATAATCATATTCTTCATAGTCGTTAAGAGTCATCTGTACGGCTCTGTGCGGAATTACAGGTATTCCTTCGCTTTTAAGTTTGGCTACGGTTCCACGGTGTGGTGGGTTACCGATTTCTTCACGGCTAGTAGCAGCAGAATTAATATAAAATTCATCCTCGCGATGAGCCTGTTTAATAAGATAATTCATAACGCTTTCAGCCATTGTGCTGCGGCATATGTTGCCGTGGCAAATGAATAGTATTTTTATCATTGTTTTGTTTCTCCTTAATTTGCCCCGGAATGCCCTGTTTTGCAAGGAATTTCGGGGATTTATGAAATTTGTGTTTTGGCTGGCATCTTTGCAAAATAGGGCAATATGGTGCAAGTTGTTGTGGGCTGTTAGTAGTAAAATTGGTAGTAAAACAAGGTAGGCTTACTACTAAGAATGTTCTATCATACATTCTCTAACCAACATTAATAATTCTAACAAAGACAAATCATTTAATTCCTCATGCGTATATTTCGCATAATATTCAGTCAACACATTTGTCAACTTGATTTCTATATTAGCTAAATCCTCTTTCAATTTTGCAGGAATAGTACCTGTTTGCAAATTATATAAATATGCCTCATCTATTTTGTAAGCAGCATTTCTAACATTTTTTTCTAAAGTAATATATTCAAGTTCTTTATTCTCATCTATGTTCTTTGGTTTTAAATACCTAGAATGCGACATGTCCATAATAGATATCGCAGAAAAAAGTTCATTCAAAAAATTTTTCATATCATTTTCAGAAACACTATTGTCACACACCGGACTATGTGTATGTGTTTCAAACAGATTAAGTAACGCTTTCCTAGCTTCAATATTATTAGTAAAATTCAAATCAATATAATCTTTAAATTGACTCTTAAACCACATTCTATTACCACAGTGATAAAATAAATTTTTAACTACATCACCATACTGCTTAATCAACATATTATATTCCAGATAATCAATGGGATACGCAGCTATTTTAAAAGGTTTATATAAATTGAAATGAATACACTCCTTATCATCATGAGGAAAATCCAACCTTAATTGATATCTATCTTCGTTGCTCTGTGAAAAGAAAATTTCCATTTTTGTAGTTGTCCTAGACCCATTTTCATATTCACTATAAGATGTATTCGGTTCCATATAAATTCCTTCAATCATGCAGTTTGTGAAAATATCTCCAAAACAACATAAGAACCACTCTGCAATTATTCTGTCTTTATCATTGAAAAATGGACTAATCTGCATACACATTAATGTATTGATTAATACAAGATATTCTAAATGTTTTTCGATTATAGACAAATCACATTCCGAAACAATTTTCAGCTCTTTGCTCTCAATGATTTCTTTATTAGGATAGATTTCTTGTATTTTTTCCCTTCTCTGCATATCGTCTCTAATTACCTTAATGTAGTTAATTATTATGCTACTTTGACTATATTCATTTTCATACGAAAACCCGCCATCTTTTTGTGCCTTATCCATATAATATTGAGTGATTTCGGAATTAACTAATATCATTATATTCAAAATATAATTGGCATCATCATAAGACATGATTTTACCTTTCAATTTATTGAGTTTGTTTCTTATATCATCAAGAAAAAGATAAATAGAAACAATCCTTTCGCTCTTTCCATCCAATAATTCTTCTGATTTATCATTCAGTATCTCATCTATTAACCTCTCATCATCTGTTATATTAGCAAATATTCTTTTTGCAATATTGGGGTTAAGTTTATACATTGATTTTGGATAAGCATCCATTAGCCAATATAATGTTTTTTCAAAATTATTGATATTTGCACCTTCTCTCTAATCCCATCAAACATATTATATATTTTATTTTATTATTTTTCCATAGAAAAAACGCCCAAGCCAAGCCGGAGCGTCATCCCTTTTCCATATTAAATTACTTTAAACATTTTCTGTGACATCGGTTTCTCCTTTTTCTGCTCAACCTCTGCCTGTGCCTTTCTAAACTCTTCCATCCGTTTCAATTCTTCCTCTGCATCATCAAATCCGATATGCGTGTACACATTTATTGTGACCGATATATCCGAATGCCCCATGAGGTACTGCAGTGTCTTGGGATTCATTCCTGATTTTGCCATGTTGGAACAGTAGGTGTGCCTGCATACATGGGGAGTAATGTTTGGCATCTGCACCCGGTAGATGTCATTGTATCTGCCGACCATATGATTGAATCGGTGCTGACAGTGCATTGCCACAAGTGGCATTCCATTATCATCATAAAATAGGAATCTGCGATATCCATCTATGAACGTCTCCACTTTCGGTGCATTTCTGTCCTCAATAATCGCCTGAAACATTTGTGCCACATCCTCTGTAATCGGCAATTCTGTAAATTTTCCAATGCCGTATCTGTAAGGATTTCTTTCGGAACTGCTATTGTCAACTTATCCTTCGGTAAAAGCACTTCTTTAGTAAATTCCGTATCATCCTGAAATCCATGTTCCCGTAACTGGCAAATTAAGTGTTCCACCGTTTCTACCGCTGTTCCCTCCGGAATGTGCAGTACGCCCTCTTTGTCCAGTCGGTATACTGAAATGCCGTATGCACAGCTTGGCACCCACTCATAATGCGGTGCTGTTCCAAGTATTTTGCCAATCTCCTGTGCCAGCTTTGGTCTTTGCTTTGGTTCCAGTATAAATCTGATTTCATTTTTCATAATATGTACCTGCCTTTTTTTTGTGGTAGTACATATATCACTCTGACAGCACAGAATATCAAGATGTTTTTAATTATATTTATTCCCCCAAATATGCATACAAATTGTAGTTTTTTTATCGTTTTACACACAGTTTTTATACGTATTTGGTATTATCCGGCAAAATAAAATCGGCTAAAGAAGCGGTATTCTGCGGAGATTTTCATATAATGTGAATTCTGTGGGTATCCCCCCTGTTTAATTCTGCGAAAATTCGCACGAAAAGGGCCATAGGTCTTCAGTCAGAAAGATTGTAGAGATTTGGATACCCACACCTGCTCATTACTTATTTAAAATAGTAGCGTTAATAAATTTCAATATAATCATTTTCTTCCGAATATTCGCAACCACATTGTGGACAAATAATATCTGTACCTGAAAAAAACTCTGTTCCACAACAATTACAATATGCATGAATATTTTTCTTATCTAAAATTTTGTATTCCTGTAATTCAATAACCACTTCTTTAAGTGATGTATATCCAACTAACTGTTGCATATTTACACCTAAAGAACTACTAATCAATTCTAATCGCTCAATAGTTGGACTAGATTCTCCTCTTTCAATTTCTCCATAATATTTCTCATTTACTCCTGCCAAATCAGCAACTTGTGCCTGAGTAAGCCCACTCAATTTTCTATAATATCTCAATGCAGCTCCAATATTCGCCATTTTTCACCCTCCATTAAAACCACTTTAAAATACCGTATATATACGGTTTATTGTTGATGGGATAGATTATACAATAAATTATAAGGGATTTCAACATATAAAAGGAGGTATATACAAATGATAGTTAATATGAAAAAAGAACTGCGCAATTTTACATATATAACAAATTTATACAAATGTATTGCAAATTACAACTTAATGGGGCATCAAATTGGTAGAAAAGTGGGTGATATGCTTGAAATTCTTACTATGGGAGTAATTTATCAAAACATTAGTCTAAAAACTCATTTAGATACAGAAGGAAAATTAGAAGGATATACATCTGCTGGACATAAGGTTGAATTTGGATTTTTTAATAATCCTCGTACAAAGACAGGTCTCTTTGGTGCAATAGAATGCAAATGTGTCGGAGTAGAGGAAACTAAGTTCACATCAGGTCACATCAAGACTCTATCATGTAATGAGTCATTTGATGTTTCTATGTCATGTCAATGGATGCATGATTCGATTACTGCTAAAATTAAACTTATATCCGTAAATTCAAATAATGTTGTTATTGAAATAACTAATTCCTCTGACACTAGAAAACAACAACTTACTTTATCTACAGGGGATAATATAAAACTAATTGTGGATGAAAATGAAAATTTTTTAAACACTTCCCCTCATGGTGATATGCTTGTCGAAATACCTGGGATTATACGAATTTGCAAAACAATAAAAGTTGATTCTATTCACAATAACACTTGCAAATTCACGCTTTGGAACTGTTTAACCGGACCTCAGACAATAGAAAAGGCAAAACAAGCTTCTCTTGTTGCTATGGATTTAAGAAAGAAAATTGATGGAAAATGGGGCAAAGAAGACATAACACCGGATTCTAAGAAAATGACATTCATTCATGTCATTTGCGAATTCTCCCATTGGGAAGAAAAATCTCGAAATGTAATAAAAACTTGTATCGATCATAATTTAATTGTTCCCGATGAAATTCTAATTTATGCATTTAAATGCTTTGAAAACTACTTTGGAACTGCAAATATGCTACCATATATAAGCAAGAAAAAATTTGATACTGATGCTAAGGTAAGAACTGTCGTAAACAATGTCCTTACGCATTTTGAAAATCATATATTGTTTGACCTTGAGCAAAACTGCTATGTAACAATAGACTGCGAAAATCAAAAACTGATACTTGATACACTATAATTTTTTGAGCTACCACTCGTAATAACGTGGTAGCTCTTTTTATACCTACTTTTTAAAGAACAAAATGGCATCCTGTTTACTATTTTCGTTCTCAGAATAGTCTGCCCGAAAACTATATGCATATCTCCCCATTCCATAACTTGTAGATCTATATGCAAGCTTTGTTAGTGTAAATCCTAGTTCTTCCATCATGGAAATAAAAACTTTGTGGACACTAAACAATTCACCCTTAACAGTACAATCCCCAATTACTATACAGCAATATCCTCCTTCTTTGAGATTTTCATATATTGTTTTATAAGCTTTATAGTTATGTTCAAAATATCTAAAAATGGCATCATCATTATTTACTGGATATGATTTAATTTCTGATTTTTTTATCTCATCATATGATTTACATCCAAATATCTCATCAAATCCATCTGCCCAAATAAACTTTAACTTATAAACAGAAATATAATCAAAACAATTTAAATAAGGTGGATGGGATAATACTGCTCCTAATTGTTTTTTTGTTTCCTTATTACACCTTTGTATTTGTTCAAAAACCTCTTCATTATTTGAATTATTTACGATACTAGCATCTGAAAATACTTTTTTCGATGATGCTTGATTCCACTCATCCATCGTAAATATCATTTCATTTATTTTTTTTACAAATGCTTCAATTGCATCCCTTTCTCTCTTTCGCTTATTCACATGTGGTCTCACTTCTGCATCGTGAGCCCGCGATACTCTTCTAACAATTGCAAAAAATCCCAAATCAAAAAATTCTCTTTCTCTAGTTAATTCAAAAGATAATAGAGTTCGCTTTATTATATATAATTGTCTAATAACATTTTCCGAAAACCATTTTGAAAATGTTTCTTGTTCATTTATTATTCTCGTTTGCTCATCAATTTCTGAAATAATTGAACTATCCAAATCCGTTATTAATTCACTAAATAAACCTCCCCTATAATGATTATTATATTTGTTAATCTCCTCTTTTATTTCTTCCCACATATCCTTCAATATCAAAGTATCGTAATTATAGGTCTTGACTCTACACGCTAATACAGCAAACGGATTTATGTCGAATCCAAGTGAATCAAACCCTGCTAATTTAGCTTCAACCAAAGAAGTTCCTGATCCTGCATAATTATCTATAATAAAATCTTTATCCTTCTCTATCACATTCTTATCAATAAGATCTTCTAATATCATCTTTCCTATCTTTGATGGAAACTTTCCATAATATCTAAAATAATCATGTGTTAAATACGATAATTCTGAGATAGTTTCATCAACATTCCAAAATTCTTTTTCACATTGTAATTTATTTATGTCAATCAAACTTTTTTTATAATATTCATTATTCTTTAATACAAAACTTTTTTTATTAGCCATCTGATTTTCCAGTCTTTCTTCTTTATATTCTTTCGCCTTATTTCGCTCTTTTTCAATAACTCTATCTGCTTCAATAAGAGCAGTTCGTCTAATAAACTCGCTGTATGAAGAATATGACTCGATTTCTGCGGCTTCTTTAATCTTATTCAAATCTTTTTCACTTACTCTAATACTTATAGAAATAGTCTTATTCATATGCATTCCTCCAATAAAACATATTACCATTAGTGTACTACATTTGCAATACATTTCACTACAAAATACAAACCACAATCGTAGCTGTTACCATGCCAACAATTGTTGTCATTATCATTCATATTCAACCTCTAAGTAGTCCATTACTACTAAAGAAATTCTCCCAACACATTTACCTTTATTCCGATTCTGCCCATGAGCCTTAGTAGTCGAAACCGTAGTAATTCCAAGGCTTTCCGCCATATTCTGCCCCGTGTTGCCCCAGTCTGCGAAGGTATGCATTATCATAAAACTGGTGTGCCGTGGCATACGAATAATATTTTTGTCATTGTTTTGTTTCTCCTTATTTTTTCCCCAAATGTCCTGTTTTACAAGGGTTTCCGGGGGTTATGGTAAAATGTTCTGAAATTATAGATTGTGGCAGAACAGAGCAGAAAACTGCACGTTGTTACTGCCTGTTAGTAGTAAAATTGGTAGTAAAAAGAAGTGGGTTACTATGTAGAAGCTGTAAGTCTTGTAACCCGCTAAACAAGCGGATTCCGAGACTTCCCCTTTTGTTCTGCTGCAAATTGCTGCTAATAGCAGATACTCTTTCTTCTATCGTCTTCAGCTGGTTGTCATTAATTTCTCTATATGTTATCTTCAAGATTGACCTCTATTTTATCTAGTATATTGATTAGATATTCAAGTTCCTCGTTGGAAAGTCCTTTACAGAAAGTATCATCAGTAGTTTTAAAAATATCTATAACATTTTCTGCTTTACGCCTTCCGTCAGGTGTAAGCTCTATAAGCCATGAGCGGCGGCAGTTGGGCTTGGAAGTACGTTTAATAAGTCCGGCACGTTCCATCTTATCAAGTGTTCTTGATATCGTAGTGGTATCAATAAGACATATGTCAGCGAGTTCACGCTGCATCATAGATCCTTTCGTATAAAGTGCTTTAAGAATACGTGGCTGTCCCTCACCGACAGTAAGTCCAAGAGCAATAAACTGCGGCTGTAAAAGCCATCTTCGGAGTATTTCTATTTTGAATAATTTTTGTCGTACATCTGATTTATCCAACGTTTTCATATTAATCCTCATTTCTGAGCAGCATTGTTGCGAAGAGGCGAAGAAAAATCTCCAGTGCGAATTTTTCTTCTGCCATAAATGGCTATTTGTTCTGCTCAGAAACAAATAGCCGTGTCAATAATTACTGTAATTCAAATTGTCCTGTATAGAGCTGGTAATAACGTCCTTTTTGGGAAAGCAGTTCGTCATGGCTTCCACGTTCTATTATCTTACCTTTTTCAAGTACCATAATGGCATTGGAATTTCTTACAGTTGATAAGCGGTGTGCTATTACAAATACAGTCCTGTCCTTCATTATGGCATCCATTCCCTTTTCAATAAGACGTTCAGTTCTTGTATCTACCGAACTTGTGGCTTCATCCAAAATAAGTACCGGAGGATGTGATACGGCGGCTCTGGCTATTGCAAGTAATTGTCTTTGACCTTGAGACAGGTTGCTTCCGTCAGTATATAGCATGGTGTTATATCCGTCGGGGAGTCTTCGTATAAATGAATCCGCATTTGCAATAATGGCAGCCTGCCTTACATCATCGTCAGTTGCGTCTAACCTGCCATAGCGGATATTATCGGCAATAGTACCGGTAAAGAGGTGGGTATCCTGAATAACCATGGAAAGAGATCGTCTTAAATCGTCTTTTTTAATATTAGTAATATCTATTCCATCATATGTTATTGTGCCTGACTGAATCTCGTAGAATCTGTTAATCAGATTGACAATAGTAGTCTTTCCTGCACCGGTAGAACCGACAAATGCAATCTTATGTCCGGGTTTTGCATAAAGTGAAATATCATTTAATACTTTTTTTTGTGGCATATAGCCAAATACTACATTGTTAAACCTCACATCACCCTTTAATTCAACATATGAGTAATGTACATCGTCTGTATGTGCCAGTCCTGTAGAGTCATTGGCAATTTCAGGGACTTTCCATGCAAATGTGCCGGTAAATACAGGGCTTTCAGTCAGTGTTCCATCTTGTGATTTATTAGCATTACAAAGAGTTACAGTACCGTTATCAATTTCAGGCTCGGTATCCATCATGTCAAATATTCTCTCGGCACCTGATAATGCTGATAACAGGAAATTGACCTGCTGTGTGAACTGGTTAAGGGGCATTGCACTCTGACGTACATATACAAGATATGCCGAAAGGCTTCCAAGGTCAATAAGTCCACGGATTGCAAGGAGTCCGCCTACACATGCTGATAATGCATAGTTAAGGTAGGAAAGACTGACAATAGTTGGTATCATCATACCTGAAAATGTAAGCGCACTTGTCGATTCTTTTCTAAGATTTTCATTTAATTTACAGAAATTGTTAAAATCTATTTCTTCGTGGTTAAATACTTTTTCAACTTTCTGCCCTTCAGCCATTTCCTGAACAAAGCCATTAATCTTACCAAGCTCAGACTGCTGGCGGTTGAAATATTTCTTGCTGTGTTTTCCGTTAAATCTTATAAAGAAGAACATTATAATAAGGAATACAATGACGATAAGAGAAAGTTGTATACTAAGAACCATCATCATTATTATTGTACCCGTAAGCATTATAAAGCTCTGTATAATCATTGCAAAGCTGTTATTCATAGCTTCCTGAATAGTATCGACATCATTTGTAAAACGACTCATGAGTTCACCATGTGTATGTGCATCAAAATAACTGAGAGGAAGCTTTTGTGTATGTGCAAATAAATCATTTCGTATTTCCTGAATTACTTTTTGCGAAGTCTTTACCATAAGACGGTTATATAACAGTGTGCATGTGGCGCCGCAAAAATACATAATACCCATTCCGGTAACAGCTTTTATAAGCCCGCTCATATCTCCCGGCATGATAAAATGGTTAATTACAGGTTTAAGAAGATATGTACCTGCTATATTAGCTCCGGCACTTATAAATACAAGGACGGCAACACAGACAAATGACCATTTGTGAAGTCCAAGATATGAAAATAAGTGTTTAAGAGTTTTTTTGGTATCCTTTGGACGTTTATATCCTACATATTTTGCCATTATAAATCTGCTCCTTCCTTTTGTGATTCATATATTTCCTGATAAATCTTATTATTGCTAAGAAGGCTTTCGTGGGTGCCTATGCCATTTATACAACCCTTATCAAGAATAATAATCTGGTCAGCATGTCTTACGGAAGAGATTCTTTGTGCAATGATAATCTTGGTCATGTCAGGAAGCCTGCGGGAAAGACCCTCACGAATCTTAGCCTCTGTGGCAGTATCAACGGCACTGGTGGAGTCATCGAGAATAAGTACCTTAGGCTTTTTTAAAATAGCTCTGGCAATGCACAGACGCTGTTTCTGACCACCTGATACATTTACACCTCCCTGACCCATCTCGGTATTATAGCCGTCACTCATACGGTCAATAAATTCATCGACACATGCAATCTGACATGCTTCTTTAATCTCGTCCATGGAAGCATTTTCATTGCCCCATTTAAGATTGGATAACAGTGTTCCTGAAAACAGGGTGTTTTTTTGCAAAACGACAGCTATTGCATCACGAAGATGCTTCATAGGATAGTTCTTTACGTCAATACCATCTATTTTAACAGTGCCGCGGCTTGTATCATAAAGACGTGGAATAAGCTGTACCAGTGAGGTCTTGGCTGAACCGGTCTGACCAATAATTCCTACGGTCTGACCTGCTTTTATATGAAATGACACATCTGAAAGTACATATTCTTTTGCATCTTCTTTATATTTAAACCATACATGTTCAAATTCAATATCACCATTTTTAACAGTGATATCCTTAGCAAGTTCATCTGTCATGTCAATCTTTTCATCTATGACCTCCATAATTCTTGCACCGGAGGCAAGAGAACGTGTCATCATAAGAAATACATTTGACATCATCATAAGGGAGTTTAAGATAAGCAGTACATAGCTTAAAAAGCCTGTAAGCTCGCCAATCATTAATTCACCCTTATTAATAAGATAACCGCCAAAAAGCAGCAGACTTAATATAGTGCCATACATTACATATTGCATTGCAGGCATATTTAAAACAGCAAGGCTGAAAGCTTTTTCAGATTCATTTTTTAAGCTGTTGTTGACATTTTCAAATTTTTCATATTCATAATCACCACGCACATAGGATTTGACAACACGTATTGCTGTAAGATTTTCCTGAATTGTACGGTTTACAAGGTCAATTGCTGACTGCATCTTTGAATAAAGCGGACGTACATGTATAATAATAGTAATAAGTAAGACCGCAAGTATAGGCAGCGCTACAAAGAATACGAGTGCAAGTGTATGGTTAATGGAAAATGCAACTGAGGTTGCAAATATAAGCATTATAGGACTTCGTCCAAATGGTCTCATGCCTGTTGATACGGCATTCTGTATATTGGTTACATCGCTTGTAAGACGTGTTACAAGTGATGATACCCTGAAATGGTCGATGTTGGAAAATGAATAATTCTGAAGTTTTTCATATTCGGCCTTTCTTAAGTTGGCACCAAGTCCCTGACCGGCAAGTGCTGAAAATCTTGAACTTCCTATACCGAGGATAAGGGCAAGTATGGCACATATAACCATCTGTAAGCCTTTTTTATAGATATACATATCATCGCCGGTTGACACACCTGTATCAATAAGGTCTGCCATTATCATAGGAACCATAAGCTCAAGTACGGCTTCTACGGCTATGCAGATAAGTGCTAACCAGGCATATTTCTTATATTCATTCATATAAGAAAAGATTCTTTTTAACATTAATGTTGCACCTCCAATTGTTGTATATGCAACTATTGTATGACCAAGTGTTTTGTGCGTCAAGTATTTTTTATGACAGCTTGATAGAAGAAGTGTCGTAAAAAAATAATGAGGAGTTTTAATATTATGTTAATATTTTATTGGAAATATATTCTTGAAAATGGTGAAATACTGGTATATATTTTGTAATATGTAGTGGAGAAATTATACCGTCGTGTTGATTTTATTATGTGGATACTTTCCATATGTTTTTGTGTGCGGCAGGTGTCACAAAGCAAATAAAATAGTACATTATTTCCCCAATGGTTATATTATTTACACCTGTAGAATGGAGATTGTTATGAGTAATTATGAAATGAGCAGTTATAACTTTTTTTCACCGGTTAATGTTACATTTGGCTGTGGTGCGTTAGGTAAGCTGCATACGCTTGATATGCCGGGTAAAAAAGCACTTCTTGTAATTAGTAATGGCAGGTCTGCCAGGATTAACGGTTCGCTTGAAAAGACTGAGACGGAGCTTAAAAAAGCAGGAGTTGATTATGTTATATATAATGGAATAGGCTCTAATCCTTTAAAGTCAGCGATTGAAGAGGGGGCTAAGTTAGGAAGAGAAAATGGTGTTGATTTTGTAGTGGCACTTGGCGGAGGTTCTGTTATGGATGCAGGTAAGAATCTTGCGATGTTTATTCCACAGCCATCTGATAATCTGTGGGATTATGCTAATTGTCCTACAGGCGGTAAACAGACACCTCCTAATAAGATGCTTCCATGGATTGCTATTACAACATCAGCAGGAACCGGGTCAGAGGTGGATACAATAGGCGTTATTTCTAACCCTGATACAGATGAGAAGATTGGTATAGGTGGAATGGCTGGAATGTTTGCAAAATATGCAATAGTAGACCCTGAGCTTATGATAACAGTTCCACCGGTATTTACAGCCTATCAGGGCTTTGATGCATTGTTTCATTCAATAGAGGGATATATAAGTAATAAGCATAGTATTATGGGTGATATGATACAGCGCTCTGCGATTGAAAATATCGGACATTATCTTGCAAGAGCCGTAAAGAATGGAAGTGACTTAGAGGCAAGGGAACATATGGCATATGCTAATACAATGTCAGGCTATTCTATGGTGGTGGCATCTTGTATATCAGAACATGCCATGGAGCATGCGATGAGTGCATATCATCCGAAGCTTGCACATGGTGCAGGACTTATTATGTTATCAAAGGAATATTTTACATTCTGGATTAATAAGCATGTGTGTGATGACAGATTTATTGATATGGCAAAGCTGCTTGGAAAGAAAGATGCAGACAAGCCGGAGGATTTTATCGAAGCACTTCTTAAGCTGCAAAAAGATTGTGGCGTTGATAATCTTAAGATGTCAGATTATGGAATTAAGAAAGAAGATGCCATGACACTTGCAAAGAATGCAAGGGCAACGACACAGAGATTATTCAACTGCGACCCGGCACCAACTACAGATGAAGATATTGCGGGGATATATGAGAGGGCATTTAAATAATTGGATTAAATATTAGAACGAAGACTGTTGTGTTAAGAAAACTATATATTATAGTCACTGCTTAGTGCAGCGGTCTTTTTTGGGAATTGATATAGCTTTAAACTATATCCAACCCCAATTTATAAGTATTTCCCAACAAAGTTTTTCTCCAATATAATAAAACCAGTCAGAAACAGATATCTGAATATAAATGTATTATTGAAAAATATTATCAGATACATTAAAGCAATGTGATATTAAACAGACATTTGTAATATATTGTGATTACAACTGGCAATAAATATATGGAGGAACTAAAAAAGAAAAATGAAAACGTCGGTAATCGGTTTTCCTAGAATTGGAACATTAAGACAGTTAAAATTTGCAGAAGAAAAATATTTTAGAAAAGAAATAACAGCAGATGAGCTTGAAGCTATAGCTAAAGAGCTTCGTAAGACACATTGGAATATGCAAAAGGAAGCAGGGATTGATTATATCACAAGCAATGATTTCTCATATTATGATATCGTGCTTGATACAGCAGTATTATTTAATATAATTCCACAAAGATATAGCAGCCTGCCGCTTTCAGAATCTGATACATATTATGCCATGGCAAGAGGATATCAGGGAGAGTCAGGAGATGTAAAGGCTCTGGCAATGAAGAAATGGTTTAATACTAATTATCATTATATTGTCCCAGAGGTAGAAGATAATACTGATATCAGGCTTACAGGGAATAAGCTTTTTGATGAATATAAAGAAGCTAAGGAGCTTGGCATAGAAACAAAATCTGTTATCACGGGTGCATATACACTTCTTAAGCTGTGCAGATTTACAGGTGAAAAACAGATTTCTGATTATATAGAAGCCGTTATTAAGGCATATAGTGACCTGCTTGATAAATGTAGTGAATGTGGTATAGGCTATATACAGTTTGATGAGCCATCACTTGTTCAGGATATGGATAATGAAGATATTGAATTATTTAAGACACTGTATACGCAGATACTTTCGTCAAAGAAGAATTGCAAGGTACTTTTACAGACATATTTCGGTGATGTACGTGATATTTACATTGAACTTATTAAAATGGATTTTGATGGAATAGGACTTGATTTTATAGAAGGAAGACAGACAGCTGCACTTGTGGAAGAATACGGGTTTCCACAGGAAAAGACATTGTTTGCCGGTCTTATAAACGGAAAGAATATCTGGAAGAATAATTATGCCAGGACATTGTCTGTATTAGATACATTAAAAGCAAAGAATATAGATGTAGTATTGTCAACTTCATGTTCACTTCTTCATGTACCTTATACATTAGAAAATGAAACAAAGCTGTCACCTGATATTGCAGCACATTTTGCATTTGCAAATGAGAAGCTTGAAGAGGCAGCACAGTTAAAGAAGCTTGCAGATTGTGATGATTACAAAAATGATGAAGCATTTGTAAAAAATCAGAAATTATTTAATGAAAAAAGAGATTGCGATAATAATGAAGTTAAGAAAAGACTTTCAAATATAACAGAAAATGACTATGTAAGACTTCCAAAGAGAACAGTAAGACAGAAGCTGCAAAAAGAAGCACTTGGAATTGTTAAGTTTCCTACAACTACCATCGGTTCGTTTCCACAGACTAAGGATGTTAAGCACAACCGTTCTGCATATAGAAAGGGAGAGATTTCAAGGGAAGAATATATTGAATTTAACAGACGTAAGATTGCTGAATGTGTAAAATGGCAGGAAGAAATAGGCCTTGACGTATTAGTTCACGGCGAATACGAAAGAAATGATATGGTAGAGTATTTTGGTGAGAGTCTGGGTGGATTTGTATTTACAGAAAAAGCATGGGTGCAGTCATATGGAACACGTTGTGTTAAACCGCCAATTATATGGGGTGATGTATACCGTAAAAAGCCAATCACTGTTGAGTGGTCTGTATATGCACAGTCACTTACAGATAAGGTTATGAAGGGTATGCTTACAGGCCCGGTTACTATTCTTAACTGGTCATTCCCAAGAGAAGATATATCAATCAGCGAGTCAATATCACAGATAGCACTTGCAATCAGGGATGAAGTACTTGACCTTGAGGAAAATGGAATTAAGATGATACAGATTGATGAGGCGGCATTAAGAGAAAAACTTCCGCTGCGTAAGTCAGACTGGTATTCACAGTATCTTGATTTTGCAATTCCTGCATTCCGCCTTACACACAGTGCCGTAAAACCGGAAACACAGATACATACACATATGTGTTACAGTGAATTTACAGATATAATTCCGGCGATAGATGATATGGATGCAGATGTAATAACATTTGAAGCATCACGTTCAGATTTACAGATATTAGATGCGCTCAAAGCCAATAACTTTAAAACTGAGGCAGGACCCGGAGTATATGACATACATTCGCCAAGAGTACCATCAGTAGAAGAGCTTGTGAATGTTCTTGATATCATGCTTACAAAGATAGACAAAGAAAAATTATGGGTAAATCCTGACTGCGGATTAAAGACAAGAGGCGTAGAAGAAACTGATGCGGCTTTAAGAAATATGGTAGAAGCGGCTAAGATTATCAGAAAGAAATATTAAAAATGATTTTATGGGTTACTATGTGTAAGAGATTACAATAGTACCCATTTTTTATATATTAATCTCCATTCAGCAGGCATTTTTAATGCCGGAGAAATCGCAGACCTAATCTGATAAATTCAAATTTTAAACACAATTTTAACAAAATTCTGCCATAAATTATTGTTAAATTATCCTCAATGGAACACTGGACAATAAATGAATTGTCAGGAAATGAGGATAAGGAGATAACAGGATGAAAACAGAAAGAAAAAACAGAAGAGCAAGGATAAGCGTAAAAATATTAGTGCTGGTTGGAGCATTATTTATTACGGGTATTGTAAGTGTTGTTATGGGCTTTTTATGTATTAACAGCATGAATAATAAGAGCCAGAAGATATCTAATGAATGTATGGAAGCGGTCGCACTTATGGCAGATACATCGACTGCTATAGAAAAGGTACAAAAATATGCCAACAGTTCAGCAGCTTTCAGAATGCAGAATAAGATGGATGGTAATGGTACGTCAGAAAGCTCACAGCCGATGAATGATTCGCAGGGGGCAGGAGACTCACAGCAGATGGTGCCGGATAATACTAATGTAAATAATACATCTGCCGGTAATGCAGCTATGGGTTCTAATCCTGCCGGTTCATCATCAGATAATGCATCTGATATGAAGACTAATATGGAAAATGAAATTACATCCCTAAAGGATACATTCAGTGCATTAGAAACAGCAATTAATAAATTTGGTAATTCAGAGGTGCTAAAAGGACTTTCAGCTTACAAGAGTGTATTTGAAGAATACAGCACTAAGATTCAGTCTGTATTAAGTAATGAAAGTACAGATATGGATGATTATTTTTCACTTACGGCACAGGGAGAGGACAGTATAACATCAAGGCTTGACAGTGCAGCAGATAATCTTAACAATCTTATAAATAATCAGGTGAGTGAATCATCAGAAAGCCTTAATAACCAGTATGAATTTTCAATAAAGATGTATGTGGTAATTGCAGTTATAATGGTTGTAATGGGTATTGCCATTGTGGTACTTCTTATGGTAACTGTAAAGCCATTAAAGCAGGCAAATAAGCAGTTAAGAGCTATAACACAGGATATAGAAAATAATAACGGAGATTTGACAGCAAGAATTAATGTAAAGTCAGATGATGAGATTGGTGAGCTTGTAGCAGGCATAAATATATTTATTGATAAGTTACAGTCAATTATGAATGATATAAGAAATGCCTCTGATACAATTAAGACTTCATCAGATAATATAGATGAACAGATAGGTTCTGTCAATGATAACGCACAGAATGTATCAGCAGCCATGCAGCAGATGGCAGCAGGCATGCAGGAGGTATCGGCTACTATAGAGCAGTTAAGTGCCGGTGCAGATAACATTTTCAAATCAATTGTTAATGTAACAGATAAGATTACGCAGGGCAATGACATAGCTGAAAAAATACAGGAAAAGTCCGTTGAATACAGACAGGATACAGAAAATGGCATGGCAAGCACTAATGAGATGGTAAATAAGATAAGAGAAGGTCTTAATAAATCCATTGAAAACAGCCGTCAGGTTGAAAGAATCCAGGAGCTTACCGAGGATATATTAAATATAGCTTCACAGACAAATATGCTTGCATTAAATGCATCCATAGAGGCGGCAAGAGCCGGAGAGGCAGGCAAAGGCTTTGCAGTGGTTGCAGAACAGATACGTCTGCTTGCAGATGACAGCCGCAAGGTGGCTAATAATATTCAGGATATAAGCCTGTTAGTAATAGAAAGCGTAGAAGACCTGACAGGAGATTCGTCAAAGCTTATCAGATATGTCGATGAGAGCATACTTGCGGATTATCAGAAATTTGTCGGTATAACTAACGAATACAGGGATGATTCAGAAAAGGTTAATAATATTCTTGAAGATTTTGCAAAGAATACACAGATACTTAAAAATACAATGGCTGAGATGAATACAGGAATAAGTGATATTGCAACAACAATTGATGATAATACTAAGGGGGTTAATGAGGCAGCTGAAAGTGTAAGCACTGTGGTTGATGCGATTGGTGTGATTAAGAAGCAGGCTTATGATAATGCTAAGGTTGGTAATGATTTATCAGAAAATGTTGAGGTATTTAAGCAGATGTAAATAAAAAACTTTAAATGAGCGAATTTGAAATATATTTGTAATAAAAAATTAATACAGTACACAGAAAGTTCATTTGTATATATTTTCTTTGTGGGTTAAACTAATAGTAATATGTAAAATATTAATATAGAAAATATTATTTTCATACAAGGTAATTTATCTGCTGTTTACGTCTTATGTATTACAGGTGGTAATGGATTACTGATTAAAAGTTATAAAACGGTTAGAGATATAGAAAAGAGGCAGTTGGCATGAGAAAGTTAAGGTGGCAGAAAAGGTACAGTGACTCTTTGACAGGGGGGATATTTTTAATAGTATGTACGGCGATACTTTGTGGACTGATATTGATATCCAAGTTTCTTATAGTTAATCATGAAGAAAAGAAACTTACACCGCAGCCGTCGACGGTAATTTCAGAAGATGATGAGGATCACGATGAGAATTATGATGAATATGGTAATTATATATTTGACTATGATGATTCGTATGCATGGATATTTCCCGGAATGAGCCTTGCTGCAAAGAAGAGCACGGTATTTCCGCAGGAGCAGATAGAAAGCTTTATGGAGATTTATGTAAAGCATGAAGACAGCCTGCCGGTAAGTCTTATAGGAAGGAATTTTGATAATTCTGTTATTCCTTATGATGGAGTACAAAGGAGTATAACCTGCTGGGGTGACAGTATGACAGAGGGGAATGGTACTAATACGGCAAGTATACAAAAAGACGGACAGGAGCTTGATATAAGTTATATGACATATCCTATGCTTATTGAGCAGATGACAGGCATTAAGACATATAATCTTGGGGTCGGAGGTGAGACATCCAGGCAGATAGCCGAAAGGCAGGGTGGACTTCCTATGATGATTGACAGAAGTGTAACTGTTCCGGCAAATGGTGCAAAAAAGATTAATCTTGTATCAGCAGAGGATGGTGAGCTTGTCTTTTTTAATGATTATAGCGGTTATGGTTTTTCAGATGAGCTTAATGTTAATAAGGTGTATATAGACGGACAGCAGTATAAGATTACATTTAATGGTGAGACACATATACTTTTTAAGAAGCTTAAGCATAAAAGCAGAGAAGATGTTGAGAAAGAAAAGGAAAACACCAGATCATCTGTTTCATCAGGACTTATTACAGAGATAAAGACAGGAAGTACGCAGATAAATGAAGGTGCTTTAGTATATACAAAGGCGGCAATAGACAGAAAGAATGATATTCTTATTATAGAGATGGGAAGTAATGGAGGCTGGAATGATGATCTTAATGAACTCGTAAGGCAGTATGATGCCATGATTAATTATGCAGGCTGTAGTTATTATATTATAATAGGAGATACAGATGATCCATATTATGATGCAGGTGTCGGTGAGACGGCATGGGAGGCTACATTACATGAGGCATATGGAGAACATTTTATTAATATGAGATTATATCTTATAGAGCATGGTTTAAGTGATTGTGGACTTGATACAACATTTGCGGATATGGAGGGGTATTGCAACGGTCAGATATCCAAGCAGTTAAGAGCAGACTGGACACATCTTAATGCATACGGATATTATTCAAAGGGGCTTGCAGTATACCAGAAAGGTGTAGAACTTGGCTATTGGAATTAGCAAAAGCAGAATAATACTGTCATATGCAATTGGCAAAAGTAAAATAATACTTGTTATATTTTACATTTAGTATTATAATTATTAAGTTAAGTGACGAACTAACCAGTGATAGAAGCATCTGTTAATCAGACTGCAACACATAAAGACTTGAAATCGTATAAAGGAGAATATAATGTTATCAGTAGTAATACCAACATTTAATGAGAGTAAAAATATCCGGAATCTTGTTACACAGATTGATGATGCACTTAAGGGAATTGATTATGAGATAGTATTTATAGATGACAGTAAAGATAATACACCTGATGTAATTAATGAAGTTGCAAAGGATTTTCCGGCAGTAAGAATGGAACACAGAACTAATGGAACAGGCCTTGCAACAGCAGTTTTAAGAGGCTTTAAGATTGCCAGGGGTGAATATCTTGCATGTATGGATGCAGATTTGCAGCATCCGCCGATAGTTCTTAAATATATGTATAAGGCTATGGAAAGCGGAGCTGATTTTTGTATACCAAGCCGTCTTATTCCAGGTGGTGATGATGGTGGCCTTAACTGGTACAGAAAGTTTGTATCGTGGACAGCAAGAAAGATTGGTCAGGTAATGCTGCCATGTCTTAGAAAGATTACTGACCCTACAAGTGGTCTTTTCATGTTTAGAAAGGAAGTTATTGAGCATGCAGATTTACAGCCTATAGGATGGAAGATTATGGTTGAAGTCCTTGCTATGGGTACATATAAGAAAGTGATAGAGATACCTTATAAGTTCCAGCAAAGAACAGAAGGTGAATCCAAGCTTTCAGGCAGGGTTACAATGGAATATTTAAAGCAGCTTATGAACCTTAGAAAGAGATATAATAAGTCTAATACATATACAGTTGAGACATGGTCAGTAAAGAAGATGAAAGGTTAAGCCTGCGATAGCGGTATAGATAGAAGATGATTTAAAATTCCGGTCAGAAGGTTCTGACCGGAACTTTTTTATTATATTACGCACAATAAGTGTGAAATATATGTGAAATGTATATAAATTGCGTTGGAAATATAAACTAAATATTGTATAAAAATACATATTATGCTAAAATTTATTAGCTATTTGATTAAATTTATTTAGATATAAAAGCAGATAATGGAGAAAATACAATGTCATTTATTTCGGTTGGATTTTTTATTTTTATAATAGGAACAGCTATTATATATTATATTCTGCCTAAAAGGATAAGATGGTGCATATTATTACTTATGAGCCTTTCCTTTTATGCAATTAGCAGTATTAAAGGACTAATGTTTGTAGCCTTTACGGTTATTACATCTTATATAGCGGCACTATTTATGTATAAGTGCGATGAAAAGAGAATAAGAAAAAGATGGCTTATAGGATGTCTGATATGTAATTTCGGTATCCTTGTATTTTTAAAATACTGTAATTTTGCAATTACTAATTTCAGCCTGCTTATGTCAGTTTTTAATATAGATATACCGGCAAAGCATGTAAGCCTTCTTATGCCTATGGGAATATCATTTTATACATTCCAGACAATGAGTTATGTCATTGATGTATATGAAAAAAAGTATGAGCCTGAGAAGAATATATTTAAGTTTGCGTTATTTGTATCATTTCTTCCACAGATGTTACAAGGACCTATTGGAAGGTTTGACAGGCTTGCACCACAGCTTTTTAACGGCAATGATTTTGAATTGAAAAATGTAGAATATGGCTTACAGCGTATTGCGTGGGGACTTGCAAAGAAGCTTATACTTGCAGACAGGTCGTATGTAATTGCAAATTCGATATTTAGTAATCTTAATGTGTTTTCGGGTGTACATATAATAGTTGGACTTCTTACATTTTCTATATATGAATATTGTGATTTTTCAGGTGGAATAGATGTTGTTATTGGTGCCGCAGAGATTTTTGGAATTAAGATGGATGAGAATTTCAGACAGCCATATTTTTCAAAGTCTATCGGAGAATTCTGGAGAAGATGGCATATTACGCTTGGTACATGGATGAAGGATTATGTATTTTATCCATTTTCAATATCAAAGCATATGTTAAAGTTTGGTAAGAAAGCAAGAAAGGTATTTGGCAGGAAGATAGGACGTGTACTTCCTATATGCGTGGCTAATATACTGATATTCTTTATTGTCGGAGTATGGCATGGGGCTGAATGGAAATATATTATATATGGTTTTTATAATGGAATAATTATTGCTTTAAGTAATCTTTTAAAGCCTTATTATGAAATATGGGCTGCTAAGTGTCATATTAATACACAGTCTAAGGGCTGGAAGGTCGTACAGATAATAAGGACATTTATCCTTGTAAATATAGGCTGGCTTTTTGATGCATGTGCTACGGCAGAATTATCCTTTAAAGCATTATCAAGAACATTTTATGAGTTTAATTTTGGAGTTCTTTCAGATGGAAGCCTGCTTAAAATGGGACTTAATATGAGGGACTGGTATGTGCTTATAGTTGCGGTAATAATATTATTTATTACAAGTGTTATGAAAGAAAAGGGAATTAATCTGCGTGATTTTGTTGCAGAAAAACCTCTTGTAGTCAGATGGCTTATATATCTGTGCCTTGTATTTGTTACGGCACCATTTGGTTATGTTGGAACTACTACGGAATTTATGTATGCACAGTTCTGATTATGCGTGATAAAATAAGCTATCGAGCTTATTTTTGCACTAATCTCCACTATTATTAAGAAAATGGGCAATAATAATTCTGTAACAGGTTGTTTTTAGCAAAATTCGTGCTTATGCCATGGTAACATGATGTGAAAATGCTGATAAGGATATTCATAAGATGACAGATTACCATGTCAGAATAAAGAGATAGGAATTATAAAAATAAGGAAAGTAGGATATTTGACATGAAAAAGAAAAAGCCGTTATGTCTGGCAGTAATATTTCTCGTAATTGTATTTATTATAAATAAGCTGCTTGATTTTATGCTTATCCAGCCTGGACTTGCAAGAACGGTATTTTATGAGAGCAGTAAGGGTGGATATGATATTATAACACTTGGGGCTTCCCATGGTACATATGGAATTGCTACACAGGAGCTTGGTGAAAGACTTGAAGGTAATACAATGAATATGTGTATGGGTGGTGAATATTTTTATGATTCTTATTATGTATTAAGATATGCATTAAGAAATAATACACCTAAGACGGTTATTCTTGATATTGATTACCAGTATCTTGTAAACCAGCATGATGAGAGCATATTATTTAACCAGATATACAATGCATACCCTGCAACGCCTGATAAAGCAGGATATTTTGTTACAAAGATGATAAAGGAGGAGTTTAGAGGCGCTCTTCTTAAGTGGACTAACTATTGGCAGTGCTATTATATGATAGGAACTACGATAAAAAAGAAGCTGTCTGATGAATATAAGACTGCCGACCCTTCTCTTGTAAATATGAATAAGTATGATACATATATGGGAAAAGGATTTATATATAGAAATAATGAGTATAAAAAGTCAACAACCGGTGGAATAAAGTGGGATGAGAGCAAAGTTGATAAAAATCAGTGCAAATATATTAAAAGAATAGTTAATCTGTGCAGGCGAAAAGGCATTAATATAGTATTTACAACAGTTCCGCTTGATCCAGATTCTCTTGCACAGGATACAGCCTCTTATCAGGCAGCGCATGACTATATTGTTAATCTGGCAGATGATTGTGGTGTTTCATATTATGATTTTAATCTGTTATCCTATGCTGCATTTGACAGGACAACGGAAGATTTCTATGACAGGGAAGGTCATATGTATGGGGAGACAGCACAGCGTTTTACTAAGATATATGCAGAAGTTATAAAAAAGTCACTTGATGGCAGCCTTAATGAAGCTGATTACTTTAAGGCGTCATATAATGACGTATATAGATAGTGTTTTTTGAAATGTAGCAGGGGGGAGGAGTGGCTGATATGTAGAATTTGTATGCATATGGGAAGAACTTAGTCGGTCTTAAGATGAGCTTACAAAACACAGGGGTGATTGCACAGGACGTGCAATCAAGCTGCAAGCGGCAGGACGCCGCATTTGCAGCGCCCCGTCCGGTATAGATATACGCTAAGCTCATCTTTAGAGCGACTTAGTTCTTGTCCATCAGCATACAAATTCTACATATCAGCCATTACTGCCCCCTGCTACACCCCGTTTTCAACAAATCACAAATTTATACAAAAACGTGGACTTTTAAAATCAATTAATGTATAGTATTATAGAATGATTACAGAATGTTTATTATCTGCATATATTATGACAGATGGATAAATATGTTATAGTATTAGAATTGTTAGTAAAATAACATCCACTATTAAAAATATAATGATATTAATATAAATATATGCCATTGGATGGCAGATTGGAGTTAAAATGGGAAAGTATTTTGGAACTGACGGGTTCAGAGGAGAGGCTAATGTTAATTTAACAGTTGAGCATGCTTATAAGGTAGGAAGATTCTTAGGCTGGTTTTATGGAAAGAACCATGAGAATGGGAAAGCTAAGATTGTTATTGGAAAGGATACAAGAAGAAGCAGTTATATGTTTGAATATTCACTTGTAGCCGGACTTACAGCATCAGGAGCTGATGCTTATCTTTTACATGTTACAACTACTCCAAGTGTGTCATATGTCGTAAGAACAGAAGACTTTGATTGTGGTATTATGATTTCTGCAAGTCATAATCCATTTTATGATAATGGAATTAAGCTTATTAATGACAAGGGCGAGAAGATGAGAGAGGATGTCATTAATGAGATTGAGAAGTATCTTGATGGTGATATGGAGGAGCTTCCATATGCAACAAGGGAAAAAATCGGATGTACGGTTGACTATACTGCAGGACGTAACAGATATATGGGATATCTTATGAGTCTTGCAATATATTCATTTAAGGATAAGAGAATTGGTCTTGATGCCGCTAACGGCAGTGCGTGGTCACTTGCGAAGGGAGTATTTGATGCCTTAGGCGCTAAGACCTATGTAATTAATGCACAGCCTGATGGAACTAATATTAATGAGAACTGTGGTTCAACACATATCGAAGGTTTACAGGCTCTTGTTAAGAGAGAACATCTTGATGTGGGATTTGCATTTGACGGGGATGCAGACAGATGTCTTTGTGTTGATGAGAATGGTAATGTTATAACAGGTGACCATATTTTATATATTTATGGCTGTTATATGAAGGACAGAGATAAGCTTGTAGGTAATAAGGTAGTTACAACAGTTATGTCTAACTTCGGACTTTATAAGGCATTTGATGCGGCTGGTATTGAATATGAAAAGACTGCTGTAGGCGATAAGTATGTATATGAATGTATGTCTGAACATGGTTACAGAATAGGTGGCGAACAGTCAGGACATATTATATTCAGTAAGTATGCGACTACAGGAGATGGAATTATTACAGCACTTAAGATAATGCAGGCAATGATAGGAAGAAAGAAGACTTTAAGCCAGCTTGCAGCACCACTTTCTATCTATCCGCAGGTGCTTAAGAATGTAAGGGTTACTGATAAGACAGAAGCTCAAAATGACGCTGCTGTTAAAGAAGCCGTAAGCAAAGTTACAGAAGAGCTTGGCGGAAACGGACGTATTCTTGTTCGTGAAAGCGGTACGGAACCTGTTGTAAGAGTTATGGTTGAGGCAGGAAGTACCGAGGAATGTGAAATGTACGTTGACAGGGTAATTGATGTTATTAGGCAGAGAGGATATTGCATTTAATGAAGGAAAAGGTAATATCGTTCTTTAAAAACACCTATAAAGATATTATTGCTGTATTGGTAATCATTCTTGTGACTACTGCACTTTTGATACATTTTTATGGATTACAGAACATGGACATGTCTGTTCCATTTGGTTATGATGGAACAGATGCCATGTCAAGTCTTGTTGAGGCTAAGATGACACAGGAAACAGGCTGGAATCTATATACTGATAAGCTTGCAGCACCAATAGGTTTTGATAATAGTAATAATATTATTACCGGTCTTCATAATACGGACCAGTTAATGGTTAAGCTGTACACACTTGTTACAGGAGATTATGTCAAGGGAGTTAATTTTACATTTTTAACGACATTTTATCTTATAGGAATTATAAGTTATTTTGTATTAAGGCAGCTTGATTTAAGACGTTTTATAAGTGTTATGGGAGCGATGACATATTCTTTTCTGCCATTCATATTCTTTAGAAATGTAGAACATCTTGTATTATCAAGCTATTATTTTATACCACTTCTTGTATTGCTTTGCATATGGATATATGAAGATGACAGATTCCTTGTATTTGACAGGACATTTTTCCATTATAAGAAAAATATTGCAGCTATTATATTTACAGCGCTTATAGCCAACAGTGGTATTGTGTACTGGCAGTTTCTTGGATGCTTTTTTCTTGTGGTAACAGCACTTGTCAATGCCTTGCGTTCAGGAAGGCTTCGTTGTATCAGGCAGTCAGCGGTATGTATTGTGCTCATTATAGTATTTATGCTTATAGGCTGTATGCCTGAGATAATAAGTATTATCGGTGGAAGTTCAGGTACTGCCGGAAGATTAAGAAGCATGTATGATGCGGAAAGTTATTCGCTTAAGATTATACAGCTTATTATGCCGGTAAGAAGCCATGGCATAACATATCTTGAAAATATAATACAGGAATATAATAACGATGCACCTCTGGTCAATGAAAATGCATCTGCATATCTTGGTATAATAGGTGTTATAGGTTTCTTTATTCTTCTTATTATGTTATTTAAAAGAAAGACGGATAAGCATGAAAGCATAGAATACAGCCGTATAGTGGCACTTTCGGAGCTTAATATATGTGCAGTTCTTTTTGGAACGATAGGCGGATTTGGTACAGTATTTTTTGTATTTATTTCACAGACATTAAGAGGATTTAACAGAATATCAGTATATATTGCTTTTTTTTGCATAACAACAGTTTGTATAATATTTAACGTTGTTTTGGATAAATTAATAAAGAAAACAGATGATAAAAGGATACATGCAGCATACATAACGGCAGTAATATTGTTTATGCTTTTTGGAATATGGGAACAGAATCCGCATATAGACATTCCTTATATACATAATTACGAACAATGGACAAGCGATGATAATTTTGTAAAGAGCATAGAAAATGATGTTGAAGAATATACACTTATTTTCCAGCTTCCATATCAGGAATATCCTGAATCAGAAGGTCATAATCTTATGAAATCACAGGAACCGTTTGCCGGATATCTTCATTCGGTAACTTTAAGATGGAGTTTTGGTGTCAACAAAGAACATCCGGAGGCAGAATGGTATAAGGATGTATCAGAGCTTGAGGTGTCTGATATGGTTACACAGCTTAAGGCAAAGGACTTTGGTGGAATATACATAGACAGATATGGATATGAAGATGGTGCTTCTAAGCTTGAAAAGGAATTATCGGAATATCTGGGAAAGACACCAATGGTAAGTGATGATGGAAGATATGTATTTTATAAGTTGGCATAATCGTAGTTTAAAAAAGATAGTGGTAATTGTATGCCGGTTAGACAGGAATTTAAAATATTCCTAACATATAAGTCACAATATATTTAGTTAAAAAAGAAAAGGATTAATTAAATGAAAATAAATATAAAAGATTATATGGAACAGTTTAAAAAAGACGGTAAATATACACCTAAGTCATTCATATTTATATTTATGCTTGCAATAATATGTGTACAGGCAGCTGTAATAATATATTGTAATCTTTTTGATTTGCAATATCATCTTGGCTTTGATGCTTCATCGGCATATCTTCATGCAGTTGAGATGTGGAGAGATAAGTCACTTGTTCCTGATACATTTGCACTTACAACGACCCTTGGGCTTGATGCACCGGATGCACTTGCGGCACTTATTTACGGAATCACAGGAAATATCTTTGTATCATTTGGTATTGCCAATCTGATTATAGACGTAATTATATGCATAGTATTTTATAATCTGTTAAAGGAGATAGGACTTACCTCGTTTTCAAGGGCGCTTGGATTTGTATTTTTCTTATGTCCATTTATGACACCTGACCATTTTACAGATAATAACCTTTCGTATTTTGCCATGGTATTTGGTGAACAGGCATCATATAGCATTAAGGTTACGGCTATGATGTTATTGCTGCTTGCAATATTTAAGCTGGAACATAATAAGAAATGTATTCCTACAATTATATTTGCAACACTTGCAAATATGCTTACATGCATATCAAGTGGTGTATATGTTGCGATAACTATTTTAGTACCGTGTATAATATATTATCTTATTAAGATGTTATATGAAAACAGCTACAGGGTATTGATAAGCAAAGGCATGATATTTTCACTTGTAATGCTTATATTAAGCTTTATAGGAAAGACAATATCAGCTAATATATTTACATTTGATTCACCTGAAAGCAATATGCTTCTTACAGGAATATATGACTTCTGGACGAATCTTGGAAGCCTTATAATGGGATATTTCCAGCTGTTCTGCGGAATATCAATAGAGACTGCTGTAAGCCTTTTTTCACTTAGAGGAATATTACAGATCTTGTCTGTAGGCTTTATTCTTTTTATGTTTATTCTTTTTGTCATATCAGTTATTAATGGTATAAAAAGGCTTAAGGAAAAGGAAAAGAATTTTGATTTTGTACTTCCATATGTTGTTATATTTGTAAATATAGCTGTATTCGTGTTTTCATATACGTTATATGATGAGGTGTTTTTTGAGTACAGATATCTGATTATTGTATATCTTATGCAGATACTTATATGCTGTAGTGTGGTTGATAAACTTACCGAAATACATATATTTAAAAATATAATTGTTACAGTATTATCGGCAATATTACTTGCAGAGACATGTGGAATATTTAATTATTATCATAACGATACTTTTAATCAGGAGGTTGTATACCCACTTCTTGAAGCGGTTGATGAGCTTGATGTACCGGTGGCATATGTATGGGGAGAAGATATAAGTATTGATGCCAGGAATTTCAGAATAATCGATCTTAGTATGGTATACAGATGTCTTAATTACAATGTATACAATGATGGTGCTAACTGGGGAGATTATATATATTATGATGACAACAGCAGATGTACAGGCAAAGTTGTATTAATAAGCAATATGGATGAATTTAGCAGACTTCCTGAATTTATAAGCAGTAAATTTGAGATATATGATTTTTATGGTGATTTTATCATTTATATAGCTGAAAATAATCCGTTTGACCTTACGGCATGGGATAATACATCAGATACCAATATTAATTTTATGTATAGTAAGGGCGTTAATATTGATGAAGAAGACCTTGATACTGATGGTTATTATACAGCGGATAAGGATGAAGATGGAGATATATTCAGAATGAAACTTCCGGATGTTGAAGCAGGAAAATATGATATTACTCTTGAATATGAGATTGTTTATGATACGGAATCTGAAGAAGATGATGTGGATGATGAAAGTGTTGAAAATGATGAAATTAATATAACTGACAGTGAAGAAGATATGAGCTTTAATTTTGAGGCATATAAGACTGATTCAGAATTAGAAGAGGACGATGTTATTGAGGATATAGGTGAAAAACTTGCTGCTTCTGAAATAGACATAGAAGATACAACAGTTACATTAAAAGATGTAGAGCTTAAAGAAATGGCAGATATTGTACTTAAAGTAGATAAGACAAGTGGTTCACTTATTAAGCTTAAAAAAGTTACTACAGTTAAACATAATTAAACAGATTAAAAATATGAATAAAAGCAGCTGCATTGTAATATTATTTAATAAGATTAATGCAGGGAATGGCAGGTTATGTCAGGTAAAAGCTTATCACGGATAAAGCATTTAAAGAAGCCTGTATGTAAAGCATTAAAAAGGCTGCTTATTTCTATAATAATCGTTTTTTTAATTGCAGTTATTATGCATCTTATGGGCTGTTCAGTTATTTCTGATGACAATAAAAAGGTATCTGAAATTGATTACACAGTTGTGGAAAATCAGGATGTACCGGAAGAGCTTATGAAGCTTATAAAAGAAAAAAAGAAGAATACATTGAGGCTTACATACACAACTAAGGAATATACGTATCTTGTTGCCGGATATGGTACTCAGGAAACAAGCGGATACAGTATTAAGGTTAATGATGTGTATCTTGGAAAAAATGCGATATATGCTGATGTAAGCCTGATAGGACCGGTTCAGGGTGAGAGTGTAAATGAAATTCCTACAACGCCATATATTGTAATTAAGATGGAAAAGAGAGAAGAACCGGTAATATTTAATATGTAAAATTGCAAATAAGGGCTGTTGCACTAAAAATTAGTGTGCAGCTTTTTTTTTATGTATAAACCGGTCATATTTATCAATAATTGTTCATATTAATTATGTAAAGGTAATGTAAACAGGGTAATGAAAATAGTTATATCAACAAATAAGCTCTTTAAACATGGCTGAATAAATATAATAAAGGAGAATTGTTAATTGATAGTCAGAAAAGAAAATATTCATGAAAACAGAATTAAATGCAGCAATGTAATGCAGATTACGTTAGATGATGATTTTAATGTTCCTGACAGTAAGCCGGATATAGATAATATTGTAAAAGAAAGGGGAATCGTCCATATTGAATCAGCTAAGGCTGTAGCTGACAAGGCAGATGTTATAGGAATATTGGATTTTGCAATGTTATATACAGGGTCACAGGCTGATAAGAAAATTCCGGTAAGTATGACGGGAAGCCTTAATTTTAATGAAAAAATCAATCTTTCAGAAGAGGCGGATAATACATATATTACAGCGCTGGCAAGACTTGAAGATATAACAGTAAAGGCTGTTAATTCTAGAAAGATAAGTGTAAAAGCTGTTGTTGAAATAACTGTTATATGTGAAGAGCTTGAAGATGTCCTGGTAGGAAACATGGTAGAAGAATTTGAAGAACAGGATGATATACAGATACTTAAAAGTAATATCAATTACTGCCAGCTTGCATTAAACCAGAAGGACAATTTAAGGATTAAGGAAAACATAAGTCTTACGGCCGGAAAGCCTGATATGGCGCAGATATTATGGGATGATATTGATATAAGAAGCTTTAATACAAGGCTTGAAAATGATAAGCTTCTTATAAATGGACAGATTAATGTTTTTGTTATGTACAGTGCAGCGGATGATGGTATGGTGCAGTGGTTTGAAACCGTAAAAGATTTTGATGGTGCTGTTGATATAAATGGCTGTAATTCTGATATGGTTAGTTATGTAAGATATGCATTAGTTAATACTAATATAGACATAAAACCTGATTATGATGGAGAAAACAGGGAAGTAGCAGTTGAGCTTGAAATACAGTTAGATGTAAGGGCTTATGAAGAGAATGATAAGCAGATAATAACGGATATATATTCACCGGTAAAAAAGGTTGATATAACGGTGAAGGATGCCATTTTAAGACAGCTTCTTATCCATAATAATTCAAAATGCCGGGTTTCACAGAGAGTTAAAACAGATGAGTATACAAATATTTTACAGATATGTAACTGTACAGGAATGGCACAGATAGATGATATAACATCAGATGATGAAGGACTTATTGTAGATGGAGCGATTGTTGTAAGCGTATTTTATATAACATCAGATGATAACCGTCCAATGGAAAGTATGAAAACAGCAATACCATTTTCACATAAAATACAGGTAAAATGCGATGATTACGAAAAGATGGAATATACAATTAATCCATTGGTGGAGGATTTAAGTGCTGTAATGACAGGAGGAAGCGAGATAGAGATAAAGGGGAGCATATCATTAGATACTATCTGTTTTAAAGCCTATAATGTGAGATCAATAATAGATTGTGAATTAAGTGAATATCCTGAAAATGAATTTTTAAAATTTCCAAGCATAATAGGTTATATAGCAAATGGTGAGGAAACACTCTGGGATATAGCAAGAAAGAATCATACAACAACAGAATCCATAAGAAAAAGAAACAGCCCACAGACAGAAAAAATACCCGACGATATGCAGGTGAAAAGAGGAGAAAAGCTGCTTCTAGTAAAGGCGGCAAGAATATAACCCATACATTGTTGATGTTATAATATATGTAAACTGATTGAAAAGAAACATTCGGCATATACCAAAACCACATTATTTTTTGAAATGTAGAAAAGGCAGATTGGTGGTGGTGTGTGATATTTG
>URAI01000007.1 GCA_900545725.1 uncultured Eubacterium sp.
CCCATCAGCGTACAAATCTTACATATCAGCCACAGCCTGCCCGTCTCTACACCCCGCATTTCAATAAATCACAGTTTAGAGGTGTTTTTTTGTCATAAAATGTGATATATTAGAAATATTAATTATATGATATTATCAATCGTTTCAGAAAGGCACTGATAATTATGGATTTATTTGATTATATGCGTGAAAATACAATGAAAAACGAATCACCATTAGCTTCAAGGCTAAGACCGTCTACGCTTGATGAAGTTGTTGGACAGCAGCATATTATTGGTAAAGATAAGCTGTTATACAGGGCAATTAAGGCAGACAAGATAAGCTCAATAATATTTTATGGTCCACCGGGAACCGGTAAGACAACACTTGCAAAGGTCATTGCCAATACGACAAGTGCCGAATTTAAGCAGATTAATGCAACGGTTGCCGGAAAGAAAGATATGGAGGATGTTATTACCGCAGCTAAGAATAATATGGGAATGTATGGTAAAAAGACAATTCTTTTTGTTGATGAGATACACAGATTTAATAAAGGACAGCAGGATTATCTTCTTCCATATGTTGAGGATGGAACGATTATACTTATAGGAGCGACAACGGAGAATCCGTATTTTGAAGTAAATGGAGCGTTAATATCAAGGTCGGTTATATTTGAATTAAAGCCACTTTCAAAAGAAGACATAAAGACTCTTATTAACAGGGCTGTGTATGATAAGGATAAAGGTATGGGTGCATTTAATGCACATATAGATGAGGATGCACTTGAATTTCTTGCAGATATTTCAAATGGTGATGCAAGGAATGCGCTTAATGCAGTTGAGCTTGGAATACTTACTACAAAGGCATCTGCTGATGGTATTATTCATATTACACTTGAGATAGCACAGGAATGTATACAGAAGCGTGTGATAAAGTATGATAAGACAGGTGATAACCACTATGATACAGTATCAGCATTTATTAAAAGCATGAGAGGGTCTGATCCGGATGCGGCTGTATATTATCTTGCAAGAATGTTATATGCGGGTGAAGACGTGAAGTTTATAGCACGAAGAATGATGATATGTGCAAGTGAAGATGTTGGTAATGCTGACCCGCAGGCACTTCAGGTTGCCGTATCGGCAGCGCAGGCAGTGGAAAGAATCGGTATGCCGGAGGCACGAATAATACTTGCACAGGCTGTTATATATATTGCTACAGCACCTAAGAGTAATGCGGCAATAATGGCAATTGATAAGGCTATGGAGACGGTGAAAGACCAGACTACGGCGCCTGTGCCTTCACATCTTCAGGATGCACATTATAAGAGTGCCGGAAAGCTTGGACATGGTATAGGATATAAGTATTCGCATGATTATCCTAATCATTATGTAAGACAGCAGTATCTTCCTGATACACTTGTTGGTACACAATTTTATGAACCGACAGATATGGGATATGAGAAGAATATAAAAGAACATATGCGAAGAATACAATCGGAGGCTGATATTAATGAAGGACAATATTAACCGTTTAGCAAGAGGCAATTTTATATATGAAAAGGCATCTGTTGAATTATCAGATAAGAGTATAAGTGAACAGATTGAGACTGGCAGGGTATACGAAAAAGAATTTATTATAAGCTCAAAAGAATTTGTTAAGGGAGTGGTATATTCGACTAATCCTGTGGTAGTTATACCGGAAAATAATTTTGGCGGAAGGACTAATAACATAACATATTCGGTTGACACACGTATGGTCCGTCCGCAGGAGCATATAACGGGCAGTTTTAATATTGTAAGTAATCTCGGAGAAGAAAGCATTAATTATGATTTTACTGTTACCGTAAGAATGTGTGATACGAGCATTGGCAAGGCATATAATATGTTTCATTTTGCCAATCTTGTACAGACTGAACCTAAGGAAGCGCAGCAGCTGTTTATGTCAGATGAATTTAAAAATGTATTTATCAATGATAATGAACAGCTTATGAGTCTGTATGAGGTGCTTAAAAAGAGCAGTGATATACAGGCAGCAATTGAGGAATTTCTTGTTGCAGTTAAGAAAAAGATGCCTGTTACATTTGAAGTATCCGATTCTAAAAAGACATTTAACAATATAGAAGAAGACATACAGGAGCAGCTTGTAATAACCAGAAATAACTGGGGATATTTTAATATAGATATAACATCAGATGCGGATTTTATAAATGTACAGACATTAAGACTTACAGAGGAGAATTTTACCGGTAACAGGTGCATTGTAAAATATACTATCAAAAAAGATAAGCTTCATGCCGGACTTAATCTTGCACGTATTACATTAAAGAGTGGCAATACACAACATACCGTTGAACTTGAAGTAAGAAATACACCTCTTATAGATATAAGCAGGAGAGAAGAGAGTAATGCCTTATATAATATTACTAAGGGATATCTTGATTACAGGATGCGCAAGGAGCAGATGAGTGACTGGCTTGAAAGAAGCAGTCAGATGATTGCAAGATTAAGAGCTTTTAAGAGTGATAACGAATTTTATAAACTGGCTCAGGCACAGATATTTGTTATGCAGGGGCTAAGTGATGATGCAGAGTGGCTGTTAAATAGTGTAATTGAATATATAGGCGATAATAAAGATGGTAATGCTGAATTATATTGTTATTATTTATATGTCGATTCACTTTTGAAAAAAGACGACACAATAACCGCAAAGGCACTTAATATCGTAGAAAGATACTATGAGAATGGACATGATGACTGGAGAATATTGTGGCTTATATTATATCTTGATGTTGAAAGAGAGAAGAATCTTAGCATTAAGCTTGCAAGGATAAAGGATATGTATCATAAGGGACACAGAAGTCCTGTCATGTATTATGAAGCCATGCTTGTAATGAATGAACAGCCGGTGCTTTTAAGGGTGCTTAATGACTTTGAATTACAGGTTTTATATTTCGGATGCAGATATGGACTTGTAACAGAGAAGCTTGCAAAGTATGTATGCAGCCTCATATCTGAAGAAAAGATAGCTCATCTTAAATACTTAGGACTGCTTGAGCAGCTTAATAATATGTTTAGTGATGATGATATGCTTAATGTTCTTGTAACTCATATGATAAGAAATGAACTCATGGGAGAACAGTATTTTGAAATATATAAAAAGGGCATTTTAAGGAAGCTTAGAATAACAAGGCTGTATGAATTTTATATGGCAAGCCTTGATAAGAGCAGGATGGTCAGACTGCCTAAGATAGTTCTTATGTATTTTGCATATGAACCACAATTAGATTATGAAAATAAAGCATATCTTTATGCCAATGTATTGACAAATGAGATTGACAATGCAGAGGTGATGAAAGAGTACAGCTATCAGATAGAGCAGTTTGCGTATGAGCAGATGAAGTTAAGGCATATTGACAATAATCTGTGTATTATTTACAGACATATATTTATGAATGTCAAGGTAGATGATGACAATAAGGACTTTTTAAGCAGATTTGTATTTGCATATAAGATTACATGCTTTGATGAGAGTATTACAAATGTTATCGTAAGGCATAAGGAATTTGATATTGAGATGTCATATCCGGTAATCAACCATGCAGCCTTTGTACAGATGTATACGGACAACTGCGCTGTTGCATTTGAGGATGCCAAAGGAATAAGAAGATATTGTAATGTCAAGTATGAGCTTGAGAGAGTATTTGATAATAACAAGATATTATCACAGCTTGTAAGTGATAATAATTGTAATAATATCAATATAACAATATTTGTACATGAGAATAATATAAGAAATAATAATCACAGCAGAAAGGCACTTGATAACTGTGTAAAGCTTCTTAGCTGTGATGAACTTGAAGATACTTACAAAAAAGGTATTAATTCATGGATAATAGATTATTATTATAATCATGGAGATGCCGGCGAATTTATGATAAGTTATAACAATGTTGAAGGTACACAGCTTGATGCATTGGATTTTGAGAGACTTACGGATATATATATTGAGAACAGGATGTATAACAAGGCATATAATATCATCAACAGTCTGGGATTTTCAGGCGTGGATATGATAAAGCTTTTCAGGCTTTGCAGATATTTTATTGAGGATTCGGAATATGGTTATGATTCTGTTATTAATAATATATGTTCATACCTTTTTGCAAATAAGAAATACGATGAAGTTATACTAAGATATATGTCACTTTATCATAATTCTTCCAATGAAAATATGTATTACTTATGGAGAGCATGTGAAAACTTCGATGTACAGTCAGAAGAATTAAATGAGCGTATTGTGTCGCAGATGATGTTTACAGGAGAACTTTCAGACAGGCTTAAGAGAGTCTTTAAGGATTATTATAAAAATGGTGCCGATAAGACTGTTACAAGAGCATATATATGTTATAATTCATATCTTTCCTTTGTAAAATTGAAAAAATCGGACATATATGTATATCATATAATGGAAGAGCTTATTGAAGAAAATGAAAGCTTTTCTGATATATGTCTGCTGGCATTGCTTAAAAATTATTCTGAGAATGAGTTGAAAGATATGTCGGATATGCAGATAAAGATTGCACAGGCTATACTTGATGATATGTGCAGTAAGAATAAGAATTTTGAATTTTATAAGAAGTTTAAGGGAACACTTAAGCTGCCATATAACATATTTGACAAGACCATTATAGAATACAGGGCGGCACCTGATGAAAGAGTTGAGATACATTATGCAATGGAAGATATGCAGCAGTTCAGGACTGAGGTTATGAAATGTCAGGCCGGTGGTGTATTTACCAAAGAATTTACACTGTTTTATGGTGACAGCATGAAGTATTATTTTACACAGGACAAGAATGATGAGTCAGTTAAGACAGATACTTCAAGCATTGTATGCAATGAGTGTGCTGAGGATGAACTGTCAGACAGATTTGATTATATAAATGAGATGATTGCAAGCAGAGATATGCATGATATGGTAACATTAAAACAGCTTATGGAAATGTATTGTATAAAGGATTATGCTGTTTCACAGATTTTTAAACCAATGTAGTATATTAATGGCATAAGAGTCAAAAGGAGGAAGACGTGAGTGATAATGCACAGTTAAATGACGGACTGATTATTGGAATTGATATACAAAAGATATATTCGCAGGTGAGCTGGTATAATAATACAGATAATACATGTGAACCGGTTAATGCCGGAAAGGATTCATTTGTTGAAAATCCCAAAGAAGTGTGTGAATTATTTAACATACCTCAGGGGCTGGATTATGATTATACTAAGGAACTTGCAGATTTTATAGCAGGCCTTATCGGACAGGTAAAGTCAAAGTGTGGACGTATGAAGGTGGAAAAGATATGTATTACAGTTGAGGTATTTGAAAAATATATACTTGACCGTATTAGTTCGGCACTTGAAAGTCTGCAGTTTTCGAAAGAACAATGGATTCTTATAAGCCATGAAGAAAGTTATGCATATTATGCATTCAGTCAGAAACCAGAACTTTATACGTCAGGGGTTATGCTTCTTGATTATACTATTGATGGACTTCATACATATAAGATGTATATGGGAAAGATACAGGGTGAGGATGTTATTATGGAAAAGAGACAGAGCTTTTCTGACCCTGAAATCCTTAGTATAGTTGGTAAGAATAAGAGCTTTAATGATGGATATTCACATCTTATGGAAATAATAAGAAGTGTTATGCCTGACAGAAGCCTTTCGTCAGTATATCTTACGGGTCAGGGATTTGATGTTTCTGAATTTCCAAAAGAATTTGCCCAGATGTTATGTACCGGAAGAAAGGCATTTGCAGGACAGAATCTTTTTGTTAAAGGTGCATGTTATTGTGCCGGTGAAGAGGTACAGCCAAGGCTTTTTAAGGATGTGATTCCGGCATGTTATAACAGGATAACTACAACTGTTGAGACTGATATAATTGAAAGAGGTGTTCCAAAAAGATTCAGGCTTGTAAGGGCTGGAACTAACTGGTATATGGCAGAAAGAAATATTGATTTTATACTCGATGATGTAACAAGAATCAAATTCATTTTAAGAAGCTGCGACACTAATATTGAATATGAGGAATATGTTGACATAAGTGATATACCATACAGACAGGGAAAACTTACAAGGATTAATATGGATATATCATTTAAAAATGACAACACAATGCTTGTTACTGTTACGGACAGAGGATTTGGTGATTTTGCAAAAAGCTCAGGTAAAGTAATAAGAAAAGAAATATGTCTTGATACACAGAGTAATGTATCAGAAGGGAATGTTTAATGAGTGGAATGATTCTATGCAGAACTAAGGAGTCACAAGTTCCATTGCATATTGACAGTATGGATATTAATATCTATTCACTGGAAGAGTTAAGCTATTATATATATAATAATATATATGTAATTGAGATGGATATGATAGATGACAGACTTCTTAAATTTATAAAGGAAGATGTAGGAGAGTATGCACTTGCAGACAGGATAGAATATCTTATGCAGAATGGTGGGGGACTTGCACAGATTGTTGTTACAATACTTAAGTATGTAGACTATTATAATGACGAAGAGATAGATGAGATTAAGGATATACTTGAGACTCTTAATACACAGAAAGTATATGAAAGATTAAAGTCAAGGGCAGATTCTTATCTTAACCATAAATTCTACTATAAAGCTATTATTACATATCAGAAGATATTGGATGGAAACATTGATACAAGTCTTTCGGGGCTTTTTTATGCAAATGTTAATAACAATATTGGTGTGGCTTATGCAAGGATGTTTTTATTTGAACAGGCGGCTTTTTATTTTAAAGAAGCATATAGAATAGGTCAGCATGATGAGTATAAGAAAGCATATATGATGGCAGAAAGAATGGCAAAGGGCAGTAATATTATTGAAGATGATGATGCAGGAAAAGAGGAGCTTGCTGTAAGAAAAGCTATAGAGACAAGTGAGTCTAATGCGGTATATTCTGATGAATACGGACAGCTTGAGTCCACATTTAAAAAGAAGGATGAAGGACATGTGGCAGAGTATTATAATCAGATAGAAGCACTTATTGAATTGTGGAAGCAGAATTACAGAAAGTACACATCATAAGATGGTAATGAGGAAATATGGGTATATTTAAAAGTTTAAAAAAGACATATGATGAAGAGTATAATTTGGAAAATATGGACGACCTTTCATATGATATAGATGAAGCATTTGTGGGTGATATTAATGAACATCATAGCATGGCAGTCGCAGATATTGATAAGGATATCACACCCGGAGAGCTTAATGGGTATGAAGCCGAAAAAGAAGCTATAGAAGATAAAGTAAAAAATGAGAGTGTGGATGAGCTTGTAAGCCAGTTTGAAAGAAAATATGAAATATATAACCAGAGGTCAAGGCAAAAAGATCCTGAGGTATATATTGATAAGAAAAAAGAAAAAGCATTAAGCAGTTATGATAAGGCTTATGAAGCTAAGAAGCGTGCGCAGGAAGAAGAAGAAAGATTTGACCAGCTTCTAAACAGCGTTCAGGCGAAGGGGCTTATGAATGCTGTTGATAAAATCAATAATTCAGACCATCTTGTAAAAAGAAATGGTCAAAAGAACGAAAAAAAGCTGTCAGACCAGCTTGCTGCCATTGAAAAAGAGGCTGATAAAAAACAGCTTGAGATTGAGAAAAATGCCATAAAAAAGACTCTTATAGATGGAGCTAAAAGTGCAGGTATCCATAAAAAAGAAACTAAGAAAACAATCACGGCAAAAAGGTATGATAATAAAATAAGCGAGTATATAAAGCAGCAATGCAGCGTGATGGAAGATGCAGCGGTTAATATTGATATGTCAATGAGTGAATATGAGCTTGTTACAAGACAATTTTCGGATGTACAGATGATAGAGGCGGCACCGGATTATATACTTAACCAGATATCTCAGGAAGCGGAAAGAGTCGATAATCTTACGGTAGACAGAAGAATGTATAAGTCAGATGAAAAGAAGCTTTCAGCCAATGCATACAGAAGAATGGAGCTTATTGAGGATGATTTTAAGACAAATCTTAAATACCTTGAAAAAGAGGAATCATATTATGAAGCTGTAAAAAGAGATATGCGTATTCTTGAGGCGGAAAGATTGTCCCTGCGTATTGATGCACAGGAGCTGACAAAAAGGCAGCTTAAGGTGCGTAGGATATCACTTATTTCAGTTATATTCCTTGTTATTGTCTTTTCAATATTTGTAATTGCCATGATAGCAATGGATGATACACAAAACATGCTTCTATTTGTAGTAATAACCGGACTTGGAGCTATAATAGCACTTGGAATGTTTGGAATATTAAGAGTTACTGAAAGACAGGTAATGATTACTGAAAAGAAGCTTAACAAGGCAGCAGCACTTCTTAATAAGATTAAGATTAAGTATATTAACGCAGCCAATGCGCTTGATTATGGATATTCCAAATATGGAGTGAAAAGCTCATACGAGCTTGTTAAGAAGTTTGAAGCTTATCTTGAGATGAAAGAAGAGCAGCAAAGGGTAATCAAGCTTACTACTAATCTTAATCAGGCAGAGGAACATCTGCAGTCATTATTAAGACAGGCAGGCGTATACGATACACAGGTATGGCTTACAAGAGTAAAGGCTTTATATAATAAAAATGAGATGGTTGAGGTACGGCATAATCTTACGGTACAAAGGCAGAGATTAAGAGGCATAATACAGGATAATGAAGATATTATGGAAGAGGCAAAATGCAACATTATGAAAATTACTAATAACAATCCTGCTTATATGAAGGAAGCACTTGATATAATAGAAGACTTTGAAAAGAGAAGCCGGCTAAGGGAAAAACCACAAAAAGCCAACTATTAAATAAATATTAAATAAAAAATAAAATTTTGCTTGCCAATTGCAATGCATGTGTTAAAATGAAAATTAGGTTTTTTCAGATGGAGGAAAAAGAAGATGATGAAAGAAAGATTACAGGAAATCAAAGAAAAAGCTTTAGAGCAGATTAATTCAACTGATTCCCTCGAAAAATTAAATGAAGTAAGAGTTGCTTTCTTAGGAAAGAAGGGAGAGCTTACGGAAGTTCTTAAGGGAATGAAGGATGTTGCTCCTGAAGACAGACCAGCTGTAGGTCAGATTGTTAATGATACAAGAAAGAATATTGAAGAAGTTCTTGAAGCAGCTAAGAAGAATCTTGCAGCAAAGTTAAGAGAAGCACAGCTTAAGAGTGAAGTTATTGATGTTACACTTCCGGCTAAGAAGAATAATGTAGGACACAGCCATCCTGATACACTTGCACTTGAAGAAGTTGAAAATATATTCGTAGGAATGGGTTATGAAGTAGTTGAAGGACCGGAAGTTGAATATGACTATTATAACTTTGAGGCACTTAATATTCCTGCTAACCATCCGGCTAAGGATGAACAGGATACATTCTATATCAATGATAAGATTGTGCTTAGAACACAGACATCTTCTGTACAGGTGCATGAGATGGAAAAAGGAAAGCTTCCTATTAAGATGATTTCACCGGGACGTGTATACAGAGCAGATGAGGTTGATGCGACACATTCTCCATGCTTCCATCAGGTAGAAGGACTTGTTATTGATGAAAATGTAACCTTTGCGGATTTAAAGGGAACTCTTGCTGAATGGGCAAGACAGTACTTCGGACCTGATACAAAGGTTAAGTTCAGACCACATCACTTCCCATTTACAGAGCCTAGTGCTGAGATGGATGTTACATGCTTTAAGTGTGGTGGTAAGGGCTGCCGTATGTGTAAGGGTGAAGGCTGGATTGAGATATTAGGCTGTGGTATGGTTCATCCACATGTATTTGAGATGTGCGGAATTGATAAGGATAAGTATAAGGGCTTTGCATTTGGTATCGGACTTGAAAGAATTGCAGACCTTAAGTATGAGATAGATGATATGAGACTGTTATATGAAAACGATATCCGTTTCTTAAAGCAGTTCTAATGATAATATAATTAACTATATTATCATTTTTACCAGTCATAAATAAGCTTTATTTCTTCATATTAAGGATAATATAATTAATAACCATGTATAAAGATATACTGCATGGCTGGTAAAAGACGTAAGCGGAAAGTATAAGAATTTAATAAAGGATTATATATTTACAATAATATATCCTTAAGATAAAAACAGGTATGAAAGGATTAATAAATCATGAATACATCATTAAATTGGATTAGAGCAATGGTACCGGGAATTGAAGATGTTACTCCACAGGAATTTGCTGATGCGATGACACTTTCAGGAACTAAGGTAGAAAGCTTTGAATCATACGATAAGAATCTTGAAAATATCGTTATAGGACAGATTGAATCAGTAGAAAAGCATCCTGATGCTGACAAGCTTGTAGTATGTCAGGTCAATGTAGGAAATGAAACAGTGCAGATTGTAACAGGTGCATCTAATATTCCTGTAGGTTCAAAGGGACAGAAGGTTCCTGTAGTATTAGACGGTGGACGTGTTGCAGGCGGACATGATGGCGGACCTCTTCCTGAAAATGGAATTAAGATTAAGAAGGGTAAGTTAAGAGGTGTAGAATCAGCAGGTATGATGTGTGCCATTGAAGAGCTTGGTTCTTCAAGAGAATTTTATCCTGATGCAGCTGAGGATGGTATATATATATTAGGAGATGATGCACAGGTTGGAGCTGATGCCATAGAATATCTCGGACTCCATGATACTATACATGAATATGAGATTACTAATAACAGGGTTGACTGTTATAGTGTCATTGGTATTGCAAGGGAAGTTGCGGCTACATTCAGAAAGCCATTTAATCCACCTGTAGTTACTAAGACTGGTAATTTGGAAGATGTTAATGATTATATCTCAGTAGATGTGCAGGCAACTGACCTTTGCAGCAGATATACAGCAAGAGTTGTTAAGAATATTAAGCTTGCACCATCACCAAAGTGGATGCAGAGAAGACTCGCATCAGCAGGAATAAGACCAATCAATAACATAGTAGATATAACTAACTATGTTATGACAGAATATGGTCAGCCAATGCATGCTTATGATCTTGATACAATTGCAGGCAGGAAGATTATCGTAAGAAGAGCAGAGGATGGAGAAAAGTTTGAAACACTTGATGAACAGGAAAGAACACTTGACTCATCTATGCTTATGATATGTGATGCTGATAAGGCCATAGGTCTTGCAGGTATTATGGGTGGCGAAAATTCAAAGATTACAGATGATGTAACAACAATGCTTTTTGAAGCAGCTACATTTGATGGAACTAATATAAGAAAAGCTACTAAGAAGTTAGGTTTAAGAACAGATGCATCCGGTAAGTTTGAAAAGGGACTCGATCCTGAAAATGCCATGGAAGCTATGAACAGAGCCTGCCAGCTTATAGAGGAGCTTGGTGCCGGTGAAGTTGTCGGCGGTGCAATTGATGTATATCCTAAGAAGAAAGAAAAGGTAAGAATTAAATTTGAGCCTGAAAAGATTAATGCTCTTTTAGGTACTGATGTATCAGTTGAAGATATGATGTCATATTTTGAAAGACTTGAATTAGTATATGATAAAGATGCTGATGAGCTTATTATACCTACATTCAGACAGGATCTTTTAAGAACTGCTGATATTGCAGAAGAGGTTGCAAGATTCTTCGGGTATGCTAATATTCCTACAACGCTTCCATCAGGTTCTTCAACAATGGGTAAGATATCATTTAAGCATAAGGTTGAGAATGTAGCAAGGGAGATAGCACAGTTCTGTGGCTTCTCACAGGCTATGACATATTCATTTGAAAGCCCTAAGGTATTTGATAAGTTAAAGCTTTCTGAGGATTCAGAATATAGAAATACAGTGGTTATTTCTAATCCATTAGGAGAGGATTTCTCAATTATGAGAACACTTCCTGTAAATGGCATGCTTACATCACTTTCAACTAACTATAACAGACGTAATAAGGATGTTAAGCTCTATGAGCTTGCTACTGTATATATCCCTAAGGAAGATAAGGAAAATGAACTTCCTGATGAGAGAACACAGTTTACATTAGGTTTCTATGGAGATGGTGATTTCTTTACAATGAAAGGTGTTGTTGAGGAATTCTTTGAAAAGGTTGGAATGAAGACAAGACCTGAATACAATCCTGAGGCAGGTAAGCCATTCCTTCATCCGGGACGTCAGGCAGAGATTATTTATAACGGAACTAAAGTAGGATATCTTGGTGAGGTTCATCCTGATGTTGCAGATAGTTATGCACTTGGAGAAAGAACATATATTGCTGTTATTGATATGCCGGCAGTAGTTGGATTTGCCTCATTTGACAGAAAGTATGAAGGAATAGCTAAGTTCCCGGCAGTATCAAGAGATATCAGTATGGTAATGCCTAAGAATCTCTTAGTGGGTGAAGTTGAAAAGATTATAGAAAAGAGAGGCGGAAAGCTTCTTGAAAGCTATAAGTTATTTGATATATATGAAGGTGCCCAGATTAAGACAGGCTATAAGTCAGTTGCTTATTCTATATCATTCAGGGCAAAGGATAGAACTCTTGAAGATAAAGATGTAACAGATATTATGGATAAGATATTAAAAGATCTTTCTGATTTAGGAATTGAACTGAGAGGTTAACAACCTTTACCATAGGGCCGGATTGTATGTCCGGCTTTGTATGGTATACAGGCATTAGAAAATGTCTGTAGAATGTAGATTATTAAGTTATAGAAAGGTATGGTAAGATTTTGGATTTACATGATTTTTATTATGATCTTCCACAAGAGCTTATTGCACAGGATCCATTATCAGACAGGTCAAGTTCAAGACTTATGGTTCTTGATAAAAAGACCGGTGCAATAGAGCATAAGATATTCAAGGATATTATTGATTATCTTAATCCGGGAGATTGTCTTGTTATTAACGATACTAAGGTTATCCCGGCCAGACTCATCGGTGAGAAGGTGGGAACCGGAGCAGCTATTGAGGTGCTTCTGCTTACCAGGAAGGATGATCTTAAGGATACATGGGAAGTACTTGTAAAGCCTGGTAAGAAAGCAAGAGTGGGAGCTAAGATAAGCTTTGGTAACGGTAAACTCATAGGTGAAATTATTGATATCGTAGAAGAGGGAAACAGACTTATACAGTTTACATATGATGGAATATTTGAGGAAATACTTGATGAGCTTGGGCAGATGCCTCTTCCACCATATATTACACATAAGTTAGAAGATAAGAACAGATATCAGACTGTATATGCAACACATGAAGGTTCAGCGGCAGCACCGACAGCGGGACTGCATTTTACTAAGGAACTTCTTGAAAAGATTAAAGAAAAGGGTATAGATATTGCAAGAGTAACTCTTCATGTAGGTCTTGGAACATTCAGACCTGTTAAGGAAGAGAATATCCTCGACCATCATATGCATTCAGAATTTTATATGGTTGAACAAAAAGAAGCCGATAAGATTAATAATGCAAGAAAGAATGGTCACAGGGTAATTGCAGTAGGTACCACAAGTACAAGGACACTGGAATCGGTTGCTAAGGAAGATGGAACAATTCCTGCATGCAGCGGATGGACACAGATATTTATATATCCGGGTTATAAGTTTAAGGCAATTGATTGTCTGATTACGAACTTCCATCTTCCAGAATCAACACTTGTAATGCTTGTTTCGGCATTAGCCGGAAGAGAACATGTATTACATGCATATGAACAAGCAGTAAAAGAAAAATACAGATTCTTCAGTTTTGGGGATGCTATGTTTATTCATTAACATAATATCAGGACAGATAACGTTCTGCTCTGGTTATTATACATAATCATTGGAATGTGTGGCTGTAGTTTATATACAGCTGCATATAAGTATATATAGGAGTGAGGGATATTATATGGGGATTGAACAAAGAAAAGCGAAAAGAGTAGATGTTAATGCTGTTATAAGTATTAATAGACTTAACAATGGTGAATTTTTTCATCACGAGGACGAAGAAAAATTTAATGTAAGTATTATTGATATATCAGAGACAGGTCTTGCATTTGCAACTGACAGACCTATAGAGATTGATTCATATTATAATACAGACCTTGATTTTGATGGATGCGAGAGAATTAAAGCTGTTGTCCAGATTGTAAGAAAAGAAGTACAGGAGTCAGGAAGAATCGTCTATGGAGGAAGATTTATAGGAATTAGTACAGAAGACCAGTTCAGACTCAGTGTATTTAGAATTGTTAGTGAAAATAAAGCAGAAAAAACTAAGCAATAAAGGTTTTTCATAAATTAGAGAACATTATATAAAATGTTAAAATAAAAATAGAATATTTTATCATATAAATGTTAAAATAAAAGCAGAATATTTTTGACACTTAAATCATAATATAGTATAATCAAAAAGATATTGAGTAGCACAGACAATCGCGGCTGCAAGTGTCGTAAGACCGCAGGTGAGGAAAGTCCGGGCTTCATAGGGCAGGATGCCGGATAACGTCCGGTGGAGGTGACTCCAAGGCCAGTGCAACAGAAATATACCGCCATGCCAGTCATGGTAAGGGTGGAAAGGCAGCGTAAGAGACTACCGCACTGCCGGTAACGGCAGTGGCTATGTAAACCCCATCCGAAGCAAGACCAAAACAAAAGCAATATGGCTGCCCGTCATGCTTTTAGGTAGGTCGCTTGAGCCTGCTGGCAACAGCAGGACTAGATAGATGATTGTCTGATACATAACCCGGCTTATAGTGCTGCTCAATATTATTATGTATAGTACAATTATGATTATTATAAAAGCTTTTATTAGTCAGAATTTAAAGCTGGTTAATTAGAGCTTTTTATTTTTTAAATTTTAAAAGGGTATGTTAAACATATCTTTATTAATGTATCAGTATTAAGATGTATTTGATAGTTTTAAAAATAAAAATAGAGATTAATAAAGCGGCAGTCCGATGAAATATTTATCATTGGGCTGCCGCTGTTAATTTTATATCAGATTAATTGATAGGAAATCATAATAGTATATGTGATTAATCTATATGACGGTTCTGACGGGTATATTTTTCTTCACAATATTTACATCTGTATACCTGCTTTTCTTCATCTGTAAGAATGAAGATATTATCAAGCTCCTGTTCAATAGATGTAATACATCTTGGGTTCTGGCATTTTATTACATTGGTTATAGACTTTGGAAGCTTGAGAGTCTTCTTTTCTACTATTTCTCCGTTTTTAATGATATTTACAGTAATATTATGGTCTATAAAGCCGAGAGCATCAAGGTCTACAAGGTCAATGTCGGCTTCTATTTTGATGATATCCTTCTTTCCCATCTTATTGCTTCGGGCATTCTTTATAATGGCAACACAGCAGTTAAGCTTATCTAATCCGAGTTTGTTATAAATCATCATTGATTTGCCGGCTTCAATGTGGTCAAGAACGAAGCCCTCATTTAATTGTCCTACATTTAACATATCTATAAATAGCTGTCAGGGTATAAATATTAACAATGCTAACGTATTGTCTGATAGCATTAGATTGCTGTAAATCTGCTATCTGTATATAATAACAATGTTAATGTATTGTATTAATATAACAGCAGTTAAACTGCAATATTATCCTGCAGCGTCTCCTTTCTTAAGGTTAGTTAATATAATATTATTTATCAAGTCCTAAAAGTGTAAGTATAAGAGCCATCCGCACATATACACCAAATTGTACCTGTTTAAAATATGCCGCACGAGGGTCATCATCAACCTCAACTGATATCTCATTAACTCGTGGAAGTGGATGTAATACATACATATTATCTTTGGCAAGAGCCATCTTAGCTTTATCAAGGATATAAAAGTCTTTCATTCTTAAATAGTCATCTTCATTAAAGAATCTTTCCTTCTGTACTCTTGTCATATAGAGAATGTCAAGTTCAGGTATAACATCCTCAAGTTTTTCAACTTCTTTAAATTCTATGTTATTGTCAATGAGATTTTCCCTGATATAATCAGGAATACTGAGTTCTTTAGGAGATATAAGGATAAATTTAACATTCTTATATCTTATAAGTGAATTGATAAGGGAATGAACTGTACGTCCGAATTTTAAGTCACCACAAAGACCAATAGTAAAATCATTAAGAGAACCTCTTAATTCACGGATAGTCATCATATCTGTAAATGTTTGTGTAGGATGCTGATGACCGCCATCACCGGCATTGATAATAGGAATAGATGATTTAGCGGCTGCAACCATAGGAGCCCCTTCTTTAGGATGTCTCATGGCACATATATCAGCATAACATGAGATAACTCTTATGGTATCCGATACGCTCTCACCTTTTGCAGCAGAGCTTGAACTGGCAGAAGAAAAACCAAGGACAGATCCGCCAAGATTAAGCATTGCAGATTCAAAGCTAAGTCTTGTACGTGTACTTGGTTCATAGAAAAGAGTTGCTATTTTTTTGCCATCACATTTGTGACTGTATTTGGCAGGGTCTTTTGCAATATCACTTGCTAGATCAAGAAGTGATTCTGTTTCATCAACTGTAAAGTCAAGTGGGTTTAGTAAATGTCTCATTAATAATCCTCCGTATCTTAGTGCGTATGTAAATATAACATACTTATTTTTGTTGCTGCCTGATATGGTAAGCAATAAATTCACTTTAAGACATATTCTACTATGATTTTTGTAATTAAACAATCATTATTTAAAATATTTTTTGAAATCATTATTTAAAATGATTTTTTAAAATTGCAGGTATATGGTGTATAGATTAGAGAAAAGTAAAACTTACGATATGATACAACACATATAAAGCTTATGATTATATGATACAACACAAGTTGTTATTTGATAAAAGTTGTGATACAATATATACAATTTGTATGCAGATTGCATATAACTGCTAAATATTAAGATTAATATGTAAAGTTACGGTTCAGTAGATATGCAGAATGTAGCTAATTTATATTATGGAGGAGTATTATGTCTAAGATTATATTGACAGGAGACAGACCAACAGGAAGATTACATCTTGGCCATTATGTTGGTTCATTAAAAAGAAGAGTTGAATTACAGAATTCGGGAGAGTACGATAAGATATTTATTATGATAGCGGATGCACAGGCACTTACAGATAATGCCGATAATCCGGAGAAGGTAAGACAGAATATTATTGAAGTTGCCCTTGATTATCTTTCATGTGGATTAGACCCTGATAAGAGTAATATATTTATACAGTCACAGATACCACAGCTTACAGAGCTTACATTTTATTATATGAATCTTGTTACAGTATCGAGATTACAGCGTAATCCAACTGTTAAATCAGAGATAAAGATGCGTAATTTTGAAGCTAATATTCCTGTCGGTTTCTTTACATATCCTATAAGCCAGGCGGCTGATATAACGGCATTTAAAGCAACAACAGTTCCTGTAGGTGAAGATCAGGAGCCAATGATTGAACAGACAAGAGAGATTGTAAGAAAGTTTAATTCAGTATATGGTGAGACACTCGTTGAGCCTCAGATATTATTACCTGATAATAAGGTATGTATGAGACTTCCTGGTACAGATGGAAAGGCTAAGATGAGTAAGTCACTTGGTAACTGTATATATCTTTCAGATACACCGGAGGATGTTAAGAAGAAGGTAATGGGAATGTATACAGACCCTGACCATATAAGAATTGAAGATCCGGGAAAGATTGAGGGTAATTGTGTATTTACATATCTTGAAGCTTTCAGTACACCAGAGGATTTTGAAGAATTTCTTCCTGACTATGCTAACCTGGATGAATTAAAGGAACATTACCAGAGAGGTGGTCTTGGTGATGTTAAGGTTAAGAAGTTCCTTAATAACGTGCTTAATAAGCAGCTTGAGCCAATCAGAGCCAGAAGACATGAGTATGAAAAGGATATTCCTGAAGTGTATAATATTCTTAAGAAAGGTTCAGAAGAAGCATATAAGGTTGCACAGCAGACACTTGATGAAGTTAAGTCATCTATGAAGATTAATTATTTTGATGATGCTGAACTTATAAAGGTACAGTCAGAAAAGTACAATCCGGATAACAATTAATATTATATATAGTGTCAGATTCAGACTATAAACACACAGAGCCGGTAATTATAAATATATAAAAATATAAACTAATATGCCAGAGATACTATGTAAATCTGAATGTCATATGATAAAACCTGAAAATTATTGAATAAGTTTATATCAGCCATTCAGATTCATATAATACCTCTGGCATGTTTGTTATAAGTATATTATTGAGTTATTATTATTTAGTAATTATAATTCTTTGATAATCATATTATTAGGCTTGGCAATCTTAATCTCTGGTCCATTCATAACAATAAGTCCGCGTTTAAAATGAATAGTGAATATTGTAATAGTATTACTCTCATTGTTAAGTGACATAATATGCTTGTCATCAGGAAAGATTGATATGTACTTAGGATAATCCCCACTGATTGGAAGAGAAGAGATACTGCTTAACAGACCTGTCTCTTTGTTAATGCTGTATATGGTAACGGTATTATCACCGGCATTAGAGCATAAGGCATTATTACCATCATTAGAGAATATGAAATCAGATGCGGCACTGTTAGACTTGTGGCCCTTTCTTACAGTGAAGATGTTCTGTATAAATTCAAATCTTTCTTTTCTTGTTTTGTCATATGAATATACATTAATATAATTCTTTAATTCACATACGACATATGCAAATCTTCCGTCAGGGCTGAAATGCATCTGACGTGGAGCTGATTCAAGCTGTGTTCGGATGATATCATACAGTTTAAGCTTGCCGGTATCGTGGTTAAATTCATAGACCTTAATCTGGTCGATACCAAGATCGCATACACATAATAATTCATTATCAGGTGTAAACACAGACCAGTTGACATGAGGACGGAAATTACGTTCAGCAATGCTTCCAAGCCCCTTATGAAATACCTCGTCAGTGATGCTGCCAACTGAACCATCGTCATTAAGTCTTAATACAGTAATCTTACCATCGTGGTATCCTGAAACAATAATAAAATGGTCATTATAAGTAACGGTAAGATGGCAGCCACGCATGCCATTTATTGAACTTGTGTTAATAAATTCAAGGTCGCCGTCTTCCTTAATAAGATAAGAAGATACTCCATTATCACATATTGCATACAGATATTTCTTACTGTTGGAAAATGTGATAAAAGAAGCATTACTTATCTTAATGTCTTTTCTTTTAGTAATCCGTCCTTTTTCAACATCCATATCAAAAATATTAATACCATCGTCAGTTCCATTATTATAGCAGCCGACGTAAGCAACATAATTATTAGCCATAATTTTCCTCCATTTCTGTGAATACCTATGAAATTATTTTAATTCAAATCAGGCTGTTTTTCAATATTTATATGCATTTATTGGCAATTTTTTCAATGTCTGCTTCTACAAGTACGGCATCAGGACCGATACATTTTACACATTTAAAAGGAATGATATATTCTATGTCGTGTCCGAACAGCCCACATAGCCTTGCAGGACCCGGAACAATTAATGTGAGGATGCAGCCACTGCATACATCAAAGTCAATATCAGCCACATAACCAAGTATTTTGCAGTCACATACATTAATAACCTGTTTATTTCTCAGTTCACATATACGCATAGCTACCTCTGATTATTATTATGGTATTATTAGTATATGCGGATAAGATTATATTAATAATAGAATACAGGCATGATATATGTGCGTGGACAGTTAAATAAGATGTTTTTTCATTGAAAGTAATGCATTCTTTTCAAGACGGCTTACCTGTGCCTGTGAAATACCTATTTCGTTTGCTGTTTCCATCTGTGTCTTACATTCAAAGAATCGTAATCTTATAATATTCTGTTCTCGTTTATCAAGGTGCTTAAAAGCATCATAAAGAGCAAGATGTTCAACCCACCTTTCCTCTCTGTTCTTTTTATCACTGACCTGATCCATTATATATAAAGTATCTCCACCTTCTGAAAATACAGGTTCATACAGTGATACCGGAGATTGTACGGCATCCATTGCCATTACAATATCTTCACGGCTTACACCTATTTCAGAGGCTATTTCTGTAATAGATGGTTCTTTCTGATGATTTTTTATATAATTATCTTTGGCATAAATGGCTTTGTATGCTGTATCTTTAAGTGAACGGCTTACACGGATGGAACTGTTATCTCTTAGATGCCGTTTAATCTCACCCATAATCATTGGAACTGCATAGGTTGAAAACTGTACACCCTGATTAATATCAAAGTTATCAAGCGCTTTTATCATTCCAATGCAGCCTATCTGGAAAAGGTCATCAACATTTTCATTGCTTTGAGAAAACCTCTGTACAATACTTAGAACCAGGCGCAGGTTACATCTTATGAATTTTTCGCGTGCTTGATTATCTCCGGCTTTAACTTTGGATAAGAGTGCAGCTTTTTCTTTTGCGGATAATAGGGGCAGAGTGGCGGTATTGACACCACATATTTCAACTTTATAACCAGCCAATTCAATTCTCCTTTAAAATGTATTTTAATAATTTTATTCTTTATTAATCATTGCCAGAATGTAGTGATTTATACTGGAACAAAATTACATCTTAAAAGAGAATAAATTATATCTTAAAACGGAATAAACAGTTGACCATATAATGATATTAAATTATAATTAACCTTTAGATAAAATATACATTTGTAACAGATTAAAATACGGAGGTAATTATATTGAAGTGTCCATTTTGTGGTAATGAGAATACAAAGGTTATAGATTCCAGACCAACAGATGACAGCTCTATAAGAAGACGTCGTCAATGCGAGGAATGTGGAAAAAGATTTACTACCTATGAAAAAGTTGAGACAATGCCTCTTATGGTTATAAAAAAGGATAATAACAGAGAACCTTATAACAGGGAAAAGATTGTTGCAGGAATAGTAAGGTCATGTCATAAGCGTCCTATATCTTTGGAAAAGATTAATCAGACAGTGGATGAGATTGAGAATCAGATATTTAATCTTGAGGAAAAAGAAGTTACAACAACAGAGATTGGAACAATTGTAATGGATAAGTTAAAAGAACTGGATGAAGTAGCTTATGTCAGATTTGCATCTGTATATAGGGAATTTAAGGATGTTAATACATTTTTAGAAGAGATAAACAAGATATTAAAGTAGAGATTGTATAATAATTAACAATATTTATAACATAGACTGAGAACAGATGATTTATGGAATATTGTTTTACATAAATATTTACCATTAAGTATCAGAAAGGCAGGAATATAGACAGAATATATGTTTAAGAGATTTTATCCTACTGTGTATTATGATTCTGCATATAACATAGATTATGGGAAGCTTAAAAAAGCAGGTTATAAAGGAATTATATATGATGTTGATAATACATTAGTTGAGCATGGGGCACCAGTGACAAAAAGAGCAGTTGAATTATTTGACAGACTTCATGCCATGGGGATTAGTACATGTATTATATCTAATAATAAAGAGCCAAGGGTAAAACCGCTGGCTTATGAAGTAAAGTCACAATATGTAAGCAATGCAAAGAAACCATCACCTGTGAATTATATAAAGGCAATGAAGATTATGGAAACAGACAAGACCAATACATTATTTATAGGTGATCAGTTATTTACTGATGTATGGGGAGCTAACAGAGCAGGAATTAAGACAATTCTTGTTGCGCCTATTGATAAACATGAAGAGATTCAGATAGTACTTAAGAGATATCTTGAGAAGATTGTATTGCATTTTTATATGAAGAAGCATGGGATGAATGAAGATATAGTATAGAATTATACGGAAGTGAGGATGGTCATGAATATAATTAATGGAACGACGAGGGTATGTGGTCTTATTGGTAATCCGGTAGGACATTCTATATCACCTCTTATACATAATAAGCTCGCCAGTCTTTGTGGAATTGATATGGTATATACAACATTTAAGGTGGAAAAGGGGGCTGTAGGCACAGCAGTTAATGGTGCATATGCGCTTAATATATTAGGACTTAATGTTACGGTTCCACATAAACAGGAGGTTATAGCTGCACTTGCAGAAACTGATAAAGTAGCAGAGGCTATAGGGGCAGTTAATACTCTTGTAAGGACAGATAAAGGATATAAGGGTTATAATACTGATATTATAGGACTTGCAAGAGAACTTGATGAGGCAGACATTAAGCTTGATGGAAGTGATTGTATAATACTTGGAGCCGGTGGAGCGTCAAGGGCAATTGCTTTTTTATGTGCAGATAAGGGTGCTGCAAGTGTAAATATTCTTAACAGGACAGTGCAGAAAGCACAGAGCATAGCCGATGATGTCAACAGACATTTTAATTCACATACAGTTAAGGCTATGGCTTTATCAGATTATGATAAGCTTGAAAAAGATAATTACATAGTTATCCAGACAACAAGTGTAGGACTTTATCCTGATTGTGATAAGGCAATAATAGAGGATGAGGAATTTTATAGGAAAGCTTTGGTAGGAGTTGATATTATATATAATCCTGTAAAGACTAAGTTTATGAAACTTATGGAAAAACAGGGTAAGAAGTCATATAATGGTCTTAAGATGCTTTTATATCAGGGAGTAAGTGCATTTGAGTTATGGAATAATATACAGGTAACTAAAGAACAGGCACAGGAAGTGTATGAATGTATGAAAAAGGAGCTGGGAATAGTTGAATAATATAGTACTGATAGGATTTATGGGCTGTGGAAAGACAACATTTGGCAAATGGATTGCAAAGCATCATGGAATGGATTTTATTGATACGGATGATTATATTGAATCTGTACAAAAAAGAAGCATTAATGAGATATTTGCAGACCGGGGAGAGGAGTATTTCAGAGACCTTGAAACACAGACTATAAAGAAACTTGCAGAGTCGGTTAATAATAGCGTTATCTCAGTTGGTGGAGGACTTCCTGTAAGAGAATGTAACAGAGCACTTCTTAAGAAGCTGGGTAAGGTTGTATTTCTTGATACATCAATAGATGAACTTGAAAAAAGACTTTCTAATGATACTAGAAGACCACTGCTTGCCGGTGGAAAAGTAAGAGATAAGATAGAAGCTCTTATGAGGGCAAGAAAAGATATATATGAGAGTACAGCTGATTGTATTATTACTACAGATAACCAATCATTTGAAGCTATGTATGATAACATAATACATAGCTGATTAAGATATCATAGTTGGAAGATTCTGACCCCGGTATCATTATATAATATTAATATACAGAGGCTTATTAATATGTGAATAATTATGGATATATCGTGATTAAAATGATTTTTAAAATTGATGAATAAAACGATAACATGCCATGGAATGGAGAAAATTTATGAAGATTTTGGTAATTAACGGACCTAATATTAATTTTTTGGGAATCAGGGAAAAAGGAATATATGGCAATCAGGATTATGCATATCTTGAAAAGCTTATCAATGAAAAAGCACGAGAACTTGATGCAGATGTTGAAATATTCCAGAGTAATCACGAGGGAGCAATAATAGACAGAATACAACAGGCATATTATGATAAGGTGGATGGAATAGTTATTAATCCCGGTGCATTTACTCATTACAGCTATGCTGTAAGGGATGCACTTGCATCAGTGGCAGACATTCCTAAAATTGAAGTTCATATATCTAATGTACATACAAGGGAAGAATTCAGACATACATCAGTAACTGTGCCGGTATGTAACGGACAGGTAGTAGGCCTTGGACTTAACGGCTATTTGTATGCCATGGAGGCTTTAAAGGATATGTTGAAAAACAAATAATACAGCATGCTTTTATATATTAAATTATAGGGAATGATAGAATAAGAATAGCTGAAATTGCTTTTATATATGAATTTATGTAAGTAAATGTAAAAAAGAGGTTGCCAAAACCGCTGATTTATTATAAAATGATAAAAGTTATTGATTAAATAGGAGGTATACCAAAGAATGGTAACAGCAGGTGATTTTAAGAATGGTATCACATTGGAAATGGATAATGCTATCTGGCAGGTAATAGAATTCCAGCACGTTAAGCCTGGTAAGGGTGCTGCTTTCGTTAGAACAAAGTTAAAGAATATCGTAAGTGGTGGTGTTGTTGAAAAGTCTTTCAGACCAACAGAAAAGTTTACTTTAGCTCATATTGAAAGAAAAGAATATCAGTATTTATATGCTGATGGCGATCTTTACAACTTCATGGATACAGAAACATATGATCAGATTGCATTAAGCGCTGATAATGTTGGTGATTCACTTAAGTTTGTTAAGGAAAACGAGATGGTTAAGTTATGTTCACACAATGGTAACGTATTTGCTATTGAACCACCTATCAATGTTGAGTTAGAAGTAACAGAGACAGAACCTGGGGTTAAGGGTGATACAGCTACAGGTGCTACTAAGCCGGCTATCGTTGAAACAGGTGCTAAGATTTTAGTTCCATTATTCGTAAACCAGGGAGATACAGTTAAGATTGATACACGTACTGGAGAATATTTATCAAGAGTTTAATATTTACAGCTTTTTATAAGTTGTCAAAGAGGACTGAACCAGCGTAAATGCTGGAACAGTCCTTTTTAAATGTTTATATAAATTCATGCAGATACGCCTGCGTAGCTAACAAATAACTAACAAATAACTAACAGGCTATTGGAAAAATAACAAAAAAGTTTCTTTAGTTCTCAGTCTTATTATTAAGCCGCCTGATGTGGATATATACATAAATAAAACCATATAATATCGTAATATAATCGTATATAATATAGAATATTTCTTTGAGATTGCGTATGCAGACAGAACTAAATAAACTTAAGAATGATAGCTGCATTAATTTTTTGTTGTCTGTCGTGATATTGATTGTTTTAACAGTATTGCTTCGTTTATCTGACATATTTTAATAACCTGAATAATAAGATTTAATAACCTTTTTGCCGGTTAGTTACGGCTTTTATAGGTTGCACATACAGTGTCGTCTTTAGCAGAAGCGAATATTCCTGATATGTCGATATGGTCGGCTGTACATTTGCAGTTATCATTGTATACACAACTATCAGCATCGCAGGAAATATCAAGAGTTACATGAGGTGTATTGCTTGCATTAGAGACAGAGCCGGACTTGTCTTCAAAGAAACTGCCACAGCATGTATCGTCACATGTACTGGCACCTGTTCCGCGGACATTAATAGAAGAAAGACAACATTTTTTTTCGCTGTTGTCATTATGGCAGCAGCAGCTTACATTACAATCAAGATTAGTCATAAAAAACCTCCATAAAATATATTAGCAGGTATATAGTAATACCGGCTATATATAGTATGGAGGTTTTAAAAAAATATATTCATTTTGTAAGTGATATAAATTATATTAATTAATATTACTGAATGAAATGTGTTTGTTTTCGCCATCATAATAACGGAATAAGACCTTTGCAAGAATCTTATCTTCTGCAACATAGGTATTAGTCCAGTATCTTGAATCAAGAGAACTGTTACGGTTATCGCCCATCATAAAATAATGACCTTCCGGAACAACATATGTTTCCTGTTTGGTAGAAATATTCATAGGTTCTTTAAGATAAGTCTCTTCAAGTTCTTCATTATTGATGTACACTTTACCATTCGCTATCTGTACTATATCACCTGGTGTGCCAATTACACGCTTAACATATGTCTGTGTCTCATCATCAGGATACTTAAATATAACTATGTCGCCACGTTCCGGCTTGCTGAATTTATAAGAAAGACGGAAGCCTATCAGCCTGTCGCCCTCCATAATCGTATTTTTCATAGAACCGGTTGGAACCTGTGCATTAATAATAATGAAATGTGTAGTGATATATGCAATTATTATTGCTATGGCAAATATTTTAACATAACTGAATATTTCAGAGATAATACCTGATGAACTGCTCTTCTTTTCAGAAAGGGAAGAAGTACTTTTGTTATATTGTTCATTCAATTCATCGTCATTTTTATCAAAGTCATCGTAAAGACGTTTTCTCTTTTCGTAGTAATCGTTGTCATATTCCTGCATATAATAAATCCCCATTCCGCCAAAAAACAATCTGTCAATATGTATTAAGATAAGGCTGTTTTGTTTATGGCATTATTTTAGTAAATGTGAAATAAGAATATTGAACTGCTTTTATATCCCTTATAACAAAACCGCACCCGGAATTGTATCCGAGTGCGGCTAATTCACATATCATATTCTACTGTATAAGATATTATTTTGCAAGCAGTTCCATGATTTTATTGCTTCTTGCAATGAAATTAGTCATCTGTTCAGGTGATAATGGTGCATGGCTTAAGAGTGCGAGGTCGTATAACTGTTCGCATATCATTGGGGTATTTTCACCCTCTTTGTTATCTACGATATATTTAACAAGGTCGTTGTTAGCATTAAGAACAAGTGTAAGACCCTGACCACCAAACATTGATGGATCCATGCCCGGCATGCTGTACATCTTCATCATATCCTGCATACGTCTGTCCTGTTCGGAAAGAGTAATCATTGATGAGATAGAAGCGTTCTTTAACTTCTCAACCTTTACAACAAGATTATCCTTGTTTAGTGCTTTTTTAAATGTATCTGTAAGAGTTTCAGTAATATCCTTTAATTCATCTTCTGATGTTTCTTCCTTGAAACTGTCTGAAAGGTCTGCATCAATACGGGCAAATTTGACATTTTCATTCTTGCTTTCAAGATGTGTGATAAATGGCTGGTCAATATTATGTGTAAGAATTACGGCATCAATGCCTTCTTCCTTAAACATATTGATATACTGGCTCTGCTCTGTTTCGTTAGTTACATAGAATACTGTATTTTCATGTTTTTCTTTATTTTCTTCAAGACATTCCTTTAATGTAAGGTACTTGCCGTCAAGATTCTTAAATATAATGAAATCTTTCATCTTATCATAGAATTTCTCATCCTTTAAGCAGCCAAACTTGATAAATGGATTGATATCATCCCAGTATTTCTCATAATTTTCTTTATCAGTTTTATACATTCCTGAAAGCTTGTCGCCAACCTTTTTAGTGATATATTCTGATATTTTCTTAACAAATCCATCATTCTGTAATGCACTACGTGATACATTAAGTGGAAGGTCAGGACAGTCAATAACACCTTTGAGGAGAAGTAAGAATTCAGGAATAACTTCTTTAATGTTATCAGCTACGAATACCTGATTGTTGTATAGTTTAATTGTACCCTCGATAGATTCATATTCTGTATTAATCTTAGGGAAGTATAATATACCCTTTAAGTTAAATGGATAATCCATATTTAAGTGAATCCAGAAGAGAGGCTCTTTATAATCCTTAAATACTGAACGGTAGAAGTTCTTATATTCCTCATCAGTACATTCATTAGGATGCTTTGTCCAGAGAGGGTGAGTCTCGTTTAATGCTACAGGACGCTTAACAATCTTAGCCATTTTCTTAGCAGGAACTTTCTCAACAGTTTCTTTTGTGCCATCTTCTTTTTCGACTTCTTCTGTTACTGCATCCTTTACGAATGTATCAAGGACTGTATCTTTTTCTGTAACTTCTTCTTCAGGAATTTCTTCTGTAAGCTGACCGGCATCCTCATTTTCAAAGTAAATAGGAAGTGGCATAAATGAACAGTATTTGTCGATTACTTCTTTTGCTTTATATTCATTAGCAAATTCATAGCTGTCTTCATTAAGATAAAGAGTTATCTCAGTACCGGGAGTAGTCTTAGTACCGTCCTCCATATCATATTCTGTACCGCCGTCACATGACCAGTGAACAGCTTCTGAGCCTTCTTTATAAGAAAGAGTATCAATAGTTACTGTATCAGCAACCATAAATGCTGAATAGAAACCAAGACCAAAATGACCTATAATCTGGTCTTCATTAGTCTTATCTTTGTATTTTTCAAGGAAAGCCTCTGCACCGGAGAAAGCAATCTGATTGATATATTCGCTGACTTCTTCCTTAGTCATACCGATACCGTTATCAATAATCCTGATTGTCTTATGTTCAGGACTTGTCTTTACGATTACCTTGTATTCAATATCATCAGGAGCTTCATATTCTCCTATGAGGTCAAGCTTCTTTAATTTTGTAATTGCATCACATGCATTTGATATTAATTCTCTGTAAAAGATATCATGGTCAGAGTACATCCACTTCTTGATTATTGGGAAAATGTTCTGACTGTTAATTGATAAATTTCCATGTTCGTTTGCCATAATAATCCTCCATTTTGAAAACGTTAATATTTATACTTAAATGTTTAATTAAGTTACAGTTTAAATATAACTGTATTTGTACAAGATGTAATTTAATACAATAATGACTGAAAGTCAAGAAAAAATTAGCACTCATTTTATCTGAGTGCTAATAAATACAGCGCATATGTAAGAAAATAGCATATTTGCAAGGTTTTTTTGAAATTATTAAAAAAATATTAACTAAAATAAGGTATAAATATTTTCTGAAGATTATTATATGTCAATTGTATAAATAAGCCTTTTAATTAAGTTCTTCATAGTCAATACCGGCATTATACAGATGTTTTTTTATATAATCATCAAAGGCTGCATCGACTGATTTATCCATAGTAAACATATTAAGTGAAGTGCCGGTGGTAATAGTTACACAGCCGTTAAAATATTTTATGTTAATACACAGTGCGTTGATATCAGGCAGAGAATATGCAAGTGAATAGTCTGATATAATATGTTCACACAGACTGTCAGGGAAAATAAATACAAGTTTCATTGAAGCCGGGACTTTTTTTCCTTTTATAAGATTAAAGCATACCGGCTTTATATCACTCCATAGAGAATATTTTTTATGTGTGAGCTGTTCATATTCTTCCTGTGTATAATAATCTTTGTTAATCAGACCATTAATGGAAAAAGTGACAGAGGTTGCTATATCTGCTTCTGATATGTATAGTGTGTCAAAGGTATTCTTAACAAGAAGCTGTGACATAAAGTTTTTTGTATCTTTTATTGAAAGTGAAATCATAAATCTCCAATCCGGGAAGACATTATAATACTGATATAATATTGAAAAATAATTATTATAAGTAAATGATGAAAAATCCCTTTATAAATTATATTAAAACAAAATAAAAATGTTGTATTGTTTATATTTTTGGGGTATAATGATGACTGCGTTTTGCGTAAACTTCATTTTACGCAATATTAAAGTCTATTTTACATTGTGGATTTTATTTTGTAAAGTAACAGAATGGAATAGTATTTAGAATTAGAAAAGGATAGGATTATGTCAGATATCAGATCAGATGAAAAAAAGTTTAGTTTTACAAAGGTGGAGAGAAAGAAAGCAGGTAAGGTGCTTTATATAATAGGTATGATACTATTATTTATAGCGGTATTACTGTTATTTTCACTTAACTGGATGTTTGTAAAGTTTGGACATGTGTCAATTGATTCGACATTGTATACGCTTACAGCTCCTAAGACTGGAACGGATACTGCATATATTTGGACATTTTTATATATGAGTCTTCTTCCTACAGTAATAATAGAGCTTGTTGTATGGATTATTACTAATAACTTTTACAAGAAGAATGTAGTTATGAAAATAAGAACGGACAAAGACAAGCTTAGCATAAGATTATTTCCATTTATGCCTTTAAGAAGAATATTGTTTGGTTTATCAATAATAGCGCTTGTATGTTCAGGGGTATATGTATCATATGCGAGTGGTCTTACGGCATATATAAAGAGTAAGACAACATCAACGGCTCTCTATGATGATTATTATGTGAATCCTGCTACAGCTAATATAACATTTCCAGAGAAGAAGAGGAATGTTATATATCTTTATGCAGAATCTCTTGAAAAGACACTTGAATCAAAGGAAGAAGGCGGAGCAAAGAGTACTAATATTCTTCCTAAGCTTACAGAGCTTCAGAAAAAATATATAGCAGTAGCCAATGAAAAGGGTGAACAGGGTCATGTTGTAAAAGGTGGAGACTGGACAATGGCAGGAATGGTATCACAGTCATCAGCTACTCCGCTTATGATTAATATTAATTTCTATAACTATAATGAAAATGCAAAGTTTTTACCGGGAGCATTTTCATTAGGACAGATTCTTGCTTCTAATGGTTATAAGAATATATTTGTTACAGGTTGTGACAGTAAGTTTGCTGCAACTGACCTTTATTATAACCAGCATGGCAATTATGAAATAGTTGATCCGGATGCCGCTAAGAAAAAAGGTTATATACCTGAGGATTATGATGTGTTCTGGGGATATGAAGACCTTAAGATGTTTGAAATCTTAAAAAAAGAGATTACAGCCAATTATGAAAGCGGACAGCCATTTAATATAACTGCGGCAACTCTTGATACACATGCAGATGATGTATATGAATGCAGTAATTGTGACAATCAGTATACAGATGTACATGATAAGGTATATCACTGTGCGGATGATCAGATTGCTGAATTTATTGAGTGGTTTGAGAAGCAGCCTTGTTACGAGGATACGACACTTATAATAAGCGGTGATCATTGCAGTTTTGCAACAACATATTTTGATGACTGTACGGATTATAACAGAACAGTTTTCTCAATGTTTGTTAATGCACAGGTTGAGAAGAAAGATTATGTTAAGACATTTACAACTCTCGATATGCTTCCATCAACACTTGCAGCAATGGGAGTACAGATTGAAGGTGACAGGTTAGGACTTGGTACTAATATTTTCTCTGACAGACAGACGCTTGCAGAAGAATTAGGACTTGGTGAACTTAATGAGATGTTGTCACAAAACAGTGAGTATTATACCAATAACATATTACAGGGTTCTGATAAGGATATTTTAAATGTTTCAATAATGGTTGATGATGCAATTGATATTGACAGTGCAGACCAGATGTATGAAACGTATTATGTTAATCCTGATGATGTTGAGTTAACATTCCCTGAAAAGAAACGTAATGTGCTATACCTGTATGTTGAATCATTAGAAAAGACATTGGAGACAAAAGAGGATAATGGTGTTGAGACGAAAGAGATAATGCCATATCTTACAAAACTGCAGAAGAATAATGTAACAGTACAGAATGAAAATGGCGGGCAGGCTTATGTATGTTATGGTGGTGAATATACTATTAAGGGAATGGTTTCCCAGTCGTCAGGCGTACCTTTAAATGACGAGGTTAATGCTTATGGTTATTCATCTGATTATAAGTTTATACCGGGAACTAAGACTATTGGCGATATCTTAGAAAAGAACGGGTATAAGAACATATTTATATCGGGATTTGATGCAGCCTTTGCAGCAACAGATAAATTCTATACGCAGCATGGTAATTATGATATTATTGATTATAAAGCGGCTAAGGAGAGAGGATATATATCACAGGATTATGCAGCAGGCTGGGGATATAATGATGCTGTAACATTTGAGATAATAAAAGACCAGATTACTAAAGCATATGACAGCGGACAGCCATTTAATATAACGGCAGCTACACTTGATACACATGCAGATGATGTATATGTATGTGATAAATGTTCAGATAAGTTTACTGATGAACATGAAAAGGTATATAACTGTATAGATAATCAGATTAAAGAATTTATGGAGTGGTTTGAAAAACAGCCTGCTTATAATGATACGACTATTGTAATTACAGGTGATCATTTAAGTTATGCGAGTGAATTTTTTACAAAGTTTGATGAAAATTATGACAGAACAGTATATTCAGTATTTATTAATGCACAGACAGATAAGGATACTAAATATCTGAGGAATTTTTCAACACTTGATATGTTCCCGACTACTCTTGCGGCCATGGGTGTTGAGATTGAGGGAGACAGGCTTGGATTAGGTGCTAATCTGTTTTCACAGGCACAGCCTCTTACTTCTAAGTTTGGACATCATATATTTAATACTTTCTTAGCAGAAGATTGTAAATTCTATAACAATGTTATAATGCAGCGTGATAAATATACCGGTGAGATAGATGATCTTGGAATATATTATATTGAAGAACAGACTTCTCTTCCGCAGACCAGGGTGTATAATCATAATGCTGAGGAAGCACCTACAGTACAACCTACAACACAGGCTGTACAACAGACTACTCAGGAGTATATAACACAACAGCACATAGAAGAGACAACAGTTGAGCAGACTACAGAGAGTACTACGCAGGAGATTACAACAGAAAGTACGACACAGGCCACGGTTGAGGTGACAACGCCAGCACTGACTCAGCCGGTCGAGCCGGCAGCTACACAGCCGTCTACAACAGGAAATGTTGTAATACCTGATAATACACAGAATAATAATGGCAATGTTGCAATTCCGAATGGTAATAATAACGGTAATAATAATGGGGTTGTCAGTATTCCATAGTTAGTTTTAAATGGCAATGAAGCCTAATAATTATAAGTTCAAAGCCATTATAGGATGGAAAAGACCTGTAAGCAGAAATGAACCATTTTCAGAAAGTCAGTATCAAAATCTGACGATGTAAGAATGGTACATAGAGCTTACAGGTCTTTTTATTTGTATGAAAAATGCAACAAAACATAAAGATTTCATTTTTAAGCTATAAAATAAATAGTTTTTAATTATTAATAGCACTTAAAGTCAGCTTTAAGGCAGTGAAAATTTTCTGTAGGCATAATCAATCAGTTTGAATAGAATCATTGATATGATACACAATATGACAATGGATAATGCAACCCAGTCCATTTTAAAAATCTGGCTTCCATATATAATAAGATATCCAAGACCTGAACGTGCCGCAAGAAATTCACCGATAATTACACCGACGAGTGCAAGACCTATACTGACTTTCATATTGCTTAAAATAATTTTTATGGAATATGGAAGGATGAGTTTTGTGAGTATATGCTGTCTGTTACCGCCAAGTGTGTATATGAGGCGTATTTTATCAGGGTCTGTTTCCATAAAACCGGTATATATATTTATGATGGTACCAAATACAGCAACGGAAACTGCAGTTACAATAATGGTTTTTGGATTATTGCCAAGCCATACTATAAGCATTGGCGCAAGTGCTGATTTTGGCAGGCTGTTTAATACTATCAGAAATGGTTCAAGTATTTTTGAGAGAACCGGGTTAAACCACAGTATAATTGCAATACTTATTCCAAGAAAGACAATAAGTGCGAAACTTATAAGTGTTTCGGCTAATGTTACACAGGTGTGGTATATTATAGAGCCGTCCATTAACATATTTATAAATGTCTTTATAATGCGGGATGGAGAACTGAATATAAATGCGTCGATTATATGCAGTCGGGTTAATAGCTCCCATAATATGATGATAGCGGTAAAAAGCAGGATACGGGCGGCTGTTATCATACGCTTTCTGTTTCTTGCCTTAATATAATATGCGTGTTGTAATTCAGACATTATTCCAGCTCCTTCCATATCATATTAAAATAATCTTTAAATTCGGGTGCAGTTCTTGAATTAAAAGGAGTACGTTCATCTATGGAAAGGTGTATATTAACAATCTTATTAACTGTGCCGGGTCTGTGAGACAGAATAATTATTGTATCTGCCATGGATATAGCCTCGGCAATATCATGCGTTACAAGTATGGCGGTTGTATTTCTGGATTTGATAATCTTACCTATATCATCACTAACCTCAAGCCGGGTCTGATAATCGAGTGCTGAAAATGGTTCATCAAGCAGCAGGATATCAGGTTCAAGTGCAAGAGTTCTTATAAGAGCTGCGCGTTGCCGCATACCACCTGAAAGCTGCGAAGGCTTGCTGTTCTTAAATTGTGACAGTCCGTAGGAGTCAAACATTTCTTTTACAAGTGAAAGCTTTTCATTGGTACATTTCTTCTGGATTTCAAGACCTAACAGAACATTTCTGTATATGGAACGCCATTCAAAAAGATTATCCTTTTGGAACATATGGCCAATATGAAGTGTTGATTCATTGGCTGGTACATTATTTATATATATAGAACCGCTTTCAGGCTGTATTAAACCGCTTATCAGTGAAAGAAGCGTGGATTTGCCACAACCAGAAGGGCCGACTATAGCAACAAAATCGCCTTCACGTACATTAAAGCTTATATTTTCTAAAGCTTTTGTCTCACCTGCTAAGGTATGGTATGAATAAGAAACATTATTAATAGAAAGAATATTTTCCATATAAATCATACCTTTCACGATAAAATAATCTGCATATAAACAATGTCTTAACGTAGTGTAGATGGCATGTAACAGCAGAAATGAAATTCTTATAATTTATATTATGGGAAACTGATTAAGGATGTGAATGAATTACAGATAGTATTAAGATAAAATAATCTATAAAATAAAGCTCCCGATGGGACTTGAACCCACGACCCACGCATTACGAATGCGTTGCTCTACCAACTGAGCCACAGGAGCCTGTAACATAGTTACTAAATAATTATAAATGTATTAACTGTAAAAGTCAAGGTAAAATGAATAATACTAAAGGGTAAATGAATAATATTAAAAGAATTGCAGATTATATTAACTATAATAAAGATTCTGGAGGAGTATCTGATGAGGATGGATAGCAAAAAAACAGATGTCAGGGATAATGCAGTTGTAAATGAAATACCGAATAAAATTATATCAGGAGATTATACAACAGATAATAGTAATCCTGATAATAATAGTGAGAGTAAAAATGACAGCAAAAATATACAATCAGAAAAATCCGACCAGAGAATAGAAGAATTTGGACAGGTGACACTTGATAAAAATAAAGCACATGGTAAAATCTATCTTATGACGATTATTGGTGAGATAGAAGGACATGATGTGCTTCCAGCTTCCAGTAAGAGTACGAAATATGAGCATGTATTGCCGCGGCTTGCAGCGATTGAAGATGATGAAGATATAAAGGGTGTATTATTTATTATGAATACGGTAGGCGGTGATGTGAGTGCGGGACTTGCAGTGGCAGAGATGATTGCCTCCATGAAGACTCCAACAGTGTCACTGGTGCTTGGCGATTCCCATAGTATTGGTGTACCTCTTGCAGTAAGCACAGATTATTCATTTATTGCACCGACGGCGACTATGATTATACATCCGGTAAGGATGAATGGAATGATAATAGGTGCGCCACAGACATTTGATTATTTTAAGCTGATACAGGACAGGATAGTTACATTTATATCGTCACATGCAGATATAGAAAAAGAGATGCTTGAAAAAATGATGATTAATACGGGCATTTTAACAAAGGATCTTGGAACAATTCTCGTAGGAGAGCAGGCTGTTTTGCAGGGACTTATAAATGAAGTTGGTGGAATCAGGCAGGCACTGGACAAACTTAATGAGCTGATGGAGAAAAATAATGATATTAAATGATAATACATTATAAAATATAATTGAAAATATAAAACAATATATAAAGGGAAGAATAATGAATTTAAAAGATGATAAACACGTTATGTGTAATTTATGTCCGAGAAAATGTAATAAAGACAGAAGATTTAGTGCTGCGGATAATATGGATATAATACGTGAACATGCAGGCTTTTGTCAGATGCCGCGTCAGGTCTTTCTGGCAAGGGCGGCGCTTCATATGTGGGAGGAACCCTGTATTTCAGGGAAGAATGGTTCCGGGGCTGTATTTTTTACAGGCTGTCAGTTAAGATGTGTATTCTGTCAGAATTATAATATTGCGGCAGGCAGGGATGGCAAAGAAATAAGTGTTGAAAGACTGTCAGAGATTTTTTTGGAATTGCAGGATAAAAAAGCTAATAATATCAATCTTGTAACACCGTCACATTATGTACCGGTGATAATAACAGCACTGGAAATGGCGAAGGCTCAGGGGCTTGTAATTCCTATTGTATACAATACAAGCTCATATGAAAATGTCGATACCTTAAAAAGGCTTGAAGGACTTATAGATGTATATCTTCCTGATATGAAATATATGTCTTCGCTGGCAGCAGAAAAGTATTCACATGCACCGGATTATCCTGAAGTGGCAAAAAGAGCAATAGCAGAGATGTACAGACAGACCGGAAAGCCGCTGTTTAATGAAAAGTTATTATCAGATAAAAATCAAAAGCCGGATGAAAAACAGATATCAGGTAGAAAAACAAAAGCTGATGAAAATCCGCCAACTGACCAGGGCGTATATGAAAATAAAACTTTTTATAATAAGAATATAGAAGATGGAATTATGTTAAAAGGAATGATAGTAAGACATCTTATGCTGCCGGGGCTTTTAAATGATTCCAAAGAAGTAATAAAATATCTGTATGATACATATAATGATAATTGTTACATAAGTATTATGAACCAGTACACGCCGCTCCCACAGGTACGTGATATTAAGGAGCTTAACAGGCATATTACCAAAAGAGAATATAATAAAGTGGTTGATTATGCGATTGATCTAGGAGTAGAAAATGCATTTATTCAGGAGGGAGGAGCTGACAAAGACAGTTTTATTCCTGAATTTAACTATGAAGGCGTCGAAAAAAAGGAAAAATATTAAAAAAATAATTAATATCAGCTTATATTCAACATTATATCAGAAAAAAAGCGGGTTACATTAATGCGAAATATGAACACCGCATATTTACTGGGCTTATAGCTTTAAAATATTAGAATTGGGGATATGCATTTAAAAAATAATAATATTATGACGTTTTAACACCATTTTTTGAGAGGCAAATAAAAATACCATGCTAAAATTAAATAAAACTCTTTTATTAAATACAAAAAGAAGTTATAATTATAAACATAAACTGATATATGAGCAAATTAAAAATATAAGAGGGCAGGAAAATGGTAGTAAATAAAGGAAATTCATTGATTATGGGTTGTACAAAGGTAAACAGAAGCTATAATTTTTCATTTGCCTCAAGTGAACCTGAAATAGAGCTTATAATATACGATTCAGATTGTAAAAATATAATATTTGAACATAAGATGGATTGGCAATATAAGACAGGAGATGTATTTTCATGCAAAATAACAGGTGTGGGGCTTGACAGATGTTATTATGTATATAAAAAAGGCAATGAGTATATAACAGACCCATATGCCAAGACAGTTACAGGCTGTGAAATATATGGAGAAGTGCATGAAAAGATACATCTAAGCCGAGTTGGAATGGAAAACTTCGACTGGGAAGATGATGCAGCACCCGGTATTTCTTATGCTGACAGCATAATATACAAGCTCAATGTAAGAGGATTTACAAAGAGCTGTACGTCGGCAGTAGCACATAAAGGAACATTTAAAGGCATTGCAGAGAAGCTTCCATATCTTAAAAAGCTTGGAATAACAGCAATTGAGCTGATGCCTGCATACGAATATGATGAGTGTAAAAGATTTAAGACGGATATGTATTCAGGTATTGTGAATGGTGCAATGAATGGCAGCGGAGGAATGAATATTCCTGACAGCAGGGATATTATAGATGGTGATATTGTTTCAAGAAAGATTAATTACTGGGGATATACTAAAGATGCATTTTATTTTGCACCCAAAGCGGCATTTAGTTCAATAGCACCGGCAAAGAGTGATTATACCATAGAATTTAAAAAACTGGTAAAAAGACTTCATAAGAATGGAATTGAAGTTATAATGGAGATGTATTTTACTGACGAGCCGGTGAGTATGATAACAGATTGCATAAAATACTGGGTTATTAATTATCATATAGACGGCATACATCTGTATGCACCTGATGCGGCATTAAGTGCAGCAGCGACAGATCCCGTGTTATCAAGAACCAAGATATTTACAGTGTTTTGGAATGGAAGTGCGAAAAAATATAAAAACATGGCGGATTATAATAACGGCTATATGAATACGGTCAGGAAGTTTCTGAAAGGAGAAGAAAACCAGCTCGGTGATTTTATCAATACGGCAAGAAATAATCCTTCTAATGCGGCATGTATTAATTATATAACCAACCATAACGGATTTACGCTTAATGATCTTGTGAGCTACGATAGAAAGCATAATGAGGCAAATGGCGAGAATAATATGGATGGTGAGAATTTTAATTATAGCTGGAATTGTGGAACGGAAGGAAAGACGAGGAAAAAGAAGATAACAGATTTAAGACAGCGGCAGATTAAAAATGCGTTTATGCTGCTTATGCTGTCACAGGGGACTCCGCTTATTCTTGCAGGAGATGAGTTCAGGAATACCCAGGGAGGCAATAATAATCCATATTGTATAGACAGTGAAACCTCATGGCTTAACTGGAAAAATTCGGATTATTCAAAGGAGATTTTTGAGTTTGTAAGGGAACTTATACAATTTAGAAAAGACAATAAGATTCTTCATATGGATGATAAGCTGCTTGCAAGTGACAGACTTGTCTGCGGATATCCGGATGTGTCATATCATGGTGATAATGCATGGTATAGTGCTATGGAGAATTATAACAGACATATAGGCATAATGTATTGTTCTAAATATGCCGGAGGAGATGAACTTATCTATGTTGCATACAATATGCACTGGGAAAATCACATGCTTGCGCTTCCTAAAATCCCCGGAGATTCTAAATGGAAAGTAAAAATATGCTCCGGTGATATTAAAAGTGATATCCAGATTAAAGACAAGCAGATTAAAATAGCACCGAGAACAATAGCAGTTCTTGTATGTAAGTTTTAAAATATATGAAAATTGATAATAGAGGATAAAAAATGGAAAATAAACACGATATTAATATAACAGATTATGAAGATGTAAAAAAATATTACGAGGATTTTAAAGATTTATTTGAAAAGGGCGAAAAAGAGCAGGCAAGACAGATGATGAGTGAACTGCTTGAAAAGTTAGAGACAAATGTCAGCGTAAGAAAGGCAGGAAGTGTAAGCCGTAATGATGTTATTGCAATGAGCAGCAGTAAAGACGATGAAAGAGAAATATATATAAGTCTTAATCATGTAATGGAATATTATATTTATGCATATTATTTCAAACCGGAATGTGATGTTAAGTGTACAGAGATACCTTATGGTGAGTATTACAGAACTTACGGCGGACTGTGTATGGAGCTTGGAAAATATAATGCGGCAAAAGAAGCATATATCCATGCAATAGAATGGAATCCGGTAGATTTAGATTCGATACTTGGACTTGCAGAGTGTTATAAATATATTGGAAAGCTTGAAAGATATGTTGCTGTTACTGTACAGGGCTACAGATATTGCTGTACAAGGGCAACTATGGCAAGATATTACCGCAACATGGGATATTATAATCTTTCAAAGTATAAGACAGAGCTTGCAAGAGCGTGTTATATTTACAGTAATATTTATTATCATACGGACAATGCGGACAGTGAACTTAAATATCTTGAGCAGGCATTAAATGATAAGACACCGGATATGGATATTCGCTCAATGCAGAAGTTATTCGATGAAAATGGCATTGAGCCTGGTCCGCAGTCAGATACTATAGGTGTTGTATACAGGGTCGGTGAGCTTATGATGAAAGATGGAGATAACAGGCTTGCCAAGGACTGTTTCTCAATCGTATATGATATAACACAGGAAAAAGCATTGGAGGGACTTCTTAATGAATTATAATTTTGAAAATACGGACAGTATAATATTTGACCTTGATGGGACTATGTGGAATTCGGTTAAACCAATATGTGAGGCATGGGATATTATATTACAAAAGCACCCTGAAATAAGTAAAAGAACGGTGACAGAAGAAGATCTTAACGGCTGTATGGGTCTTCCCATGTATGATATATCAGCGAAGCTGTTTCCGTGTGAAACAAGACAGGTTCAGATGTCTGTAATGGATGAGCTGTGTGCATTTGAAAATAAATATCTTGAGAAGAAGGGTGGAATACTGTATCCAAAGCTTAAGGAAACACTTGCGGCAATTTCAGTAAAATATAAGCTATATATAGTAAGTAACTGTCAGGATGGATATATAGAAGCATTTATGAAAGCACATGATACTAAGAAATATTTTCTTGACACAGAGTGTTGGGGAAGAACAAGACTTCCAAAGGGGGAGAGTAACCGTCTTCTTATAGAACGCAACAAGCTTAAACATCCGGTATATGTAGGAGATACACAAGGAGATGCACAATCAGCAATAGATGCAGGCATACCATTTATTTATGCAGCGTATGGATTTGGTGAAGTTAAGAAGTATGATGCGAGGATAGACAGCTTTGATGAGCTTTTGGATATTTTAAATTAGGAATAATAGTGTTAGAATATACGGAATAAGATAATTCACAAATACAGTTTTTAAATATGTTTTTCATAATTCATTATACAATTAATACGGCATATTATAGTGGCTGTGAATTGAAACAAAGGAACAGGTAGACAGGCTGACACATATGGGATGTATGGTATATCAGGGATACTATTTTTCAAAGCCTGTAACTGTAAGACAGTTTGAAGCAGAATATATGTAGAAATGGAGTACATATAGAAATGGAGAGTAAAATGAAAAGTACTTTAATAAAGGATACAACAAAATCAGAGAGAATACAGTTAATAAAGGAATGGGAAGAGTCCGAGGGCTGTGAAACAAGTGGAATGGACCTTATGACATACTTTAAGGATTACATAGATGGCATAAAGGAGATACCAGAGGTGAATGCAGCTTTTAATGCATCATATATATCAGAGATACCGGATGATGATTCAGGTATAAGTTGTGGCATGGGTATGAGAAGATAGATTATTTTGTATGCGTAATATAATAATGCAGAATGTATTCATAATAATAAAATAAGTATATATGCAAAAATTGTGCATAAAATAAAATAAGTGTATTGACAATTAAAAAATATGGTGTTAATATAGGCTCAACTTAGGGCAGTTATATATAATAACTGTAATATAATATGAATAATTAAAGTCTATGAGCAAAATAGTACTTATGGAAGATACATCACAGAGAGTCAGCGTTGGTGGAAGCTGATATGGATAGCCATAGGGAATGGGTTTGGGAGATGCATTGGTGAATTTTTAGTAGCTGATGACGTGACCTCACGTTACAGGGGTATGATATATTATTGTATCAGATAATGAGAATGACAACAGGTGGCATATCCAGTTTCGGATATGCCTTTTTTATTTATGCGGGCGATGTCGAAGTCAGTATTATGACGAAAGTTTGGCAGCTGTCACGATTTACGGGTAATACGTTAAGCGTATTTCTTATGATTAATAAAATGTTGTACATTGAACAAGGGTGGCACCACGATAATTCGTCCCTGATAGCTGGTTATAGCTGTCAGGGACTTTTTTGTATTAAGACAGATATATTTCGTTAAGCAAAGCCCCTGGCATCTGATAAGACATTAGCATTATAAAATGTATAGAAAAGAGGATGTTTAATGAAAAAGATTTTGAAAGCGTACAAAAAGACAGTGAGCATAGTTAATGAGACAGCAATACAGATATATGAAAGCCTTGGAAGTGAAAAAAAAGGTTTCCTTATGGAAAGTAATGATAAGGAAAATGGAAGATATACATTTATGGGTGTTGATCCTCAATATATAATCCGGTCAGAGGGTGAAGCACTTGTCATCATTGACAAGAACGGACAGCGCGACGTAAGAAAAGGTAATCCGCTTGACAGGCTTAAGGAATATTTTGATGAGTTTGAAGTGACCAAGGAGGCGGAAGAACTTGAATTTATGGGTGGTTTTGTTGGAAGCTTTGGTTATGATTTTGTAAGATATACAGAAAAACTTCCCGATGATAATCCTGATGAAATAGGAATAGAGACAATACAGCTTATGCTTGCCGATAAATTCATAGCAATAGATCATATGGCTGAGACAATGACAGCAGTTGTGCTTGAGGCTGATACACCCGAGGGAAAGCAGCGGGCACAAGAAGAGCTTGATAAGCTTATAAGACAGGCGAGAACTAACAAAAAAGAAAGTCTGATGCAGGTACATCACGATGGTGAAATATTGAAAAAATCGGACACGCTTGAAGAGTATGAAAAAAAGGTTGAAAAGATAAAACAGTATATAAAGGACGGGCATATATTTCAGACAGTGCTTTCACAAAGATGGACAGTTAAGACTAAGCAGACAGGTTTTGAGATATACAGGGAGTTAAGAAAGCTCAATCCTTCCCCATATCTTTATTATTATAATTTTGGTGAATTTGAGATTATAGGAAGTTCACCGGAGATGATAGTTAAACAGACGGATTCAAGAGTGTATACATGTCCGATAGCAGGTACAAGAAAGAGAGGAAAGGATAAAGAGGAGGATATAAGGCTTGAAAAAGAGCTGCTTTCCGATGAGAAAGAAAAGGCAGAGCATGTAATGTTAGTTGACCTTGCAAGAAATGATATGGGAAGAATATCACAGCTTGGAACGGTTAAGGTATCCGATTTTATGAGCATTCAGAGATATTCACATGTAATGCATATCGTATCACTTGTAGAGGGAAAGAAAAACGGAAAGCTTCATCCGCTGGATCTTGTATCATCATTTCTGCCGGCAGGAACTTTAAGCGGTGCACCTAAGATAAGGGCTATGGAGATTATTGATGAGCTTGAAAGTGTAAGAAGAGGTCTGTATGGAGGTGCAACCGGTTATCTTGATTTTGGTGGTAATATGAACTTCTGCATTACAATAAGAACTATGGTTAAGAAAGGTGACAGGGTATACCTTCAGGCAGGAGCCGGAATAGTTGCAGATTCAATACCTGAAAATGAATATATGGAATGCTGTAACAAGGTTATGGCACTTGCTAAGACAGTAATAGAGGAGGATAAGTTATGATTCTGTTAATAGATAATTATGATTCATTTACATATAATCTGTATCAGTTTATGGGAATATTTAATTCAGATATAAAAGTAGTCAGAAATGATAAACTCACTATTGAGGATATTGAAAAAATGAATCCTGAAAAGATAGTAATATCTCCGGGACCGAAAAGTCCTAAAGAAGCAGGAATATGTTTAGATGTAATTAAGCATTTTGCAGGAGTAAAGCCTATCCTTGGAATATGTCTTGGGCATCAGTGTATTGGTGAAGCATTTGGTGCAACGGTATCGTATGCAAAGAAGATATGCCATGGCAAGCAGTCGGCTATCCATCATAATAATGACGGCATATTTAAGGGGCTTGACGATGATATCAGGGTTGCAAGATATCATTCACTGGCAATTATTGAGGATACACTTCCTGACTGCCTTGAGGTGACAGCCAGGACTGAGGATGGTGAGATAATGGCAGTACAGCATAAGAGTTATCCGGTATATGGCTTACAATTTCATCCGGAGTCAATATATACTGAACATGGTAAAAAACTGATTGAGAATTTTATATCAGAAATTGAGGGATAATTATGATACTTGATATTATAGTAGAAGATAAAAAGAAGAGACTTATAGAGCATAAGAATAATATAAGCGAAGCAGAAATGAAAAGACTTGCACTTGAATCAGAAAGAAAAAGCATAAGCTTTTATGATGCGCTTGCAAAAAAAGGACTATCTATTATAGGTGAGTTTAAGAAAGCATCGCCAAGTCATGGCATAATGGCGAGCAAGGTTAATCTTGAGGAAAGAATAAGACAGTATAACGAGGCTGTGGATGCCATATCATGTCTTACTGAAGAGGATCATTTTAATGGAAGTACAGAATATCTGAAACAGATAAGAAAAATGACAACACTTCCAATTATAAGAAAAGATTTTATAATAGATGAATATCAGGTGTATGAAGCTAAGGTTATCGGTGCGGATGCAATTCTTCTTATTGCGGCAATACTTGATGATAAGAAGTTTAAGGAGTTATACGACCTTGCATATAGTCTCGGACTAGATGTGTTATGTGAAGTGCATGATGAAGAAGAATTAAAAAGAATGATTAATCTCGATGTTAAGATAATAGGAATTAATAACAGAAATCTTAAGACATTTGAAGTATCACTTGATACAACTAAAAGACTTGCGGCTATGATACCAGATGGAAAGGTTGTGGTAGCAGAAAGCGGAGTAAGTAATGATAAAGATATTATCACACTTAAAAAAAGTGGTGCTGCGGCAATGCTTATTGGTACGGCACTTATGGAAGCGGAGTCACCCGGAAAGATTGCCGCATTGTGGAAGAATGCATATAATAAGGCAGATGAAAGTGTATCAGATATTAAGGTTAATAAGAAAGTTACAGCTTCTGAAATCAAAATCTGTGGTATAACATCTGTACAAGAGATTGATTATCTGGTGGAAAATAAGGTTGATTACTGTGGTATGGTGCTTTTCTATGAAAAGAGCAGACGTAATATAACAATTGAAAAGGCGAAAGAGTTCATAGCTTATATAAAAGCCATTAAATCAGACATTAAGACAGTTGCCGTAACAGTATCTCCTGATAAGGAAGAATTACAGCTGATTGAAGAAGCAGGCTTTGATTATATACAGATTCATGGAGAGCTTAAAAAGCAAGTCTATAAGGCAGCAGACATACCTATAATCAGGGCATATAACGTAGATAGTATAAAGGATATATCGGATAAAAATATAACAGATAAAATATGTGCAATTCTTTATGATGGAAGCATACCGGGAAATGGAAAGGTATTCGACTGGCAGCTGATAAAAAATATTAACAGGAACAATAAAAAACTCATTCTTGCAGGTGGAATTAACAAAGAAAATGTAAGGCTTGCGATTGAACAAATCGGACCTGATGTGATAGATGTAAGTTCTGCCGTTGAATATAAAGATGGCGGCAAGGATCCTGAAAAAATAAAGGAATTTGTTAAGACAGTAAGAACGTGTGAAATTTAATTACAGATATAAAATATTGCATTAAAATAACAGATTATAAGCATGATGGTAATAAAACCTGTTATTGTAAACGGGTATAAAAATGTCAGAAAAATAAACATTTGTATAGACAGGAAAGAGAGGAAATTATGGATAAGAGATATTATGGAGAATTTGGCGGACAGTTCGTATCAGAGTCACTTATGAACACACTTGATACACTTGAAAAGGAATTTGAGACAGCTATTAAAGATCCTGAATTTATAAAGGATTATAATTATTATCTTAAGGAATATGTAGGCAGGGAGAATCCACTGTATTTTGCAGAAAAGTTAAGTGCGAAGTATAAAACTAAGATATATCTTAAAAGAGAAGATTTAAACCATACAGGAGCACATAAGATTAATAATGTTATTGGACAGGTACTTCTTGCTAAGAGAATGGGAAAGACCAAGGTTATTGCAGAGACCGGTGCCGGTCAGCATGGTGTTGCAACAGCGACAGTAGCGGCTCTTTTTGGAATGGAATGTACTGTTTATATGGGTAAAGAAGACATGGACAGACAGCAGCTTAATGTATTCAGAATGGAGCTTCTTGGAGCAAAGGTACAGCCTGTAACATCAGGAAGTGCAACATTAAAGGATGCAACTAATGAGGCAATAAGGACATGGGCTGAAAGAGCAGAGGATACATTTTATGTAATAGGTTCAGCCGTTGGACCATATCCATATCCTAAGATGGTAAGAGAATTTCAGAAGGTTATAAGCGTTGAGGCAAGGCGACAGATTTTAGAGAAAGAGGGACGTCTTCCTGATGCAGTAGTTGCCTGTGTCGGAGGTGGCTCTAATTCTATAGGAATGTTCTCAGAATTTATAAATGATAAGGATGTTAAGCTTGTCGGTGCAGAGGCCGGCGGACTCGGAGTTGAGACAGGTAAACATGCTTCAGCTATGGCACTTGGAAAGATGGGTATTCTTCATGGAATGAAGACATATCTTTTACAGGATGATGACGGTAATATTGAACTTGCACATTCAATATCAGCAGGACTTGATTATCCGGGAGTAGGACCGGAGCATGCTTATCTTAGAGATACAGGAAGAGTTGAATATGTATCAATAACAGATAAAGAGGCAATGGATGCATTACTTGAATTATCAAGACTTGAAGGAATTATTCCGGCAATAGAGAGTGCACATGCACTTGCACAGGTCATTAAAATGACTAAGGATATGACAGAGGACCAGATAATTGTAATGTGTCTTTCAGGACGTGGTGATAAGGATGTTATTACGGTACAGAGATATCTTAATGGAGAGGAGACTAACAAATAATGAATAGAATAGAGCAGAGAATGGAACAGCTTAAGGCTGAAAATAAGAAAGCATTTATTACATATACAACAGCAGGACTTAAAGATATGGCAACAACTAAGCGTATTATTAAGACTCAGGAGGAAGCAGGAATTGATGTTATTGAACTTGGTATTCCATTTTCAGATCCGGTAGCTGATGGACCGGTAATTCAGGATGCCTCTTATAAATCAATACTTAATGGGACAACTTTAACAAAAGTATTTGATATGATGTCAGAGATAAGAGATGAAGGTGTAGATGTACCTATAATATTTATGATGTATTATAATACCATCTATCATTATGGGATTGATGATTTTGTTAAAAAATGCATCGGATGTGGAGTTGATGGACTTATTGTTCCTGACCTGCCATTTGAAGAGCAGAAAGAATTACAGACGGCATTAGACAGCAATGAGGCTGCACCAATCCTCATACAGCTTGTAGCTCCTGTTTCAAAGCAGAGGATTCCTATGATTCTTGAAAATGCAAGAGGATTTGTATACTGTGTATCGCAGATGGGTGTTACAGGAAAGGGTGCTAATTTCCATAAGGATATAAGAAAGTATCTTGAAGATGTAAAAGCAGTAAGTAATATTCCTGTTATGATGGGATTTGGCATAAGAACAGTGGAGGATGTCAGACCTCTTCTTGATGTAATAGATGGTGCAATAGTCGGTTCGCATTTTATAAAGCTGCTTGAAAGCAGTGATTTCTCGGATAAGACTATTACAGACTATATTAGTAACTTTAAAGAAAAAATGCAGTAAGCACACTTGAGTTTTCGTATTTTTGTTTATATAATTGTGATATCTTAGGAAAACAATTATTACAGAATATGAAAACTCGATTTTTTGGGGGTGTTAATTTGGTTTCAGAGCTTGCAAAACAGGCAGTAAATATTAAATGTGGTTTTGAAAATGCCAAGATGACCGGTAATTATGAATGTGCCTATGCATTAGGAATTGTATCAAAGGCAGCAGGTATTGAAAAGAATACAGAGTTTAATAATCTTCTTGAATTAAGACAGTCAGTTGATGATAAGCTTAAAGGGATTGATATACAGGATGATAAGATTAAAAAACTTATACAGATGCTTTCAGATTATGAGACCACAGAAGTATTTGATGAGCAGATGAGCGGATTATATAACGATGGATATGATGGAAAGTAACATCTGAGCTAATGAACTGCTTAAAAATACAAACATTAAATATATGAATTAAAGTGAGTATACGATTAACAATAATGATTAATATTGTTTCACAACAAAATGCTTTTGTTATTAAAATTAACTAAAAATAATATAACTGGTTGACTTATTGTAAACGATAGAGTACACTTTGATAAGTGATTTAAAATAACATAAGACAGAAATATTTAGAAAGTTAAAGGTGGATGTTAAACTATGAAACAGACAGTAGAAGTAGCAGACATTGAGAAAGCACATAAAAATCCAATAGCGGAGCTTGTCCAGACAGCATGTAAGTTTGAAAGCCATATTGAGATTGAAAGTGAAGGCAAGAATATTAATGCCAAGAGCCTTATGGGAATTATGGCATTTGGGCTAAAAAAGGGTATGATGGTCAGCGTATCGGCAACAGGTTCGGATGAAGAACTTGCTGTTGATAGTATTAAACAGTTTTTATCATGTTAATTGAAATGATATTATTATTATGAATATATCATTATGGTATTAATATTTAATATTATGTGGTATTAATATTATATGATATTAATATTATTATGATAGTAAACTATTATAATAGCAGATTATTATCATAATATGGCATTGTTATATGCCAGATAACAGGTATTAAAGTTTGAGGAGGTAATGGACATGGCAAACATGCAATCTAATGACGTATTTGGAAGTTCTAAGGATACAACAAAGACAAAAGCAACTGTAGAAAGCACACAGGCAAAGGCATCTACTAAGAAAGATACTCCGACAACTGATGATAGTAAGGCAGCAACAGCTAAGACAGCAAAGTCAGCAAAGTCAGAAGAAACTAAGGCGGCAGACGTTAAGGCAGAGGTGAAGATTACAGAGAGCAAGCCGGCAGCTAAGAAGACAAGAGCAGCTAAGACTACGGCTAAGCCAGCAGCTAAAAAGACAGCTAAGAAAGCTGATGAAGAGACTGCAGCGGCTAAGAAACCGGCAGCGAAGACAACTAAGACAGCAGCTAAGAAGACTACAACAAGAAAGACTGCCACTAAGAAAAAGGAGATTACTAAGTCCTTATATATCCAGCATTGTGGTAAACAGATTGATGAAGCTTCATTATATGAAAGAGTTATCAAGGATTGTGAAAGTCAGAATGTAACAGTTGAAGAGCTTAAGCTGTATGTTAAGCCTGAGGATAATGCCTGTTATTATGTTGCAAATGGTAATGTAGCAGGTAAAGTTGATTTATATTAATTTACATACATACATTAAGGACTTGTAATAAAGAGCCAGTCGTGCTAAGAAGATTTATACAAAGTATGGATTTGATTGATTCTATATATTGTATGAATTTTCATTAGCACGGCTTTTTTTATGCTTTGATTCTGATTTTTATTATTTTTTTAATGTAAATTTATGGATGTAAATTTATGCAAAATTTTGTCTTTGAAAATATGGCAGAATTGTTGTATACTGTATATATTGATACAATATTATGATGAAAGACATATGGCTGCATAAGCTTGAATTACTATTGTAAGGAAAGCAGGCAGCCGGCGTTAGAACAGGAAGGAAGATTAATATGTTTGAGATTGGTGAAAAGGTAGTGTATGGAGTATTAGGCGTGTGTGAGATTACGGATATAGCAACTCCTCCAATTAAAGGTATTGAGGGAAGCTACTATTTTCTACAGCCGGTATATGACAGTAAAGGAATAATATATTCGCCTGTTGATAGTAATACAACCCTTGCAATGAGAGATATTGTAAGTGAAAAAGAAGCTGAACATCTTATGAATAAGGCGAAGAACTGCAAAGCAGATGACAAGCTTAATGACAGGATACCGGCTTCGCAATATGATGATATAGTAAAGTCACAGGACCTTGAAAAGCTGATGCATTTGGTAAGATTTTTATATAATATCAAGAATGAGCGAGCTAAGGATTTAAGGAAGCTTAAGTCAATAGACAGCAGAATGCTTACAATGTCAAGAAAGCTGTTATATGGTGAGCTTGCGGTGGCACTTAATAGAGAGCTTGCAGATGTAACAGAAGAACTTGATACATATCTTGGTGTGAAGTAATGAAGGATTTAACAAAGGGAAGCATAGTTAAGCTGATACTTGCATTTGCGCTGCCTGTGTTTATAGGTAATATTCTTCAGCTTACATATAATCTTGTTGATACTAAGATAGTAAGTCAGGTGCTTGGAGAACAGTCGCTTGCAGCAGTAGGTTCAACTAATTCTGTTAATACGCTTGTCATAGGTTTTTTAAATGGCCTGACTAACGGATTTGCTGTTATAGCAGCACAATATTTTGGAGCCTCTGACAGAAAGTATCTTAAAAGAACAGTGGCTATGTCATTGATACTTGGAATCGCTGTTTCACTTATAATGACTATATTGGTTCTGATATTTTTAATGCCTCTTTTAAGAATGCTTAATACGCCGGATAATATAATAAATGAATCATATGATTATATTTTTATAGTCTTTGCCGGAATGACAATACTTATGCTGTATAATGTATGCTGTGCCCTGTTAAGGGCTATTGGAGATGCAGTGACACCGCTTATATTCCTTGCGGTATCGGTTGTATTAAATATAGGTGGGGACTATCTTTTTATGGTTGTAATTAAGCTTGGTGTACAAGGGGCAGCTATATCTACAGTTCTTGCACAGCTTATTGCCATGCTGCTGTGTGTTATATATATGTTTAAACGGTATGAGGTTCTTAGATTTTCAAAAATGGATATTGTATTTGAAAAGAATCTTATAGGAAAGATGATGGCTTCGGGCTGTTCAATGGGACTCATGGGTTCACTGGTATCAATTGGTTCAGTTGCATTGCAGACTGCTATCAATACATTTGGAACAGATATAATAGTTGCACATACAGCCGCAAGAAAGGTTACAGAGCTTTTTATGCTTTCTTTTTCTGTGCTCGGTACGACAATGGCAACCTTCTGCGGACAAAATCTTGGAGCAGGGCAGATAAAGAGAATCAGGCGTGGAATCAGGACAGCTATAGGAATGGCCTGGATATGGTGTATAGGTGTAATAATAGTTACTAATCTTTTCGCACCGGCAATGATAAGTGTGCTTACAAGCAGCACAAAACCTGAGGTTGTTGACACTGCGTCGTTATATCTTAGAATAAACACGACACTTTATTTTGTAACAGCTATGATTACGATTATCAGAAATTCAATGCAGGGAATAGGCGATCGTGTAACGCCTATCATATCAAGTATGATAGAGCTGGTTGGTAAAGTAGTAATCGTAATAGTCCTAGTTCCAAAGCTTGGATATATGGGAGTCATAGTATCAGAGCCTATCGTATGGGTGCTTATGGTAATACCTCTTATAGTGCAGATAATAAGGACGCCTATTCTTAAGATTCAAAATTAAAAATAATATTTATTCAAGAATTATCTGGTCAATGGTTACGAATACGAACCCTCTTGCCTGTAATTCATCAATTATTTCAAGGGCTGCGGTCACTGACGAATCATATATATCGTGAAGAAGTATGATGTCACCGCAGTCCGCATCTTTTACCACGGTATTGACAATGCTGCTTACATTAGTGGTATCCCAGTCTTTCGGGTCAATTGTCCATAATACCGGTGTCATATTAATTTTAGCGAGCAGTTTATCAGAGTAGCTTCCATAGGGAGGTCTTATATAAATAGGACAGCTGGAAGTGATGTCAGAAATTATTTCATTTGTTTTAACTATTTCCGCATATGCAGTATCAATATTAACGCTGCTTAACTGGATATGTGAAAATGTATGATTGCCAATAATATGTCCTTCTTCATGCATACGCTTAACAATATCAGGATATTCAGCCGCATTTTCACCGATAAGAAAAAATGTGGCTTTTACATTACGCTTGCGAAGTCCGTCAAGAAGTCTTTCAGTACAGGCACCTCCGGGACCATCGTCAAATGTAAGTGCAATACGGTTTTCATAGCAGTCTTTGATATATATATCATCATATTTCTGACCGGAAGTTTCGCTGCATGAAGCTGTTGGAGTAATATCAATGCTGTCAGAAGCTGAAGTGTCCTGATAATTATAGAACAGGTTTTCTGCGTCGCAGTTATTAACGGTATCTGATTTCACGGAATCTGTATGAATGATAAAAAAGACAATAAAAAGTTCAAAGACAATTACTGATAATATAATGAAAAACAATGTTTTAAATTGCAAGGGAATACATCCATTGGCAGAGCTTATTAAATACTATGAATAGTAATTTGAAAATATACCTGGGTTATTGAAAAGAAAACCGGAAAGGAAAATTGGAGATTATTTTGAATAAAAATATAAATGAAAAATTATTGCATACAAGCAGCTTTAACGCGCTTTTGTAATATGTTTATGCATGATGAAAAATGACGGGAATTATAAATAGAACTATCAATATATTAATTGATGAAAGAAAATAATGGTCATTATAGTAAATTGCAGATTTACATGTTATACTTAAGCACATAGGTAAATTTAGATGTTTGTATATCATAGAACAAATAGTAATATATCAACGTAAAAAGGAGACAGACATATGAAATTAGTATCATGGAATGTAAATGGAATACGGGCCTGTGTACAGAAAGGTTTCATGGATTTTTTTAATAAAGAAGATGCGGATATTTTCTGTATTCAGGAAAGTAAGATGCAGGCAGGACAGTTAGAACTTGATATGCCGGGATATTACCAGTACTGGAATTATGCAGAAAGAAAAGGATATTCAGGAACGGCAGTATTTACAAAGAAGGAGCCGTTAAATGTTAAATATGGAATTGGTATTGATGAGCATGACCACGAGGGCAGGGTTATAACACTGGAATATGAAGATTTCTATATGGTGACTGTATACACTCCTAATTCACAGACAGAGCTTGCAAGACTGGATTATAGGATGAGATGGGATGATGATTTTAGAGGGTATCTTAAGGAGCTTGATAAGGTTAAGCCTGTAATAGTATGTGGTGATATGAATGTTGCGCATGGAGAGATAGATTTAAAAAATCCTAAGAATAACCGTAATAATGCCGGCTTTACGGATGATGAGCGTAATAAGTTTACAGAGCTTATAGAAGCTGGTTTTACAGATACTTTCAGGGATAAGTATCCGACCCTTGAGGGAATATATTCATGGTGGTCATACAGATTTAATGCAAGAAAGAATAATGCAGGATGGAGAATTGATTATTTCCTTGTATCAGATAGAATTAAAGATAATGTAGCAGACAGTCTCATAAGGACAAATGTAATGGGTTCAGACCACTGTCCTGTTGAGATAATCATAAAAGATTAATATGCATTATGTTAAGGCAAAAGGGATTCTTTCATCAAAAAATGGCATGAATATATACAGGGGATGTCTGCATGGGTGTATATATTGTGATGCAAGAAGTGCCTGTTATCAGATGAATCATGATTTTGAAGATATTGAGGTTAAGGAAAATGCTGTAGAATTGCTGGAAGCTGCATTAAAAAGCAGGAGAAAGAAATGTATGATAGGTACAGGAGCTATGACAGATCCTTATATGCCGATAGAAAAGACATTGTGTAATACGAGAAAATGTCTTGAGCTGATAGACAGATATGGTTTTGGAGCGGCAGTTCATACTAAATCTGCACTTGTATTAAGAGATATTGATATCTTAAAAAGCATAAATAATAAATCAAAAGCAGTGGTTCAGATGACTCTTACGACGGCTGATGATAACCTTTGTAAGATAATAGAGCCGAATGTCAGTGTGACATCAGAAAGATATGAAGCACTGTGCAGCTTAAGAGATGAGGGTATACCAACTGTTGTATGGCTTGACCCTGTACTTCCATTTATTAATGATACTAAGGACAATATAGCACGGATACTTGATATGTGCATAAAAGCACAGGTCAAAGGAATTATATGTTTTTCGATGGGCGTTACATTAAGAACGGGAAACAGAGAGTATTTTTACAAAAAACTCGACAAATTCTTTCCGGGTATTAAACAAAAGTACATTGACAGCTATGGAAGTTCTTATATTCTTGATAGTCCTAATAATAATATGCTTATGAAATATTTTTATCAGGTATGTAAGCAGAATAATATAATGAGCAATCCTGATGAAATATTCAGGTATATGGGTACATTTGAAGACAAATATGAGCAGGCACAGATGAGTATATTTGATTATTTATAAAATACACAAAAAACCTTGCTTTTTTTTGATAATCATATTATTATACAAAGGAATGAGTTCAGATTGACCACAGGTGGGATTCTGATAATCAATTTGATAATGGATAATATTTATAAATGCGATGAAGAAGAGGAGTACTCCATAAACACTCTAAGAGAGGATGGTTCACTGGCTGTAAGACTATCTGTGAAGGTTATGGTGGAAGGTAGCTTTGGAGCAGCAGGAATGAAGTTATAATAACATTTTAGTTTAGTATTATGTATATAGTATATAAGAAAAGCTGATATATAGTGTGATTAGTTATTATTAATATTAGTTTCTGACGCATAGTCTGCGTTAAGGATATGAGGACTGTATCGGTACAGTTAGTATAGATATTTTATTTTTGATTTATGTGCCGGCAGTTGAAAAAAGGTGGTACCGCGTATATTATATTTGTTCACAACAGATATTGTGACATGCTGATTATTACGCCCTTTGCATATGCTTTTTGTATGCAGAGGGCTTTTTTATTTTAAGTAATAATATAAAATATTAGAATGGAGAAGAATATGAGAAAAGAATTGGAAAAAACATACAATCCTGCTGATATTGAAGACAGATTATATCAGAAATGGATTGATAAGAAGTATTTTCATGCAGAAGTAGACAGGAGCAGGAAACCATTTACAATTGTAATGCCGCCACCAAATATTACAGGTAAGCTTCACATGGGACATGCCCTTGATAATACCATGCAGGATATTCTTATAAGATTTAAGAGAATGCAGGGATATGAAGCACTCTGGGTTCCGGGAACAGACCATGCAAGTATTTCAACAGAGGTTAAGGTAACTAACGCCTTAAAGGACGAGGGAATTGATAAGCATGAACTTGGAAGAGAAGGTTTCTTAAAGAGAACCTGGGAATGGAAGAAGGAATATGGCGGAACAATCACAAGCCAGTTAAGAAAGATTGGTTCATCATGTGACTGGGACAGAGAAAGATTTACAATGGATGAGGGCTGTTCTAAGGCAGTTCAGACTGTATTTATCAATCTCTACAACAAAGGACTTATATACAAGGGGTCAAGAATTGTCAACTGGTGTCCTGTATGTAATACCTCAATATCAGATGCCGAGGTAGAACATGAGGAACAGGCAGGACATTTCTGGCATATCAACTATCCTATAGCAGGGGAAGAAGGAAGATTTGTTGAAATAGCTACAACAAGACCAGAGACACTTCTCGGTGATAGTGCGCTTGCGGTTAATCCTGATGATGAAAGATATAAAGATCTTATCGGTAAGATGGTTGAGCTTCCACTTACAGACAGACAGATTCCTATTATTGCCGATTCTTATGTTGATAAGGAATTTGGTACAGGTGTAGTTAAGATAACACCTGCTCACGACCCTAACGATTTTGAGGTTGGTAAAAGACATAACCTTCCAGAGATTAATATTTTAAATGATGATGCTACAATTAACAAGCTCGGTGGAAAGTACGCAGGAATGGACCGTTATGAAGCAAGAAAAGCTATGGTGGCTGACCTTGATAAGCTTGGGCTTTTAGTTAAGGTTGAAGACCATGTACACAATGTAGGTACACATGACAGATGTAAGACAACAGTAGAACCAATGATTAAGCAGCAGTGGTTCGTTAAGATGGATGAGCTTATCAAGCCTGCAGTTGAAGGTGTTAAGAACGGTGATATCGAACTTATGCCGGCATCAATGGATAAGACTTACTTTAACTGGACAGATAATATAAGAGACTGGTGTATCTCAAGACAGTTATGGTGGGGACACAGAATACCTGCTTATTACTGTCAGAAATGTGGTGAAATGGTTGTATCTAAGGATGAAGTCTGCACATGCCCTAAGTGTGGCGGTAAGATGGAGCAGGATCCTGATACACTTGATACATGGTTCTCATCAGCATTATGGCCATTCTCAACACTTGGCTGGCCTGAAAAGACAGAAGAACTTGACTATTTCTATCCTACAGATGTACTTGTAACAGGTTATGATATTATCTTCTTCTGGGTTATCAGAATGATATTCTCAGGCTATGAACATATGGGTAAGAAGCCATTTGGCAAGGTGTTATTCCACGGACTTGTAAGAGATTCACAGGGTCGTAAGATGAGTAAGTCACTTGGAAATGGTATTGACCCGCTTGAAGTTATTGATAAATATGGTGCTGACGCATTAAGATATACACTTATTACAGGTAATGCGCCGGGTAACGATATGCGTTTCTATTGGGAAAGAGTTGAAGCAAGCCGTAACTTTGCTAATAAGGTATGGAATGCTTCAAGATTCATTATGATGAATGACCCTGATAACAAGGTGACGGCAGATTCGGCAATGCCTGACAATCTTACAGCGGCAGACAAGTGGATTCTTTCTAAGATGAATAACCTTATTAAAGAAGTAACAGATAATATGGAAAAATATGAGCTGGGTATTGCGGTTGCCAAGCTAAATGATTTCATATGGGAAGAGTTCTGTGACTGGTATATCGAGATGGTTAAGCCTCGTCTTTATAATGATGAGGATACAACTAAGATAGCAGCTATATGGACATTAAAGAAGGTTCTTATCGATGCACTTAAGCTTCTTCACCCATATATGCCATTTATTACAGAAGAGATATTCTGTAATATCCAGGATAAGGAAGAGTCAATTATGATATCATCATGGCCTGTATACAAGGATGAATATTCATTTGCTGAGGATGAAAATGCAATCGAAACAATCAAGACTGCTGTAAGAAATATAAGAAATTTAAGAGCAGAAATGAATGTTGCGCCAAGCAGAAAAGCAAAGGTATTTGTTGTTTCAGAAAATGAAGATATCAGGGATATATTTGAAAATGGTAAAGTATTCTTTGCAACACTCGGATATGCAAGTGAAGTTGTGGTACAAAAGGACAAGGCTGGAATACCGGATGATGCAGTATCAACTGTAATACCTGATGCAGTAATCTATATTCCATTTGCAGAGCTTGTAGATATTGATAAGGAAATAGAACGTCTTAAGAAAGAAGAAGGAAAGTTACACGGAGAAATTAAGAGATGTAATGGTATGCTTAATAATGAGAAGTTCGTATCAAAAGCTCCACAGGCTAAGATTGATGAAGAAAAAGCAAAGCTTGAGAAATATACACAGATGCTTGCACAGGTTCAGGAAAGATTACAGACACTTGCGAAATAATATGTATATTGTTATAATTTAATTAGCAGCAGGGCGGCAATGAGTTAATTATAACCGCAGGGTTATTGGTCGTTGGACCGGATGAGGCATCCGGTTCACGATTCATAAAGTTACAGCAATGTGTAAAAGGGTTAGTAATTAATAAAAATGTCTCTTTGCTTTAAAGTTGAAACTATTATTTAGAATAATAAGAACCATGTATTGATATTCTGATAGATATAAGGCTGATATAAGAAATGTATTTTGTCAGGTTAAAATATTAATAATAATAGAACTGTTATTAATAATGCAGGTCTGTCTGTTATATAATATCGGTAAAATGCTGTTATTAATATTGTGGTTCGGAATTGGAGAAAGAATATGGCAGAAAGAAAGATGGTACCACTTCCAAATACACATTATACTGTAGAATTAAGAAGTGGACGAGTTATTACAATTGACGAAGGCTTTGAAAATCTTTTTGGATATACACAGGCAGATGTAGATGCAGGACTTGTATTCAAACATCTTGTGCCATGTGTTGAATATGAAGACATGGTAGATGAATTAAGAGAACAGTTCATTACACATAAGTGTGCATGTTACCAGCATGGAGTTATCAATAAGGATGGAGTTAAGATTCAGGTAGTATCATTCTTTACAATCCAGAATAAGCTTCTTAATGGACACAGAGTATTAGAGGTCGGTGTGGCAGAGATTACAGATATTATAGAAAAGAGAGCAGCAGAGTGCTGTTGTGAGGAATAACGGACTGTGAACAGATTATTAGAAACTCTCGGTAAGAATGTAGAATTTGTCATTGTTTCGTTATTAATGATAGCATTTATGTATCTTGTGGCATTTATAAGTGAAAGACTTATCGAGAAGAAGAAAAATATTAAATTTTCATCTGAAAAGACTAAGATTAATAAGATGGTTCTTATTGCGATGCTGTCAGCAGTGTCAGTGGTTCTTATGTACTTTGATTTTCCGATGGCATTTATTGCGCCATCATTTTATAAGCTTGATTTTAGTGAAGTGCCGGTGCTTATAGGTTCATTTATGTTGGGTCCATGTGCAGGAGTGGCTATTGAAGCTGTCAAGGTAATACTTCATCTGTGCATCAAGGGAACAGAAACAGCTTTTGTAGGTGATTTTGCTAATTTTATACTCGGATGTATGTATGTACTTCCGGCATCAATTATTTATCACTGCCATAAAAGCAGAAAGGTTGCTGTTATTTCACTTATAACAGGTGGAATAGTGCTTATAATATCAGGAACAGTTCTTAATGCATTATATCTGCTTCCAAAGTATTCGGAATTATATGGCATGCCTATAGAGAGCTTTATTGCAATGGGGAATAAGATTAATTCTTCAATTAATGATATATTTTCATTCGTTGCAATAGCGGTTGCACCATTTAACCTTATTAAGGCAGTTATAGATGGTATTATTACAACTGTTTTGTATAAATATTTAAGTATACACATAAAGATTCATAATTAATAATTGTTCTGACAGATTGAATCAGTATAATGTTTAATGTGTCATACTGTAAATTTAAGATTAATATTTTTAATAATAATGAAGACGGGCTGGAATGATTGTGATATTTTTATGACAGGGTAAAATGTATTTTGCCATTATCATAAGAATAGTACCATCATTCCAGCCTGTTTTTATACTTTAATGAAGTACATTTGAATGTTAAATTAACCTGTTGTATAAATCTGGATTAAATTATTCTATGGTATTGGAATTGTTCATATTGTTGCCATCCCAGTTGCTATTATCCGTTAAATTGTCATTTGTATTGTCTGTATTATTATAATCTGTCTGATTATTATTATCATCATTATTATCTCTTGTTCTGTCAGTGTGTTCATTAACACCCATGTCCGCACCGGTTACTATCTCATCAAGTCCATTGGCAGCACCTGTTGCAATATCCTTAATACCATCGGCAGCACCTGTCACAATCTCTTCAACACCATCTATAACACCTGTGACAGCTTCTTCAATAACTCCGGTTGATTCGTTGTTTCGCTGTGTATCAGTATTACTCCCGGTTTCATTATTATTCTCAGTACCACATCCTGTAAATGCAAGCATACAGGCAGCAATTGCTGTTAATGTTAAATATACTTTTATCTTCCTCACCTCAAACCTCCAAATTAAATGTAATATTGTCTTTATGAAATACACTGTAAGACTAATGGTTAGTATTGGCAGGTTGAGAAAAAATATTCATTTAAAAATCATATTCAAAAAATTATATTCAAAAAATCAGTTTATGAAGTTGTAAAAATATCTATAGACGTTCTAATTTAGTTTTTTGTATAACTTATCGAAAAGTATCTATAAAGAATACCAATAATAATTATAGCAGAAAAACAAATATATTATTTTATTTTAAATATTATCGTAATTTGATAATAATGTCGTAATAATGGTGGGATGGGGTATGGTATATTCTGATAATGTTAGCAGGACTTGTTTCTTTTTTATGGTATATAATCGAGGAAGCATAGAATGGTCATGGAGGGGGATTTAATAATATATAAAATTGGCTTTTCATGGCTGGCTGATATGGTTGCATGGGAGGGTGTGCGTATGGACTAATGAAAAAAGAAAAATTCCTATAGATTTATTGGATAAAGCTTATTCAGAACAGGATGACACAATTAAACAATTTATAAAGACAAGAGCAAATAATAAAAAGTTATAGTAATTAGTGAGTGGAGGATAAAAAAGTTATGATAAAAAAACATCTTTTTAAAACAGTAAAGGCATTAACAGCGGCGGCAATAGTAGCCGTAGGAGCAATGACGGGGGCAGGTCTTATAGGTAAAGCTGATAATTCAGCGGGAATGGTAACAGCCTACGCCTTTGACCACCAGTCTTATTCTGACAGCACAGGCTACAGTTTAAGGTTAGATGGTGATGTATGGCACTGCTATAATTCACATAACGAGATTGATTATAGCTATGACGGTTTAGCCCAGAATGAGTATGGTTGGTGGAAAGTAAACAATGGTGAAGTTGATTTTAGTTTTGATGGACTTGCGTTAAATGAGATACTAATAATGAAAAAGTAGAAGACAAGATGTGGAATAGGGGCAGAGGAAGATGATTCCTCTGTTTATTCTATAAATATGGGTTAGATATAGACAGATATATAACAGATTGAAAAAATCAATTTCAAATTGAAATAAATTGAATTCGATGATATAATGAAAAAGAAATGATAAATAGTTGTAATGATACGAAAGGGATAATAATGGCAATCAGATACAACAAATTATGGAAGAAATTAATAGATGAAAATATGATGAAGATAGACCTTAGAGAAAAGGCTGGAATTA